>NZ_JAENRY010000001.1 GCF_016612545.1 Streptomyces sp. MBT65 | reverse complement strand
ACCCGCACATCCGCCCCCGCACCGGCCCACTCCTACGGCTCCGAGCACGACGAACGGGCCGTGGCCGATGCGTCCGGGCATCACGCCGTGCCCGATGCGGGCGGCCTGCCCCGGCGCCGTCGCCGCACCCCGGCCGCCGCACCGGCAGTACCGGTCGCGCCGGAGACACGCCAACCCGAGCGCCGCCCGGAGCAGGCCGCCGCCGCACTCGGCGCCCTCCAGTCCGGCACCGCCGCCGCGCGCGCCGCGATGGACGACGCCGAGACGGCCGTAGAAGCAGTGACAGCTCACGAGACACAGCAGACCGACTACGAAGGGGGAGCGGCTAGATGATCAGCCGCGATGGGGGCGACACCGCGTGGGTGCTCGATCCGATACTGGAGGTGCCGCATGTGGTGGCGGCCGTGCTGCTGACCCGGGACGGGCTGGTGCGCGGGTACACCGACGCGCTGTCCCAGGCCTCGGGCGAGCGGGTCGCCGCGATCACCAGCACGGTGCAGGGCGCGTGCCGTACCGCCGCGGCGGCGTTCGCCGACCGGGAACGGGCGGAGATACGGCAGGTGGTCATCGAGTCGGACCACGGCTATGTCCTCATCGTCCCCACGGATCACGGGACATGCGTGGCCGCCTACGGAGACAGCGAGGTGCGGCTGGATCTGCTGGCGCACCGGGTGCACTCACAGGTGGCGCGGCTGGGCGAGAAGGCGATGGCCGCCGCTCCGCGGGGAGTTGACGGCGGCGCGTCGGCATGACGGGCCGCCGCGGCGGCCGTCCTCTCGTTCCCGCGTATCTGTCGACCGGCGGTGTGGCCCGGCCCAGCCGCCCGCATCTGGAACGGCTGACGGTGCTCAGCGGCAGCGGCGAACCCGCGCCCGCCGAGCTGCCCGCGGCTCAACTCGCCCTGCTGGACGCCCTGTACGGCGGTTCGCTGACGGTGCTGGAGACGGCGGCCCTGCTGGAGCTGCCCGTGTCCGCGGTGCGCGTGCTGGCCGCCGGTCTCCTCGACCGGGGCCTGGTGCTCGCCCGCGCGCCGATCCCGCCCGCCGAACGCTTCGACCCCGACCTGCTGAAGAGAGTCGCAGATGGCCTACGCGCCCTCAGGCACCACTAGCGGCAGCACCACCAGCGGCATCCATCTGCCGGACACCGCACGCGAGTTGGTCAAGATCCTCGTCGCGGGCCCCTTCGGTGTGGGCAAGACGACCCTGATCGACTCCGTGTCGGAGATCCGGCCGCTGCACACCGAGGAGCGGCTCAGCGAGGCCTCCGTCCCGGTCGACGATCTCGACGGGGTGCGGGAGAAGTCGACGACGACCGTCGCCATCGACTTCGGCCGGATCAGCCTGCCGGGCGGGATCGTGCTGTATCTGTTCGGCACGCCCGGGCAGGAGCGGTTCCGGGCGCTGTGGGAGGACATCGCCCACGGCGCGCTCGGGGCGCTGGTCCTGGTCGACAGCCGGCGGATCGACGCCTCGTTCGACGTGCTCGGGCTGGTGGAGGAGAGCGCGCTGCCGTACGCCGTCGCCGTCAACACCTTCCCGGACGCGCCCCGGCACCACACCGTGGAACAACTGCGCGCCGCCCTGGACCTGGAGCCCGGCACACCACTGGTGGCCTGTGACGCCCGGGACACGGACTCGTCCCTCGACGCGCTGCTCGCCCTGGTCCAGCATCTGATCGACCGCGACCCCCCGGAGCACCGGTGACCACCACCTCGCCCACCCGCCCGGTCCGTCTGTGGGAGGACGGCTTCGCGCTGGACCCTTACGGCTACTACGCCGCCCTGCGCGCCCAGGGTCCGGTCGGCCGGGCCGAACTCGCCCCGGGCGTACCGGCGTTCGTCGTCACCGAGCGGCGGGCCGCGCTGGAGCTGCTGCGCGACACCGACACGTTCTCGCACGATCCCCGGCCGTGGGAGTCGACGGTCGCCGAGGACTCGCCGGTCCTCGGCATGATGCGCTGGCGGCCCAACTCCCTGTTCTCGGACGGCTCGGCGCACGTCCGCTTCCGCGCCTCGCTGATCGACGCCTTCGAACGGATCGAGCCGCACGACCTGCGGGCGCGGGTGCACCGCGCGGTGCATGTCCTGGTGAGCCGGATCGGACCGCGCGGACAGGCCGATCTGGTGGGCGAGTTCGCCCGGCCGCTGATGGCGCTGGTCTTCAACAGCCTCTTCGGGCTGCCGGAGGGCCAGAGCGAGCGGCTGGACCGGGCGCTGGGCATGATGATGGAGGGCGGCGCCCAAGCGGCCGCGGGCGAGGCAGAGTTCGGCGGCTACGTCCTCGGACTGATCGCCGCCAAGGCCGAGTCGCGCGGCGACGACCTGCCGAGCTGGCTGCTGGACCATCCGGCCGGACTCACCCCGGAGGAGGTCACCTGGCAGGTGTTCCTCACCCTCGGCGCGGGCCACGAGCCGACCGCGAACCTGGTGTCCAACGCCCTGTCCCGCATCCTCGGCACCTCGGTGTACTACTCCACGCTGACCAGTGGCGCCCGCCCGGTCATGGACGCCGTGGTGGAGGTCCTGCACCACGAGACCCCGCTCGCCAACTACGGGATCCACTACGCCCGTTCCCCCGTCACCTTCCACGGCGCGCGCATCGGGCCGGCGATACCGGTCGTCGTCTCGTACGGCGCGCTCGCACACTTCGCCGAGCAGGAGGTCGTCAGCGGACGGCATCCCAAGGACGCCTCGCACCTGTCGTGGTCCGCGGGCCCGCACGCCTGCCCGGTCAAGCAACACACCCTGCTCATCGCGACGGAGGCGATCGAGCGGCTCACCCTGTGGCTGCCCGACCTCGAACCCGTCGTGGCCCGCGAGCAGTTGACCTGGCGGCCGGGCCCCTTCCATCGCTCGCTCACGTCGCTGCCCGTGCGGTTCAGCCCCCGCTCCCCCGACCAGCCAGGAGACCTGTCGTGACCGTGCCCGACCGCATCGCCCTCGACCCGTTCGGCGCCGACATGGCCGCCGAGAGCGCCAAGCTGCGTGCCCTCGGCCCGATCGTGCCCGTCGAGCTGCCCGGCGGCATCCCCGCCTGGGCCCCCACCGGCTACGACACCCTGAAGGAACTGATCCTCGACCCGCAGGTCAGCAGGGATCCTCGGCTGCACTGGCGCCTGTGGCCCGAGATGGGCGAACACCCCTCCTGGGGCTGGGTGTTGGGCTGGATCGGCGTCATCAACATGCTCTCCACGTACGGCACCGACCACGCCCGGCTGCGCAAACTCGTGGCACCGAGCTTCACGCACCGGCGCACCGAGGCGATGCGGGCCCGGGTGGAGACGATCACGGCGGAGCTGCTGGACGCGGTCGCGGCCGACGACGCCGAGGTGGTCGACATCAAGGCGGCTCTCGCCCATCCCCTGCCGATGCGGATCATCTGCGAACTGTTCGGTGTGCCCGACGAGTTGGTGGCCGACACCGGTCGGCTGATCGCGGCCATCATGGACACCTCGGACCCGACCCCGGAGCACGCGGCGTTCGTGCAGCAGCAGATCGGCACGGTGCTGCCCGCGTTGATCGCCCACCGCAGCGAGCACCCCGGCGACGACCTCACCACCGAACTGATCCGGGTGCGCGACGAGGACGGCGACCGGCTCAGCGACGAGGAACTCCTCTACACGCTGCTGCTGGTGATCGGCGCGGGCTTCGAGACGACGGTGAACCTCATCGGCAACGCGATCGTCGCCCTGCTCAGGCGTCCCGAGCAGCTCGCGGACGTACGCGCCGGGAAGATCGGCTGGGACGCGGTGGTGGACGAGACCCTGCGCGTCCACCCGTCGATAGCCTCGCTGCCGCTCCGCTTCGCGGTCAGTGACCTCACGGTCGGCGACATCACCGTCCCGGCCGGGGACGCCATCATCACCACGTACGCGGCGGCCGGGCTCGACCCCGCGCACTACGGCCCCGACGCGGACGTCTTCGACGCGGCCCGCGGCGCCGACGACCACCTGTCGTTCGGCATCGGGGTGCACCGCTGCATCGGGGCGCCGCTGGCCCGTGTGGAGGCCCTGACCGCGCTCCCCGAGTTCTTCGACCGCTTCCCGGACGCCCGGCTCGCCGTCGACCCGGACGAGCTGCGCCAGGTGCCGTCCTTCATCGCCTTCGGCTGGCAGGAGATCCCGGTACGGCTGCGCGGCTGAGACCGAGCCCGACATACGCCTGGCCACGGACCCCCGCGCGGCCGGCACCGGTGGAACCGCCCCGCCGCGGCCCGGGGGGCGGGCCGCGGGCGGAGCCGATCCTGCCCGGGTTCGGGGGGGGGAGAGAGACCCGAGCGCTCTCGTCTGCTGCCCCCGATCCGCCGGGGTACACCCCCGGACCGACGACCGGCAGCGGGCCCGCGCGGCGACCGGCGCGGGCACGGCATAAGCTCGGCGGGTGGCCAAGTACTTCGACGTTCATCCGGACAATCCGCAGCCCCGCACGATCTCCCAGGTCGCGGACAGTGTGCGCTCGGGTGCGCTGATCGCGTACCCGACCGACTCCTGCTACGCGCTGGGCTGCCAGCTCGGCAACCGTGACGGCATGGAGCGGATCCGTACGATCCGGCAGCTGAACGACAAACACCACTTCACGCTGGTGTGCCAGAACTTCGCCCAGCTGGGCCAGTTCGTGCACATCGACAACGACGTGTTCCGCGCCATCAAGGCCTCCACGCCCGGCAGTTACACGTTCATCCTGCCGGCGACGAAGGAGGTGCCGCGCCAGTTGCTGAACGCGAAGAAGAAGACCGTGGGCGTGCGCATCCCCGACCATGTCGTCACCCAGGCGCTGCTGGCCGAGCTGGGCGAGCCGCTGCTGTCCAGCACCCTCCTGCTGCCCGACGAGGAGGAGCCGATGACCCAGGGCTGGGAGATCAAGGACCGGCTCGACCACGTGGTGGACGGGGTGGTCGACTCCGGGGACTGCGGCACCGAACCGACGACCGTCATCGACTTCTCCAGCGGCGAGGCCGAGATCGTCCGCAAGGGCGCGGGGGACGTCTCCCGCTTCGAGTGACCCCGGCCGAGGAACCGTGACCCGGCGTGCCACGATGATCGGAACACGCCGGGCCGGCAGCCGGCCGGGCGCCCATCCGCAGGGAGGCACCCCCACCATGACCGCCATACAGGGCACAGCCGTGGACATCCCCACCGAGGACGGCATCGCCGACGCCTATCTCGTGCACCCCGGCGACGAACTCCCCCGTCCGGCCGTGCTCCTCTACCAGGACGCCTTCGGTCTGCGCCCCCACCTCAGGTCGATGGCCGACCGGCTGGCCGAGGCCGGTTACACGGTCCTGGTGCCGAACGTGTTCTACCGGCAGGGTCGCGCGCCGGTGGTCGAGCTGCCCGAGTTCATCGACCCCGAGGCGCGGCCGGAGATCTTCGAGAAGGTCGGCCCGCTGATCATGGGCCTCGCGCGCACCCCCGAACTCATCGAGCGGGACGCCGGTGCCTATCTGCAATGGCTGGCCGACTCCCCGCTGGTCACCGACGGGCCGGTGGCGATCACCGGGTACTGCATGGGCGCCCGGCTGGCGCTGTACACCGCGGGCGCCTACCCGGACCGGGTGGCCGCGGTGGGCGGTTTCCACGGCGGGCAACTGGCCACCGACGACCCGGGCAGCCCGCACCTCGCCGCCCAACACATCACCGCAGAGCTGTACTTCGGCCACGCCGACCAGGACCACTCGCTGCCCGAGGAGCAGATCAAGCGGTTCGAGGAGGCCCTCACCGCGGCGGGCGTCCGGCACCGCTGCGAGGTCTACCCGGGCGCGCGGCACGGCTACACGCAGGCCGACACCTCCTCGTACGACGCGAAGGCGGACGAGCGTCACTGGGTCGCGCTGCTCGACCTGCTGGAGCGCACCTTCTGACCGAGGACTGCGTCCCCTGATCTCCCCGGGTGCCCACGGCATCCAACCCTGGTGCCCACGGCGCGAGTTGCCGTGGGCACCTTTCGTTCAACTCATTGACACACACGCGGCTCGGCGCGACTCTGAGAGCGCTCTCACACAGGTACGGACCAATTTCCCGTACACCCCCCACACGGAGGTGAGCAGTGCTCGTCAGAATCCTGCGCCGCCTGGGCGCCGCGACCGCGGTGGCCACGATGCTCGCGGTGGCCACACCGCTGACGGCGGATGCCGCGGTACCCGCCACGATCCCGCTGAAGATCACCAACAACTCGGGCCGCGGCGACGCGGTCTACATCTACGACCTGGGCACCAACCTCGCGACCGGCCAGCAGGGTTGGGCCGACGCGGCCGGCACGTTCCACGCCTGGCCGGCCGGTGGCAACCCGCCCACCCCGGCACCGGACGCGTCGATCGCGGGCCCGGGGGCCGGGCAGTCCAGCACCATCCGGATCCCCAAGTTCTCGGGCCGTCTCTACTTCTCGTACGGTCAGAAGCTGGTGTTCAAGCTGACCACCGGCGGCCTGGTGCAGCCGGCCGTGCAGAACCCGACCGACCCGAACCGCAACATCCTCTTCAGCTGGTCCGAGTACACGCTCAACGACTCCGGACTGTGGATCAACAGCACCCAGGTGGACATGTTCTCCGCGCCGTACGCGGTCGGGGTGCAGCGGTCCGACGGGAGCACGGCCACCACCGGGCACCTCAAGTCGGGTGGTTACACCGGGTTCTTCAACGCGCTGCGCGGACAGCCGGGCGGCTGGGCCAACCTGATCCAGACCCGTTCCGACGGCACGGTGCTGCGAGCGCTCTCACCGACGTACGGCATTGAGACGGGTGCCCTGCCCAGCACGGTGATGGACGACTACATCAACCGCGTCTGGTCGAAGTACGCGTCCTCGACCCTGACCGTGACACCGTTCGCCAACCAGCCGACCACCAAGTACTACGGCCGGGTGTCGGGCAGCGTCATGAACTTCACCAACAGCTCCGGAGCGGTCGTCACCACCTTCCAGAAGCCGGACGCGGCCAGCGTCTTCGGCTGCTACAAGTACCTCGACGCGCCCAACGACCTGGTGCGCGGGCCCATTTCGCGCACCCTGTGCGCGGGCTTCAACCGCTCCACGCTCCTGGTCAACCCCAACCAGCCGGACACCACCACCGCGAACTTCTACGTGGACACGGTGACCAACCAGTACGCGCGCAAGATCCACGCGCAGATGGCGGACGGCAAGGCGTACGCGTTCGCGTTCGACGACGTCGGCGCCCAGGAGTCCCTGGTGAACGACGGGAACCCGCAGCAGGCCTATCTGACGCTGGACCCGCTGAGCTGAGGAAACCGGACACCCCGCACGCCTGGGGGCGCGTGCGGGGTGCCGGACGGAACAGGTGCAGCGGATCAGCTGGTCGTGACGGCGGTGTCGTCGATGACGAAGCTGGTCTGGAGCGAGGAGTCCTCGACGCCGCTGAACTTCAGGGCGACCGTGGTCCCCGCGAAGGCCGACAGACTGAAGGACTTCGCGACGTACCCGCTGGCCGCGTTGAGGTTCGAGTACGTGGCGAGCGTGGTCGAACCGGCGGTGACCGTCAGCTTGTCGTACGCCGTGCTGGTGGTGGTCTCCGCGGTGTCGATGTGGATGTAGAAGGTGAACGTCGTCCCCGTGCAGCCGCTCGGGATCGTCACCGACTGGGACAGCGTGTCGGTGTGGGTGGAGCCGTAGCCGTCGAGCCAGGCCTTGTACGAACCGGTGCGCGCCGCCTGGCTGCTGGAGCTGGTGATGACCCCGCTGGTGGCGGTCCAGGTGGTGTTGCCCGACTCGAAGCCCGCGTTGCCCAGGAGCTGCGTCGAGGTGCAGGTGCCGCCCCCGCCGCTGGAACTCACGGTCCAGGTGAAGGACGCGGTACCCGTCGCCCCGGTGCTGTCGGTCACGGTCACGGTGGTGCTGTACGTGCCCGCGGTCGTCGGGGTGCCGGTGATGGCGCCCGTGGAGCTGCTGATCGACAGGCCGGTCGGCAGTCCGGTCGCGGCGTAGGTCAGGGTGCCGCTGTTGGTGGAGCTGGCCGTGATCGCCAGGCTCACCGCCGTGCCGACGGTCGAGGACTGGCTGCCCGGGTTGGTGACCGTGACGCCCGTGGTCGGCACGGTGATGTGGCTGCCCACGTTGATGCCGGCGAAGGCGTTGCCGACTCCCGCGTACTGCGCGGAACTTGTGCCGTAGAGGGCCCCGGCGGCGCTGAGCGCGGCGGTGCGGGCCCCGGCGTAGTTGGTGCTGGACGTCATGTACGTCGTCAGCGCCTTGTACCAGATCTGGAGGGCGGCGGCCCGGCCGATACCGGCGACGGCCACGCCGTCGGAGGTCGGGCTGTTGTAGGTGACACCGTTGATGGTCTTGGTGCCGCTGCCCTCGGAGAGCAGGTAGAACATGTGGTTCGCGGGGCCGGACGAGTAGTGCACGTCGAGGTTGCCGACGCCGGAGTACCAACTGTCGGCGGAGCCGCCGTCCTTGTCGGGCTCGTCCATGTAACGCAGCGGCGTGCCGTCGCCGTTGATGTCGATCTTCTCGCCGATGAGGTAGTCACCGACGTCGGTGGAGTTCGCCGCGTAGAACTCCACGCCCGTGCCGAAGATGTCGGAGGTCGCCTCGTTCAACCCGCCTGATTCACCGGTGTAGTTGAGACCGGCGGTGTTGGAGGTGACGCCGTGGCTCATCTCGTGGCCGGCCACGTCCAGCGAGGTCAGCGCGTGGGTGCTGCTGGTGCCGTCGCCGTACGTCATGCAGAAGCAGTCGTCGTCCCAGAAGGCGTTGACGTACGCCGTGCTGTAGTGGACGCGCGAGTAGGCGGCGACGCCGTCGTTCTTGATGCCGCTGCGGCCGAAGGTGTTCTTGTAGAAGTCCCAGGTCGTCTGGGCGCCGTAGGCCGCGTCCGCGCCGGCGGTCTGGGTGTTGGAACCCGAGCCCGTGCCCCACACGTCGTCGGAGTCGGTCATCAGGGTGCCGGTGCCCGACGTGGCGTTGTTGAGGCTGTACGTCTTGTGGCCGCCGCGCGTGGTGTCGTACAGCTGGTAGGTCGAGCCGGACAGTGTGGTGCTGAGCGAGACCGTGCCGCTGTACTGGGTGTTGCCGGTGCCGGTCTCGATGCCCTCGAAGCGCGAGAGCTCCTTGCCGGTGGTGGCGTCGGTGATCACGTGCAGCTTGCTGGGGGTGCCGTCGTCCTGGAAGCCGCTGATCACCGTCTCCCAGGCGAGCTTCGGGGTGCCGGTGCCGGCCCAGATGACCTTGCGGGCGCTGTCGGTGCTCGGCGCCTTGGCGTCGAGGGCCTTCGCGGTCGTCAGGGCCTTGGTCTCGGCGGTCGACTTGGCGACCGAGGGGGTCGTCGAGGGGACCGTGAGGGTGTGCTTGTTGTTGAAGGTCGCGCTCACCGTGCCGGTCGCCTTGCTGGCGGGCGGGGTGTGCACGACGAGGTCGCCGCCGAGGACGGGGAGACCGGCGAAGGTGCGCTCGTAGCGGGTGTGGACGGTGCCGTCGTTGTCCTTGACGACGTCCTTGACGACCAGCTTCTCCTTGGCGCCGAGGCCGAGGGTGTGGGCGGTCGTCGTGCTGTTCGCGGTGGCGCTCTTCACCAGGGCGGTGCGCTGGGCCGGGGTGAGCTTCGCCTCCAGGCTGCCGGTGAGCAGCGGACTCGGGTGGGGGGAGGCGGGCTTCGCGGTCGCCGGCACCGACTGGACGCCGACGGCCAGGAAAGCGGCGGTGGAGACCAGGGCTCCTACCGCCATCCGCTTACGGGGGATGCGTCTCACTCTTACTCCTACTGCGACGACCGCGAACGCGGCCGGTGACAGACCGGACAGCCGGGTCTGCTGTCCGGGAAGAGCTGAGCTGTGCGGGACTGGGAGAACTTTGACCAATCCGTGGAGGATCCGTGGGGGTGGCTGCGTGGAGGATGACAGCGTTGACCCGTCCATGTCACGCAGGTCAGGGGCACTCAAGGGTTTTCCCTCTGTCAGGGATTTCGCTACAAGTTCCGAAATTATTCGTGACGGCTGAGCCACGCCGGCGAAACAGACCCTTCCTAACGTCGCAGTCAGCCACAGAGGTCCCATCAGCCGCATTACGGCCGCCGGACCGATAACGCTGCTTTTCCCGAAAATCCCGCGCTGCCCGGAAATCCCGCAGCTCCCGGAAATCCCAGCACTGTCCTCAGCGCCCCATGAGACAGGAGTCCCGAGTGTCCAACCCCTCCCGCCGCGGCGTCCTCAGACTGTCCGCCGGTACCGCACTGCTCGGCACCCTCGCCCTCGCCGGCTGTGGGCGCGGCGACACCGCCACGGCCACCGCGAAGGCCACCGCCGAGTCCATCGACGACAAACCGGCCACCGGCACCGTCAACGTCTGGGCCGCCCAGGGCGACGCCGACGTCCTCGACAAGGTGATCAAGCCCTTCAAGGCGGCGAACCCGGACGTCACCGTGAAGTTCACGCTGATACCGAACGCCGACTACTACACGAAGCTCCAGGCCGCGATCGCGGCGGGCAAGGGCCCCGATGTGGCCCAGTTCTTCCCCGAGTCGCAGGCCCAGTTCCTCGACCCGTCGATCCTGCGGCCGGTGCCGGACGGGCTCGTCGACTCCGGCGTCTTCTTCAAGAGCCTGTGGGACGCCGGTCTGGTCAAGGACGTGGCCTACACGGTGCCCTGGTACGCGTACACGTACGCCCTCGTCTACCGCGCCGACCTCGCCAAGAAGGCGGGCGTCACGGCGCCGACCACGTGGGCCGAAATGGTGCCGTTCTTCAAGGCGTTGAAGGGCGCCGGCGCCGGGCACGGTCTCGCGGCCGACAACGGCTGGGACATCTTCAACGGCCAGGACGTGGCGATGTACGCCTGGCAGGCGGGCGGCAACCTCCTCTCGTCCGACGGCAGTTGGAACCTCGACACACCGGCGATGGTCGACGCCCTCAAGTACAACGCGTCGTTCTTCACCTCGGGTTCGGCCGACACCGCCACCCCCACCTTCCTCGACTCCCAGCCGTACTTCGTGTCCGGGAAGACCGCCACGATGATCACCGGCCCCTGGGTGCTCGGGCAGCTCGACACCGCCGCGAAGCAGACCGGCTGGACGGCGGCCCATGTCGCCACGGCTCCGCTGCCGGCCGGCGCCTCGGGCAGCACCTCCTTCTCGGCCGGGGGCACGTGGGGCGTCCTCGCGGACAGCGGGAACACGGACGCGTCGTGGAAGTTCGTCCGCCATGTCTCGAAGCCGAGCACGCAGGTCGCGCAGTACTCGGCGTACGGCTCGCTGCCGGCGGTGATCTCCGCCTGGGACGATCCGATCGTCAAGAAGCAGCCGCTCCTCGACGCCTTCCTCACCCAGCTCAAGAACACCAAGGCCTTTCCGCAGGTGGGCACTTGGCAGCAGGTCGCCACCCGGCTGGGCAAGGAGGTCGAGACCGTGGCCAAGGGCACCCAGACCGCGGAGAAGGCCGCGGCGAGCATCCAGGCGTACGCCAAGAGCCTCGGCACGGGAGCGGAGTGAGCCGCGGATGACCACCACGCTCGCCCCGGGGAGACGGAGCAGGGCACGCACCTCCCGTCGTACGGCGGTCGCCTGGCTGTTCCTCGCGCCGTTCGCCGTCGTGTTCCTGCTCTACACCGCGATCCCCACGGTGGCCGCGCTCGGCTTCAGCCTGACCGATCTGCGCGGCTCGGACCTGCGCCATCCGCTCGCGGTCGACTTCACCGGCCTGGACAACTACCTGCGCCTGTTCCAGGATCCGACCTTTCTGCGGGACATCCTGAACACCGCCGTGTTCGTCGCCGTCGGTGTGCCGCTGACCATGGCGATCGGCTTCGGGCTGGCGATGGCACTGAACTCCGGGATCCGGCGGCTGCGCGGGGTGTTCCGTACGGTCTTCTTCGCACCGGTCGTCACCAACGTCGTCGCTGTCGCTCTCATCTGGCAGTACGCCTTCAACGCGGGCGGGACCGTCAACAAGGCGTTGGGCTACGTCGGCCTGGCCGGGCCGAACTGGCTGGACGATCCGCACCTCGCGATGCCCGTGGTCATCCTGCTCGGCGTCTGGCGCAACTTCGGCACCGCGATGGTGCTGTTCCTGGCCGGACTCCAGGCCGTGCCGGAGGACGTGTACGAGGCCGCCGCGCTCGACGGGGCGGGCAGATGGCGGCAGTTGAGGCACATCACCCTGCCGCTCCTGCTGCCGACCACCCTCATGGTGTCGGTGCTGCTGACCGTCTTCTATCTCCAGGTCTTCGACGAGCCCTATCTCCTCACGGACGGCGGCCCGTTGGGGTCCACCGAGTCCGTGTCGCTGTACACCTACCACCAGTTCGGGTCCGGCCAACTGGGCATGTCCTCGGCCGCGTCCTTCGTGATGCTGCTGCTCGTGCTGCTGGTGAGTGCCGTCCAGTTCCGACTGCTGAGGCCCCGCACATGACCGCCGTAGCCGCGTCGCTGAACGACGCCGACCTGACCGCCGCCACCGTCGAGGACCCAACCGCCGTACGCACACGGTCCGTTGGTCGCCCGCTGCTGTACGGCGCACTGGTGCTGTGCGCGCTGCTGACCCTGCTGCCCTTCTTCTGGGTGGTCAGCGGCTCGCTGCGCGGCCTGGACGAGATCCGCTCCGATCCGGGTGCGTGGCTGCCGCGGCACGTCACGCTCGACAACTTCGTGCGGCTGTTCCGGACCGAGGGCTTCGGGCGGTTCCTGACCAACAGCGTGCTGGTCGCCCTCATGGTGGTGATCGGCAACATCGTGGCGGCCTCGGCGGCCGGATACGCCCTCGCCAAGCTCGAATTCGCGGGCAGGCGGCTGGCGTTCGGTGCCGTGATGGCGGCGATGATGGTGCCGTTCACGACGGTCTTCGTCACCCAGTTCGTGATCACCGTCGACATGGGTCTGGCCGACACCCTCACCGGGATCGCGCTGCCCGGCGTGGCGCTCCCGCTGTCGGTGTTCATCATGCGGCAGTACGCGCAGTCGGTGCCCGACGAGTTGCTGGAGGCGGCGCGCATCGACGGCGCGGGCGAGTTCCGGATCTTCTTCCGGATCTTCCTTCCGCTGGCCGGTCCGGCGGTCGCGACGATCACGATCATGTCGTTCCTGAACTCGTGGAACAACTTCATCTGGCCGCTCATCGTCGCCCAGAGCACGGCGAGTTACACCCTCCCGGTCGGCCTCGCCGCCACCAGCCAGGCGGCCCAGCACGTCACCGACTACGGCCTGGTGCTCGCCGGCGCGATCGTCGTGATGCTGCCGGTCCTCGTGCTCTTCCTGTTCCTGCAGCGCTACTTCGTGCAGGGCATCGCCGGATCGGGGATGCGATGACACCTGTGACGGAGACGGGTGTGTTCGTCCCGGTCGGGCTGGGCAGGTCCGAGGAGGCGGAGGGGTGTTGATGTCGGGGATGAACCAGAGCGCCGTGCGGCGCGTCAACACCTCGGTCGTCCTGCGCGCGCTCGCGGTGTCCTCGGGACCCACGACCCTGACCGCGCTCGCCGAGCAGGCCGGTCTGTCCCGCCGTACCATCGAGCTGATCCTGGACTCGCTCGTCGAGGCGGGCTGGGTGGCCGAGTTGGAGCGGATACCGACCAGCGGCTCCGCCGGGCGACCGGCCCGTCGGTACGAACTGCGGGCGGAACACGCCCTGTTGGCGGCCGTCAGCATCAACACCGTGGACGCCTCCGCCGTCGTCGCCGACGTACGCGGCCGGATCGTCGGCCGGGCGCACCGCCGGCTGCGCGCCTACCAGGACCCGCAGGTCACGCTCGACGACGCGGCGGACCTGGTGCGGGAGGCGCTCGTCGACGCGGGCGGCTCCCCGGACCGGCTGCGCGCCGGCGCTGTGGCGGGCGGCGGCGCCATCGACGACGAGGGGGTCGTACGACGTCTGGTGCACACCACGCGCTGGGAGGGCGTGCATCTGCCCGACGAACTGCGGCGGCGGATCGGGATGCCCTGGTTCGCGGACAACGACTCCAACCTAGGTGCGCTGGCGGAGCGTTGGCGCGGTGTGGCCGGTGACCACGACAACGTCGTCTGGGCGCACCTCGGCAACCGGACCGGCCTCGGCATCCTGATCCGGGGCGCCGTGCACCGGGGTCTGGACGGCGCCGCGGGCGAGATCGTCGAGGCCCAGTCGATCCCGACCGGCACGATCGCCGACCGCCCGGTGGCCCTGCTGAGTTCACCGGAACCGGACCAGCGCAAGGTGGCGCAGGAGCGCTTCGACGCGGCCCGCGCCGGTGACGCGGAAGCACTCGCCGAGGTGGACGAGTTCGTCGAGAACATCACCTCGATCCTCACCACCCTGTCGTGGACGGTCGCGCCCTCGCTCATCGTGCTCGGCGGCGGTCTGGAGGACGCGGCCGACGTGCTGCTCCCCCGGGTGCGCGAGGCGATGCGCGTCGCCCGTACCCCCGCGATCGAACTGTGCGCCACCGGGCTGGGCCGCGACGCCGCGCTCATCGGCGCGGTGAAACTGGCGCTCGACCGCATGGACACCGAGCTGTTCGGCCCGCTCGCCCCCAGTGCCTAACTCCCCCCACGACAAACGATTTTGGAGTCTCCCTGTGACCGACACCCCGCACACCGACGTCCTCATCGTGGGCAGCGGCATCATGGGTTCCGTCGTGGCCCGGCTGCTGCGGGAGAGCGATCCGGGACTGGGTATCACCATGGTCGACGGCGGCAGCGCGATCGGCGGGGCACCGGGACTGCATCTGCACGACGTCGCCGACCCGGCCCTGTGGTCGCGGTACAACGAACGGGTCGAGTCCGGTGTCCAGGGCATGTACACCGGCGCGGAGGTGGTGCGCGAGGTCGCGGGCGGCCTCACCGGTCTGCCGCCGGGCATGGTCCACGCGCTGGCCTTCGGCGAGGACAGCGAGGCGATGCCCGCGACGGCACTGGCGTGGAACGCGGGCGGCATGGGCGTCCACTGGACCGCCGCGACCCCATGGCCCGCCGGGGACGAGGTCTTCGACTTCGGCGACCCGGCCCGCTGGGCGGCCGACCTGGACACCGCACGCCGTCTGCTCGCCGTCTCCCCCTCCCCCATCGGCCCGACCGAGGTCGGCCGGATCGTCCTCGACGTGCTGCGCCGCCGCTACGACGACACCGCGCCCGAGGACCGACGCCCGCAGCCGATGCCCATGGCCGTCACGGCGACGGACTCGGGCCCCATGCCCCGCACGGCACCCGGGACGATCTTCCCGGCGATCGCGGCGGGCGGCGACCCGGCGTTCACCCTGCTCACGGGCACGCTCGCCACCCGGTTGCTCGTCTCGGACGGCCGGGTCGGCGGCGCCCGGCTACGGAGTGTCGCGGACGGCACGGAGTCCGTGCTCCACGCGGACACCGTGATCGTGTGCGCCGACGCGCTGCGCACCCCGCAACTGCTGTTCGCCTCGGGCATCCGCCCCGCCGCGCTGGGCCGCCACCTCAACGAGCACGCGTTCATCACGGCCCAAGTCCTGCTGGATCTGGACCGGTTCGGCATCGCCCTGGACGAGCTGCCGCTGCCCCGCCCCGGCGAGTTCAGCACGGACTCGCTGTGGGTGCCGCAGAACGGGCCCGCGCAGCCGTTCCACCACCAGATCATGAACCGGACGTACGTCGACGACAGCGGTCGGCCTCTCGCCCACGGCGTGGGCATGTCGCTGCTCGTGCCCGTCGAGGCGCGGCCCGAACACCGGCTCGTCTTCTCGGAGTCGGGGACCGACCTCGCCGGACTGCCACGTATCGGCGTCGAGTTCGCCTACTCCGACGCCGATCGCGCGCTGATCGACCGGGGACTGGCCGAAGTCCGTTCCCTGGCCGAGGAGTTCGGCCCCTTCGACCCCGCGACCGAACTCGCCCTGCTGCCGCCCGGCTCGTCCCTGCATCTGACCGGCACCGTCCGCTCGGGCACCGCCGACGACGGCACCAGCGTGTGCGACCCGGACGGCCGCGTGTGGGGCTTCGACAACCTGTACGTCGCCGGCACCGGGGTCATCCCCACGGCGATGGCCGCCAACGTGACCCTGACCGGCGCGGTGACGGCCGTACGGGCCGCCCAGGCGGTCACCAACAGAACCGCGCCGCTCGCCGCGCACTGAGAGGAAGCACGGACGTGATCGACATCGTGAAGGAGTACCGCGTGGCGCTGCCCGCGTGGATCGACGACGAGGTGGCCGACGTGCCCGCCGTCGTCCCCGGCCGCGCGGACCGGATGCGCCTCGTGCACCGGCTCGCGGACCGCAACTGGCGGGAGGGCAACGGCGGTCCGTTCGCGGCCCTCGTCGCCGAGCGAGACACCGGCCGTATCGTCTCGGTGGGCGTCAACGTCGTCCTCGCCTCGGGAGTCTCCAGCGCACACGCCGAGGTCATGGCGCTCGGGCTGGCCCAACGGGCCGTAGGCGACTGGGACTTGGGCGCCACCGGCCTCCCGTCCCATGAACTCGTCGTCAACTGGCGCCCCTGCGTGCAGTGTTACGGCGCCACGCTGTGGTCCGGGGTGCGCACGCTGGTCGTCGCGGGCGAGGGCCCGGAACTGGAGGAGATCACCACGTTCGACGAGGGCCCGCTCGGCGCGGACTGGGCCGGGCAGTTCGAGGCGCGCGGCATCGAGGTCGTAGGAGATGTGCTGCGGGACGAGGCGCTGACCGTGTTCCGCAACTACCGCAAGGCGGTGGACGAGACGGACGGCATCGTCGTCTACAACGCACGCGGAGGCACCGCATGAGTCCACGCTTCGCGACCGACATCGTCACCTTCTACCACCCGGACTTCTGGCACCTCCCCTCCGCGGACGCCGTGCGCGCGTGGGCACTCGCTCACCCCGAGCGCTTCTGGGACCGGGTGATGGGCGCGCTCGACGAGGCCGGCGTCACCGGCCTCGAACTCACCTTCGCGCCGGGCGACATCGCGTCGGCGCTGCGGGCCTTCGGCAGCGCGCAGGGCTTCCGCCGCGAGCTGGTGTCCCGCGGGCTGTCCGTCGTGAGCGCGTTCGTCGCCGGGGAGGACAGCCCCGACTGGCGGGACCCCGGGAACCTCCCCGCGATCGTCGCGGACGCCGAACGACGCGCGGCCTTCCTCGTCGACGTGGGGGCCGAACTCCTCGTCGCGGGCCTGCCGATGCGCACGACCTTCGGGACCCGGCCGCCCCTGTTCGTCGACGCCCCGTACATGACGCGTATGGCGGACATCGCGCACGCGGTGGGCGAGGCCGTCTCCCGGCAGGGCGTGCGGCTCGCCTTCCACACGGAGTCCAACAGCACCCTCTGGTACGAGCGCGACATCGACCTGTTCATGGCCTTCACCGACCCGCGCTACGTCTGGCTGTGCCCCGACTCCTGCCATATCGCCCTCGGTGGAGGCGATCCGGTGGCCGTGGCCGACCGGCACGCGCGGCGCGTGGCGCTGGCGCACTGGAAGGACGCGGTCAGGCCCATCGACGTGGAACTCACGATCGACGAGACGGTCTTCGCGCAACAGCAGCCCTACATGGCCGAGTTGGGCTCGGGCATCGTCGACTGGAAGGGCTGGGCCGAGGTGATGTCCCGTACGCCCGGCGCCGACACGGTGCTCATCGAGCTGGACGAGGCGGCCGATCCGGTCGCCGCGTTGCTCGCGGGGAGGGCAGTGGCGTCGTCGGTACTGCCGTGACCGGTAGTCGCCGGTGGCCCAACTGCCGTACGAAAGCGCTTCCTTGATACGGTCCGATCATGCCGCGCCTGGTGGACGTCCCCGGGTACGTACGTTTCTGGACCGCCTCCGCGATCTCCTCGTTCGGTTCGCAGATCACCGGGCTGGCGCTGCAGATCCTCACCGCCGTCACGTTGAACGCGTCCGCCACGGAGGTGGGTCTGGTCAACGCGGCCCGCTGGGCGCCCTATCTGCTCTTCGGGCTCCTGGCCGGGGTGCTGGTGGACCGGTGCCGGCGCAAGCCGGTCATGGTGGCCATGGATCTCGGCAGGGCCGTCCTCCTCGGCGCGATCCCGCTGCTGTACGCACTGGACCGGCTCGATATCGCCACCTTGTGCGCGTGCGTCTTCGCCTTCGGGCTGCTCTGCCTGTTCTTCGAGGCGGCCAGCCACTCCTACGTGCCGCAGCTCGTCCCGAAGGAACTCCTCAACGTGGGCTACGCCCGGGTGGGGCAGGCCGACGCGGCGGCCGGGTCGACCGGGCCGCTGCTCGCGGGAGTGCTGATCAGGCTGGTCGGCGCTCCGCTCGCCGTGCTGGTGGACGCCGTCAGCTATCTGGTGTCCGGCCTGCTGCTCAGCTCGGTGCGGGCCCCCGACCCCGTTCCCGACCGAGGCGCGCGCCGGAGTCTGCTCAGCGAACTTCGGGAGGGCGTGGCCTGGGTCTATCGCCATCGGACCCTGGCGTCCATCGCGCTGACCTCGCATCTGATGCTCCTCTTCAACACCGTCGTCAGCACGGTCTTCGTGGTCTTCGCGCTGCGTGAGCTGCGGATCGGGGACTTCGGTCTGGGCGTGGCGTACGCCTGCGCGGGCGTCGGTGGCGTGCTCGGCGGCGCGTTCTCCGGACGCGCGGCGCGGAGGTTCGACGTCGGCGCCGTCCTGATCGTCGGCCGTGTCGTCGCCGCCGTCGGCTGGCTGCCGCTGGTCCTGGCCCAGCGTGGACCGTGGGCGCTGGTCTCGGTGTCACTGGCCTTCTTCGTGGTCTCCGGCGCCATCTCGCTGGAGAGCCCCGTGGAGATGAGCTACCGCCAGGCGGTCACGCCGGACCGGCTCCGGGGCCGGATGAACGCCACGATCCGCTCGTTCAACTGGGGAACGGTCGCGATCGGCGCGCCCCTGGGCGGACTCCTGGCCGACCGGGTCGGCTATCGGTTCGCCCTGTGGGTGGGCCTGTCCGGAGCGGTCCTCCAGGCACTTCTGCTCGCCGTGTCCCGCACCCGCGAGGCCCGCGCCACCGACGGGATCGAGCCATTGGTGCGCACCTGAGCCCACGCCCCATGACCACCGAAATGCGGCACACGGGAAGCCGGAGGATGCTGAGAGGGCAAACGCACGTCCGAAGGAGGACACCCATGTCGTTCATGGACAAGGTCAAGGGAATGCTGGGTCAGCACTCCGACCAGGCCAAGCAAGGTGTGGACCGGGCGGGAGACATGATCGACGAACGCACCGGCGGCAAGCACGCCAAGCAGGTCGACATGGCGCAGGACAAGGCCAAGGACTTCATCGACCGCGAGAAGCCGCAACAGCCCTGACGCCTTCTGTCCCGTATCGCCCTCGATGGGACCGAAGTGCCCCCCGGAAAGCGGAGAGTTAATCGACTGCTGACGTGAAAAGGTTGCGCGATCGGGCCCTGATCCATACATACTCCCCCCACAGGAAGCCATAGCTCTGGGGGGAGTTGGCTCATGCAAGGCACGATCGACGGGTTCCGCTACGGTGCGGTGACTCCGGTGGCGGCCTATCTGATGGCCTGTCTGGGCGGGGCCCTGGGACTGCGCTGCGTGGTGCGGTCCCTGCACAACCGGCAGTCGTGGAAGGCGGGTTGGCTCGCGCTCGGCGCGACGTCGATCGGCACGGGCATCTGGACGATGCACTTCATCGCGATGATCGGCTTCCAGGTCGAGGAGACCCGGATCGGCTACGACGTCGGCCTCACGGTGCTGAGTCTGGCCGTGGCGATCGCCGTGGTCGGCATCGGTGTGTTCGCCGTGGGATACCGCGGCGCGACCACGGCCACACTCTCCGCGGCCGGAGTCATCACCGGCCTCGGGGTCGCCGCCATGCACTATCTGGGCATGGCGGCCCTGCGGCTGAACGGTGACATCGAGTACCGGACCAGCACGGTCGCGCTCTCCGTGGTGATCGCCGTCGTCGCCGCCACGGCGGCCCTGTGGGCGGCCGTCTCCATCCGGGGTTTCCTGGCCAGCCTGGGCGCCAGCCTGGTGATGGGCGTGGCCGTGTCCGGGATGCACTACACGGGCATGGCCGCCGTGAGCGTCCATCTGCACGGCACCGGCGGGGCATGGACCGGCGACTCGGCCAACTCGATTCTGCTGCCCATGCTGTTGGGGCCGGCCATCTTCCTGCTGCTGGCCGGGGTCGTCGTGATGTTCGACCCGCTGCTGGTGATGGGCGAGGGCGACTGGGACCGTTCCTTCGCCCGCCACCCGGTCGGCCCTGACCGGAACGGCAAGCAGCCCACCCGGCGCCCCGACTCGCTCTTCGACACAGGGAACAACCCGACGGTCGGCCGACCGGACCCGTACGGGGCCCCGAAGCGCCCCGGCGAGTGGTGAGCAACACCGCACTGGACCGCCGGAGTTGAACCACAAGAGTCGGTGACACGGCGTACGACATGCTCAGTTGGGTGCCCCCGGCGGCACCCTGGGCAGAAGGTCGACGCGCACCGACCCGGCGTCGGCGAGGAACGTCCGGATCAACTCCCCCGCCTCACGTGCCTGTTCGTCGCCCTCGCAGCGCAGCTCCGTCCCGAGCCGCCGTACGGCTCCGCGCAGTGCCATTCGTACCGGTGCGTACAGAGCCGGGTCGTCGAGCAGGGTCAGCAGATGGTTCAGGAGGGTCCAGTCCGCCGCGTGCTGGACGGCGGCTCCGCCGGGCAGGTCGGTGGGTACCGGGTCGGTACGGCGCCAGGTGGCGGCCAGGAGCGCGTCGACGAGGTCGGTGAGACCGGGAGACGCGGAATCGGTGGCATGCTGCCAGGCCACCCGGTTGAGCCGGGCCGGGTCCAGCAGTTCCTTGGTGACGAGCGCGGTCGCGACCCGTGCGGCCTCGAAGGGGTCGAAGATCCGCCCGGCGCCCGTGTCGAGGTACTGGTCCGTCCGGTCGTAGCGGATCGCGGGCGGGGTGAGAGTGTCCAACACCGCGCCGGGCAGGGCGAGTTGCTCGGCCCGCAGCAGTTCGGCGAGTCGGCCGAGCGCCGTGTGCTGGGTGGCCGGCTCGACGGGCCGGGTGCCCCGGCCGTCCTCGCCCGCGAGGCCGTACGTGTAGCGCACCCCGCCGACCAGTCGGGCCACCGCGGTCACCTCGTGCCGGTGCAGGAGCTGCAACAGGACGGCCCGTTCCTCCAGTTCGCCGGTCTGCCGGTCGGGCGGCAGCACCCCGCGGGAGAATCCGCCCAGGGCGATACGGCGGACCCTCAGCATGGTGTCCAGCGCCTGGAGGGCGTCCGGTCCGCTCACCCAGGTCACGGCGTCGGCGTGCGCGGCGTCCGGGCCCTGGGCGTCCTCGTCGGAGAGGTAGGTCAGGCCCGACTCGGCTGCCTCACGCCGCAGTTGTGAGAGCCGGGCCTGCTCGCCACCGGCGTCGAACCGGCCGTAGGCGTGCGCGACCAGGAAGTGGTCCCACGGCCCGAGTCCCGTGCCGTACGCGGCGGACAGGTCGAGGGCGCCCTCGTCCGTGACGCGGATGCGTGCGTACGGGTAGTCCATGACGGACGGCTCGGGGTGGCCCGTGCTGGCGAAGTTGTGCATGAAGCCGAGCGCGTGGCCGATCTCGTGCGCGGCGAGTTGGCGCAGCCGGGCGAGCACCAACTCCTCGACGGCGGCGAGGCGTTGGGCTTCGTCCGGGCGGCCGTAGGGGGCGAGGAGTGCCTCGCCGAGCGCGCGGACCTGTTCGACGCGCTGGGAGCCGAGGCGGACCCGGGCGTGCAGGATCTCGCCGGTGCGCGGGTCGGTCAGTCCCTGGCCGAGGGACCAGCCGCGGCCCGAGCGGTGCACCCAGACCACGCCGTTGACGTCCGGGTCGTAGGGGTCGAAGCCTTCGTCGCCGGGCTCGACCCAGTAGGCGCCCGGGAGTCCGATCCGGGCGAAGGCCTGTTGCCACCAGTTGCCGCCCTCGACGATCGCCGAGCGGAAGGGTTCGGGGACGGCCGGGTCGATCCGGAAGACGATCGGGGCGCCGCCCGCCTCCGCGCGGAAGCGGGGCTGGAGCTTGACCTGGGTGCTCGCCCGGCCGACGAGGCCGTGGTCGGCGTAGCCGATGCCGTAGCCGCCCGAGGCGGGGTGGTAGCGCCGTACCGGCAGCGGGGACGCGGGCAGTCGCAGCAGGTTCAGTTGCTGGACGACGGTGAGGGCGCGCGGGTCGGCGGCGACGGCCCGCACCGCCTGTCCCCGGCCGGGGCCGCGGAAGGTGAGCAGCGCGGGCAGCCGGACGGCACGCGGTCCGGTGCGGCTGTCGGCGACGAGCGGGAGGCTCGCGGACTCGTCGATCGTGTAGTCGCCCTGCTCGTGCGCGTACAGATGCTCGGCGACCCGGTCGTGGTCGGCGACGACCAGGCCGGTCGCGTCCACGACCGCCGCGCCGTTCTCCTCCCGCAGCACGGGCCCGCTCCACACGACGGACAGCGCGAACGACTCGTTCCCGGCGCGTACGGCGGCCGCGTCGCCGAAGGCGAGGAAGTGCTTGTTGCGGACGGCGAACAGGACCCGGTCGCCGATCCGGCGGAACTCCGCGAGCCGCGCCTTGCCCGCCCTGCCCCGGTCCAGCCACAGGTCGCCGGAGCCGAGCCCCTGGGAGAGGGAGACGGTGAGGAGGAAGGGTTCGTCGAAGTGGCGGATGCCCAACAGCAGCCGGTCCGACCGGAGTTCGGGGTCGGGGATCAGGTCGATGAAGTCGGCTGCGCCGGGCATGCGGGGGCCTTTCGGTCGAGCATCGTCGAGTTGATGTTGCCAGGCCCCCGCCTCTCCGCCCTTCATGGCTCGTTGTTACGGTTCGCCGGTGTCTGAATCTTCACGCGATACCGCCGAGGGCGCCGGTTGGGGCACCGCGGTGCGCGGCGCGTACCAGCAGTTGATGCCGACCCATGTCGAGAAGGTCTCCTGGCTCGACCCGAGGACCCTGTGGGCAGCGCGCAACGGGGTGTTGGCGTCCTGGTTCGGGGACCCGACCGGCACCACCCGCAGCCGCTGGGTCGCGCAGCGCACGGCGGCCGGAGCACCCGCCGACAAGGTGATCCGGCGGGGCGGTCCGGACACCTTCTCCTTCATGGTCATCGGTGACACCGGCGAGGGCGACGATCCCCAATACGCGGTCGTGCCGGGGTTTCTGAAGGTGAGTCAGGGCACGGACTTCGCCGTCGTCGCGAGCGACGTCATCTATCCGGTGGGCACGGCGGACGACTACGAGACGAAGTTCTTCCGCCCGTACCAGGCCTATCCGGCGCCCATCTACGCGATACCCGGCAACCACGACTGGTACGAGGGCCTCGGCGGCTTCATGCGCGTCTTCTGCGACGACGCGCCCGCGCTGCCGAAACCGAAGGCACCGCGACCGCTCTCGCGTGCCTGGTGGCGTTCGCTGCTGTGGCACCACCCCAGCCCGACCGACGGCGAACACCTGGACAAGGCACGGCAGTTGCGCTCCTCGCCGGACCAACAGGCGATCCAGCCGGGCCCGTACTGGGCGATCGACGCGGGACCGGTGCGCATCATCGGTATCGACACCGGCCTGTTGGGCACGATCGACGCCGAACAGAGCGCCTGGCTGCGGGAGGTGGCGAAGGGGCCGACGCCGAAGATCCTGATCACCGGCTCGCCCCTGTACGTGGACGGCAAGTACGACCCGTGTGCCATCGAGGGCGGCGGTACGGTCGACGACATCGTCCGCGATCCGGAGCACCACTTCGTGGCGGCGATCGGCGGCGACATCCACAACTACCAGCGCTATCCGGTGCGGTTGGACGGCGGGCGCACGCTCCAGTACGTGGTCTCGGGCGGCGGCGGCGCGTTCATGCACGCCACCCACACCGTGCCACGCGTCGACATCGGCAACGTCACCGAGCAGGACTTCCGCTGCTATCCGCTGCGCGGCGACTCCCTGGCCTTCTACAGCAGGCTGTACGGGCGCCGGCTGCACCTGCGCCGCTTCTTCACCCTCACCGAGGCCGAGGCGTCGGCCGTGATCTGCGAGCGCCTCGGCATCCCGCCGACCCGCACCCCGGGCCCGCCGGTCCATGTCACCCGACGGATCCGGCTGGTCGCGAGCCTGCTGGGCGCGGGCGGCCGTCCCGACCGCACCTCGCACTTCAGGCTCCCGGTGCGCAAGATCTACACGCAGCTGTTCTCGCCCGGCTCGGTGACGTACAGCCCGCCGTTCTTCAAGTGCTTCCTGCGGCTGGACGTCACTCCGGAGGCGGTCCGGCTGCGTTGCTTCGCGGCCACCGGCAACCATCCCCAGGAGATCGATCCGCCGGTCGAGGACGAGATCACCATCCCGCTGCGCTGATCACACGCCCGCAATGTTCACCTGTCACAATCGGGACAGAACAGAACTGACGTACGACCGCCGGAGGAGCCCGTGCCGCCCACCTCACGCCCGTTGCGGAAGCTGGGCTTCCTGACGATCGGCCTGTTCGACGAGGCCGACCCGCGCCGGGGCCACGAGTCGACGCTGGAGATCATCGAACTGGGCGAGCGCCTCGGCTTCGACAGCGCGTGGCTGCGCCACCGCCATCTCCAGTACGGCATCTCCTCCCCCGTCGCGGTCATGGCGGCGGCCTCGCAGCGCACCAGCCGGATCGAACTCGGCACGGCGGTGATCCCGCTCGGCTGGGAGAACCCGCTGCGGCTGGCGGAGGACCTGGCGACCGTCGACATCCTGTCCGGGGGCCGGATCAACCCGGGCGTGAGCGTCGGACCGCCGATGCACTACGACCAGCTCAAGGAAGCGCTCTACCCCGACACGGCCGACGTCGAGGACTTCAGCTACGAGCGGGTGCGGCGGCTGCTGGACTTCGTGCGTGGCAAGCCGGCCACCGACTTCAGCGGCGTCGAGGGTTTCGAGGTGTTCTCCGACCGCGTGCAGCCGCACTCGCCCGGTCTTGGCCGTCGCCTCTGGTACGGCGGCGGCAGCACGGGCTCGGCGAAGTGGGCCGGCGAGCACGGCATGAACTTCCTGACGAGCAGCGTCGTCAAGGCCGAAGGGCCGGACGAGTCAAGGGACTTCGCGGAGATCCAGCTCTCCCACGTCCGTACGTTCCGCGCCCACCACCCGGACGGGGAGGCCGCCCGCGTCTCCCAAGGGCTGGTCGTGATCCCCACCGACTCCGCGTCTCCCGAACAGCGCGCCAAGTACGAGGAGTTCGCCCGCAAGCGCACTCCCCGTACGACGTCACCGCAGGGCCCGGCCCGGTTGATGTTCGCGCCGGACATCGTGGGCACCTCGGCGGAGATCGCCGAACTCCTGGGCGCGCACGCCGCGTTCAGGGAGATCGACGAGGTGGCGTTCGCGCTGCCGTTCACCTTCGAGCACGAGGACTACGTACAGATCCTCACGGACATGGCGACGAAGCTGGGTCCGGCGCTCGGCTGGCAGCCCGCCGCCTGACCTCCGTATCACCAGCGGCCGGGCTCGGTGCCGACGATCGGCTCCGAGGGCTTGCCGTCGACGCCGACCGGTATGTCGCCGGTGAGCATCACGCGGTGCATGGTCCTGGGGAAGCCGAGGTGTGCGTTGTCGCCGGGGGCGAGGTGGATGGTGGCCCGGTTGTCCCAGAAGGCCACGCTGCCCGGCTCCCAGCGGAACCGGACCGTGTACTCGGGCCGGGTCGCCTGCGCCAGCAGCATCTCCAGGATCGCGGCGCTCTCCGCGCGGGAGACGTCGGTGATCTGCTCCAGGTAGTAGCCGTTGACGAACAGCACCCGCTCGCCCGTCTCGGGGTGCACCCGGACCAGCGGGTGCACCGAGGCGACCTGGTGGTCCAGGAGGTGGCGGGCGTACGCGTCGTCGCCGGGCCGCGGCTGATAACCGACGCCGAGCCGGTGCTCGGCCCGCAGTCCGTCCACGAACTCCCGCACCGGCTGCGAGAGTCCGGCGTACGCGGCGGCCAGATTCGACCAGGTGGTGTCGCCGCCGTACGGCGGGACGGTCTCGGCGCGCAGGATCGTCGCGGCGGGCGGGTCGACGCGGGCGCCGTGGTCGCAGTGCCAGCCGCGCAGGAGTGTGTGCCGGCGCCGCTCCAGCCACTCCTCGTGTTCCATGCCGAACCGGCCGCCCAACTCCAGCCGGTCGGCGGTGGTTTCGACCTCGGGGAAGCCGGCCGGTGAGGCGCTGCCGCGCCGCCCGAGCACGACGGGTTCCCCGAACCGCCGCGCGAACGCCACATGCCCGGTGTGGTCGAGCCGTTGGTCCCGGAAGAACACGACCTTCCAGCGCAGCACCGCCGCCCGGATCGCGGCGACCACGGCGTCGTCGAGGTCACCGGCCAGGTCGACACCGGTGATCTCGGCCCCGATGTGTCCGGCGGCGGGCCGCACCTCCATGCCGTCCACCCGCACCGCCTCGTCCGTCGTACCGCTGTCCGTCGTCATGCGCGCTCCGTCGTCGTACCTGCTCGGTCGGTCGTCCCTGCCGAGTCGCCCCTTCCGGGTCGTACCCAGGTCGTACAGGTTCCAAGGAAGATCGTGACAGCGATCACCGCGCGGGGCGACAGGGCTCCCGGGTGTACTCGGTTCAGCGCCGCACGGCACGCGCGGGCCTCGGGGCGGTCCGGCGGTGGACGGGGCCGCCGGGCGTGTACCACCCGGCCTTCTTGCGGACCGACGGTGACGGGTCCTCGTCATGGGCGCGGGCAAGGGCCGCGAGAGCGCCCGGACGGCTGTGCACCCACAGGCCGACGAGTTCTACGGCCATGGCCCGCACCTGCGAATCCGGGTCCCGCTCCAGGAGCCGGATCGCCCGGGGCAGCAGCGCGAGGCGGTCCGGGAAGCAGGCCGCCGCGTCCGACTTGCAGCGGTCGCAGGACAGGGCGTGCACGGCGGCGCTCCGCACGCGCGCGTCGGGGTCGTCGAGCCGGGCGGTCAACTCGTCCACGACGTCCGGGACGAGCAACTCGTCCAGTAGCTTGCAGCACTGCTCGCGCACCAGCGGGCGCGTGTGGCGCAAGCCCTCGCGGACGGCGGGCACGGCGGCCGGACCGCGCCGGAGCAGTTCACGGAAGGCGGCGGGGCGGCGCGGCTCGCTGCCCAGCGCGTCGACGAGTACGGGTGCGGGGGTGTCGGTCGGTGACATGAGGGGTCCTCCCCTCCGTACGACGAGTCTGCGCGCCCGAACTCGGCCGCCACAGAGCCTTTTCCGCTCGGCCGGACGGTCCTGCCTCGCGGGCCGTGGTTCCGGCCGCCCATACTGGGTGTACCGCACAGTCAAGGGAAGGTCCGACCGTGATCAGCATCCCGACGCACACGCTCAACGACGGAACGAAGATCCCTGCCATCGGCCTGGGCACCTGGCCGATGGACGACGCGACGGCCGAGGAGGCCGTCGACGGCGCGTTGCGCATGGGCTACCGCCTGGTGGACACGGCGACGAACTACCGCAACGAGACCGGCGTCGGCCGTGGCATCGCCCGAAGCGGCGTACCGCGCGAGGAGATCCTCGTGACGACGAAGCTGCCGGGCCGCCACCACGGTTACGAGGAGACCCTCGCTTCTTTCGAGGAGTCCCGGGCGCGGCTCGGCGTGGAGTACGTGGACCTGTATCTGATCCACTGGCCGCTGCCCCGGGTCGGCAAGTTCGTCGACTCCTGGAAGGCGATGATCAAACTCCGTGAGGAGGGTCTCGTCCGGTCGATCGGTGTCTCCAACTTCACGCCCGGTCATATCGAGCGGTTGGAGAAGGAGACCGGCGTCCTGCCGTCCGTGAACCAGATCGAGCTGCACCCGCTGTTCCCGCAGGACGAACTGCGCGCCTTCGATACCGAGAAGGGTGTTCTCACCGAGAGTTGGAGTCCTCTCGGGCGCGGTTCGGAGTTGCTGAACGACCCCACTGTCGTGACGGTCGCGGAGGCCTTCGGCGTGACGCCCGGTCAGGTGGTGCTGCGCTGGCACACCCAACTCGGCGCCGTCCCGATTCCCAAGTCGGCGGACCCGGACCGCCAGCGCGCGAACCTCGACATCTTCGGCTTCGAGCTGGGCCCGGCCCAACTGGCCGCCCTCTGTGACCACATGCCGCAGCGGCTGGGCGGAGACCCGGAGACACACGAGGAATTCTGAGCGTCACGGGGGTGGAAGTTGCGTGTTTCCGCCCCCAACTCGCCTTCCCTGCCTCTATGTTCACGGCGGACGTTCACGATCTCACCGGAAGGCTCTCGTATGCGCACCGCGTTCCGTACCGCCGTGACCGGGTCGGTGGCCGCCGCCGCTCTGTTGGTCGGCGGCACCGCCCAGGCGACACCGGCGGGGCCCGGAGTCACCGCCCGCCTGATCAGCCAGACCACCATCGGCGACACCGACTACACCCTGCGGGAGATCACCATTCCGCCCGGCCAGGCCACCGGCTGGCACTACCACGACGGCCCGCTGTACGGCTACGTCAAGCAGGGCACGCTCAGCCACTTCGACTCCAGTTGCGCCTCCGACGGCGTGTACCGGGCGGGCAGCCCCATCCAGGAGCCGGCCGGTTCGGGCAACGTGCACATCGGCCGCAATCTGGGGAACACGCCTCTCGTCCTTGACGTGCTGTACGTCCTGCCGCACGGATCGCCGTTCTCGGAGGACGCGCCGAACCCCGGCTGCCCCTTCGAGTAGGTCCTCGGGTCAGTCCGGCGGCAGCGGCTGTTCGGCCCAGATGGTCTTGCCGCCGTCGGTCTGCCGGCTGCCCCAGCGCTGGGTGAGCTGCGCGACGAGGAGGAGTCCGCGTCCGCCCTCGTCGTAGGCGTGGGCGCGGCGCAGGTGCGGTGAGGTGGAACTGCCGTCGGAGACCTCGCAGATGAGGGCCCGGTCGCGGATCAGCCGGAGCTGGATGGGCGGTTCGCCGTACCGGATGGCGTTGGTGACGAGTTCGCTGACGACGAGTTCGGTGACGAAGGACTCCTCGTCCAGTCCCCAGGCGGTGAGTTGCTCGGTGGCGGCCTGCCGGGCGCCGGCCACATGGGCGGGGTCGGGTTCGATGTCCCAGGTGGCGACCCGGTCGGCGCCCAGGGCGCGGGTGCGCGCGAGCAGCAGGGCCACGTCGTCGCTGGGCTCCTCCGGCATCACGGCCTTCAGCACCGAGTCGCACAGCGCGTCCAGCGATTCGGCGGACGCGGTGAGGGCGTGGCACAGTTCGGCGGTCGCGTGGTCGACGTCGCGGTCGCGGTCCTCGATCAGGCCGTCCGTGTACAGCGCGACGACGGCCCCCTCGGGCAGCTCCAACTCCACTGCCTCGAAGGGCAGTCCGCCGACGCCGAGCGGTGGTCCCGCGGCCATCGGGACGAGGCTCGCGGTCCCGTCGGGCAGCACGACGGCCGGCGGTGGATGTCCGGCGGCTGCCATGGTGAGGCGGCGCGAGACCGGGTCGTAGACGGCGTAGAGACAGGTGGCGCCGAGTTCCGCGACCTCGTCGCCGGTGTCGTCCGTCGCGAGGTGGGTGACCAAGTCGTCGAGGTGGGTGAGGAGTTCGTCGGGCGGCAGGTCCACGTCGGCGAGCGTGCGGACGGCCGTGCACAAGCGGCCCATGGTCGCCGAGGACGCGATGCCGTGTCCGACGACGTCACCGACGACCAGGGCGACCCGGCTGCCGGACAGCGGGATCACGTCGAACCAGTCGCCACCGATGCCCGCGAGCGACCCGGAGGGCAGATAGCGGTGGGCCACCTCGACCGCCGCCTGCCCGGGCAAGTCCCGTGGCAGCAGGCTGTGTTGGAGGGCGAGCGCGGTGGAGCGCTCGCGGGCGAAGCGGCGCGCGTTGTCGATGCAGACGGCGGCCCGGCTGGCCAACTCCTCGGCCAGTACGGCGTCGTCGGCCGCGTAGTCGTCCGGGTGGGCCATCCGGACGCCCACCGCGACGCCGAGTGTGGTGCCGCGTGCCCGCAGCGGCACCGCGATCATCGAGTGGACGCCCTCGCGGTGCGAACGGCCTTCAGGGGAACGCGTGTTGCGGTCCTCGATCCAGCGCACGAAGTCGGGTTCGCCGGCCTGGCTGCGTACCGCCCGTCCCTCACGCAGGGCGCGCACGGGTGGCGAGGACGGTGGGTGGGTGTCCGCTTGTCCCAAGTGCACGGCGGCGCCCGGTGTGCCCTCTTCGACGGAGCCGTGGGCGACCCGCCGCAGCACGATCTCCTCGTCCAGGTCCGGTGGTGGTTCTTCCGCGCCGAGCACCCACGGCAGCAGGTCGACGCTGGCGAAGTCGGCGTAGCGCGGGACCAGCAGTTCCACCAGTTCCTCGGCGGTGCGGACCACGTCGAGGGTGGTGCCGATGCCGGCCGCCGCCTCGTTCAGCAGGGCCAGCCGCTGTTGGGCGAGGTACTGCTCGGTGCTGTCGAACGCCGCGAGGGCGACTGCGGTCACCTCGTCGGAGTCGTCCTTGACGGGCCACATCTCGATGCTCCAGGCGTGCTCCCTGTTCAGGGCGGGAGCGCCCGCCCAGCTGTTGTAGCGGACCGGCCTGCCCGTCTCGGCGACCAGCCGCAGGTTGTGCAGGAAGCTCCGGCTGTGCTCGGCGTCCTCGACGCTCTCCGGGAAGAACCGGCCGATCAGGACATCCTCGGGCACGCCCATCACCCGGCAGGCGACGCCGTTGAGGCGGAGGTAGCGCTGCTGGGTGTCGAAGACGGAGAGCGACATCGACGCCTGCTGGAAGGCCTGCTCCGCCAGCGTGGGAGCGGCGGGCGGTTCGGCGGTGATGACGTATCCGGCGGGTGCGCCGTCGCTGCCGAGCAGCGGGCAGGCCCGCGCGGTGAGCCGGAGCGGGGTTCCGTCCCGGTGCCGTAGGACCAGTGTGCCCGTCAGAGCGGTCATGGCCGTGGTCGAGGGGGGTTCGGCGAGCAGTGCCGCCACCGACCGGCCCACGGCCTCCTGGGCCGGGTATCCCGTCAGTGTCCGGGCACCGTCGCTCCACCCCGTCACGATGCCTCGGGCATTGATGACCGCCGTGGCGGAGGCCTGCTCCATATCGTCCAGGATGGTCCCTTTACCGCGTGGCATCAACCGCGATAGGGCATTTGCCGCCCTTGGGTCAGGTCCGGTGGGCGCGGAGTGCGGCCAGGGCGCGGTCGGCGTGGGTGTTCATCCGCAGTTCGCTGGAGACGACCTCCAGGATCGCGCGGTCCTCTCCGATGACGAAAGTGGCCCTCTTCGTGGGCGCGAGCGAGAATCCGCGCTTCACCCCGAACCGCTCGCGGATCGTCCCGTCGGCGTCCGAGAGGAGCGGCATGCCGAGGGTGTGCTTCCCGGCGAACTCCTGCTGCTTGTCGACCGTGTCACCGCTGACGCCGACGGGCCGCGCGCCGACCGCCGCGAACTCGGCGCCCAGATCACGGAAGTGGCAGGCCTCGGCGGTGCAGCCGGCCGACAGGGCGGCCGGGTAGAAGAACAGCACCACCGGTCCCTCGGCGAGCAGTTCCGTGAGGCTGCGCTCGGCGCCGGTCTCGTCCGGCAGCGTGAAGTCCTCGACCTTGTCACCGACGTTCAGGCGACCGCTCATGACTGTCCCTCCCCATTCTTCGCGACACTACGGGCCCACAGTACGAGGGGTACTTGCAGGGGCAGTCGCCCGAGGGCCGCGGCTTTCTGCGGGGTGGGGCGGTCCCGCCAGTCCAGCGCCATCTTCACGTTGGCGGGGAACACCCCCACGAAGAAGCCCGCAGCGGCGAGCGCGGCCGTTCGCCGGGTGCGCGGTGCCGCGATCCCCGCGGCCAGCGCCAGCTCGACGACACCGCTCGCGTACGTCCAGGTGCGGGGCCTGCCCGGCAGGACGCTCGGGATCGTCTTGTCGAACTGTCTCGGCGAGGCGAGGTGGGCGACCCCCGCAGTCGCCAACAGACCGGCGAGCAGCAGCGATGAGCGTTCGGACCGTGACACGGTTCCTCCTCCGATGGCCTGCCGCGCGATATTACTCGACGGTAGGCCTTTATCGGTCCCCTACTGCTTCGGTCTGACCTTTGATATGTTTCGCATTCGGAACCGGAGAAGGGTCCCGTGCATGGACTTCGAACTGACCGAGGACCAGGAAACGATCCGCAAGTCCGTCGCCGGACTGCTGCGCGACTTCGACGACCAGTACTGGATGGCGAAGGACCAGGCGCACGAGTTTCCGACGGAGTTCTACGACACCGTCGCGGCCGGCGGCTGGCTCGGGATCACGATCCCGGAGGCGTACGGCGGCCACGGCCTCGGCATCACCGAGGCCAGCCTGCTGCTCGAAGAGGTGGCGCGGTCGGGCGGCGGCATGAACGCGGCCAGCGCGATCCATCTCTCCATCTTCGGCATGCATCCGGTGGTGGTGCACGGCTCCGAGGAGCTGAAGCGCCGCACGCTCCCCCGGATCGCGAGCGGCGACCTGCACGTCTGTTTCGGCGTCACCGAACCGGGCGCCGGACTCGACACCGCGAGCATCACGACGTACGCGCGGCGCGACGGCGACCACTACGTCGCGAGCGGCCGCAAGGTCTGGATCTCGAAGGCGATGGAGTCGGAGAAGATCCTTCTCCTGACCCGGACCAGCAAGGCGGACGAGGTCGTCAAGAAGACAGACGGGATGACCCTGTTCCTGACGGACATCGACCGCGACCGGATCGACGTGCGCCCGATCCCGAAGATGGGCCGCAACGCCGTCACCTCGAACGAACTCTTCATCGACGACCTTCGTATCCCCGTCGAGGACCGCGTCGGCGAGGAGGGCCAGGGCTTCCGCTACCTCCTCGACGGCCTCAACCCGGAGCGCATGCTGATCGCGGCGGAGGCTCTCGGCATCGGCCGGGCCTCGCTCGACAAGGCGGTGCGGTACGCCAAGGAGCGGGTCGTCTTCGGCCGTCCGATCGGCATGAACCAGGGCATCCAGTTCCCGCTCGCGGACTCCCTGGCCCATCTCGACGCCGCCGAACTCGTGCTGCGCAAAGCGACGTGGCTGTACGACAACGGGAGGCCCTGCGGGCGGGAGGCGAACACCGCCAAGTACCTGTGCGCCGACGCCGGGTTCACGGCCGCCGACCGGGCCCTGCAGACCCACGGCGGCATGGGCTACGCCGAGGAGTACGGCGTGTCGCGCTACTTCCGCGAGGCCCGCCTCATGCGGATCGCACCGATCAGTCAGGAAATGATCCTGAACTACCTGGGATCACACACGCTGGGACTCCCGAGGAGCTACTGAATGACCGACAGCGCAGGGCTGTTCGACCTCTCGGGCCGGTCGGCGCTGGTCACCGGCGCCGGGGGCGGCATCGGTTCCGCGGTCGCCGAGGCGCTGGCGCGCGCGGGTGCCGCGGTGCTGGTGACCGACGTCGACGAGTCGGCCGCCGCGGCCGTCGCCGGGAAGATCGACGCCGCGGGACTCACGGCGGACAGTGCAGCACTCGACGTACGGGACCGGTCGGCCGCCGACACGGCCGTGGCGCGCGCGGCTGCGCTCGCCGGCGGGACGCTGCACATCCTCGTCAACAACGCCGGGGTCATCGCGCCGGCCATGTTCGACAAGCTGGAGGAGGAAGCGTTCCGGCGGGTCCTCGACATCCATGTGATGGGTACCTTCCACTGCTCGCAGGCCGCGCTGCCGTTCCTGCCGGACGACGGCACGGGGCGGATCATCAACGTCACGTCGTCGGCGGGCCTGGTCGGCACGCTCGGGCAGGTCAACTACTCGGCCGCGAAAGCCGGGATCATCGGGCTGACGAAGTCGCTGGCCCGCGAACTGGCGCGCCGGAGGGTGCTGGTCAACGCGCTCGCCCCGCTGGCCGCCACGCCCATGACGGAGACCATCCGCACCGACGAGAGGTTCTCGGCCCGGATGCTGGCCCGGATCCCGCTGGGCCGGTGGGCCGAGCCGGCGGAGATCGCGGGCAGTTTCGTGTTCCTCGCCTCGGACGCGGCCTCCTTCATCACCGGGCAGGTGCTGCCGGTGGACGGCGGCATGGTGATTTGAAACCTCCCCCGCCCAGTGGGGGGATTCCTGGCTCACGTCGGCTGCGGACCGGCGATCCGGCAGCTCTTACACGATCAGCACCAGCCGGGTTGAGACCAGCCCGGACAAGCATCACGCGGGCGGAGTTCTTGTCCCTGGGGGACGCGGTTCCGCACGCGGTGCAGGTGTAGGTACGTTCTGAAAGAGGAAGTGCGTGCTTGGTTCTCGCTCCGCACTGTGCGCAGTCCATGGTGGTGTGCGCGGGGTGTACGAGGTGCACGGTCCGGCCGTGCTTGCGGCTCATGTCCAGCAAGGCCGTCTTGGTCGTGCCGATCGCGGCGTCCGCCGCCTTGCGGGCCATCGTGGACTTCGCCAGGAACTTCGGGTGGAAGTCCTCGATCGCGAGCTGGTCGAAGTCGCGGACTATGGTTTTGGCCCGCTTGCGGGCGGTGTCCTGCCGTTGCCGGGCGGCCTTCTTGTGGACCTTCGCGGCCTGGGCCTGTGCCTGCCGGTAGCCCTTGGACTGCGGCTTGCCTCGGGAGGCACAGCGGCGGGCCATCTGCTTCTGGTAACGGGCGAGACGGGTGGTGGCGGTCTTGCCGTGGTGGGGATGCGGGAGGTCGTGGGCGTCGCTGGTGGTGGTCGCGGTTTCCTTCACTCCCCAGTCGATGCCGATCACACGGCCGGTGGCGGGAAGGGCCTCGGTGGTGGTCGCCACGACGAACGAGGCGTACCAGTGGCCAAGACTGTCGCGGTAGACGCGGACGGAGGACGGCGGCTTGGGCAGGTCCCGCGACCACACCACACTCAGCACGATCCCGCCCGCGAGATGCAGGCGGCCGTCTTTGAGTCGGAACCCGCGCTGCGTGTAGTTCAGCGTCGGGTCGGCCACGCGCTTCTTCTTACACTTCGGCATCCCGGCCCGCTGGTGCTGCGGCAGCCGTGCCTTGATGTCCTTGAGGGCCTTGGCGCGGGACTTGGCGAAGTCGCGGATCGTCTGCTGTTGCGGCACCGAGCTGCCTTCGCGCAGCCAGGCGTTCGCGGTGCGGGCTTCGGTCAGCATCTTGTCGAGACGGGCCGGGCCGCACTTCTCCTCGTCGGCGTACGCCTTCTTCGATCGGGCGCAGCACTCGTTCCAGATCCACCGGCAGCGCGCCCACTCCGCCTCAAGGGCCGTTCGGGCGGTCGACGACACGCGGAGCCGGTAAGTGTACCGGGCACGTCCAGCATCCACGGCTTCCTTCAGGGTCGTCATGCCACCAGGCTACCACTACGCTAGGGGCATGATTGAAGAAACAAAGATCACGCTCAGGCTCCCCACGGAACTGCACCAGTGGCTCACCGCTCAGGCCAAGTCCGCCCGCAGGTCTCTCAACTCCGAGATCATCTATCGGCTGGAGGGTGAGCGCGACGCCGCCATTGCTGACGCCGAATCGCCCCGACGGCGATCCTGAAGGCCGGGGCATCCTCGGAGATACCCGGTGGCACCCGGCGCGCGTCCTGTGTTGAATGGTTCAGCCAAAGAGGCCGAAGAGCGCGGCTTTCGACGAGAGGCCTGAACCTGTGCAGAGCGCCGAACACCCTTCTCGCACCGTCCGGGGGCGCGCGGCGGCCGGTGGACCCCGCCCGCGTTTCGACACGCTCACCGTCCCGAAGGCCTCGGACGTACTGGCGGCGGAGGTGCGGGAGCGGATCCTCTCCGGGGAGTTCACGGAGGGCACGGCGCTGCCGCCGGAACGGCAGTTGGTGGAGCAGACGGGGCTGAGCCGGGCGACGGTGCGCGAGGCGCTGCGCGTCCTGGAGGTCGAACGGCTGCTGGAGATCAGGCCGGGGCGCGGGGGCGGCGCCTTCGTGCACCGGCCGGGGCGCGAATCGCTCGCCGACACCGTGCGGTTGGTGATCCGGGGGCAGCGGATCCGGCTGGAGGACCTGCACGAGACCCGGGAGGCGATCGAGCCCGCGTGCGCGGCACTGGCGGCCAGGCGCCGCACGGACGCCGACCTCGCGGAGCTGGACGACGCCCACACGGACCTCGTCGCCGCGGACGAGGACATCCAGCGTTTCCTGCGCGCCAACATCCGCTGGCACAACGCGGTGGCGAGGGCGGGTGAGAACGAGCTTCTCATCGGGTTCATGAGCGCTCTCTCCCAGTCGATCCACGCGGCCACCGACATCGAGCAGTTCATGGACGCGGACATCCGCAAGCTCACCGCCCGCGCCCACGCCCGGATCACCGAGGCCATCCGGGACCGCGACAGCGAGGCCGCGGCCCGCCGCATGACCCGCCACGTGTGCGGCTTCGCCCGCGCCGCGGCCGAGGTGGACCACCGGGACGGCGTGGAGCTCACCGATCCCGAGAACTGACCCACCCGTAAACGAGAATATGATTCTCTTCTTCGTGCAACACCATTGACAGTTTCGGTCTGACCTTTAATACCATCGCGGTATGAGCAAGGTGAGTCCCGTGCTGACCGTGGCCGCCGACGGAGACGTCCGCATCGTCACCCTGAACCGCCCCGACCGGCTGAACGGCGTGTCCGAGGAACTGCACCGACGTCTGTCGGAGGTGTGGCGCGAGCTCGCGGACGACGCGTTGGCCCGGGCCGTCGTCCTCACGGGCGCGGGACGGGCGTTCAGCGCGGGCGGCGACTTCGACCATCTCCTACGGCACCACACCGACCCGGAGCTGCGGGAGCGGTCCATCCGCCTCGACCGCACCATCCAGACCGAGATGATCCGCTTCCCGCTGCCCGTGATCGCCGCAGTCAACGGCCCGGCGGTGGGCCTGGGTTGCAGCCTCGCCCTCGCCTGCGACCTGGTACTGATCGCGGAGGACGCCTACTTCGCGGACCCGCACATCTCGGTCGGCCTGGTGGCCGGCGACGGCGGGGTCACCCTGTGGCCGATGCTCACCAGCCTGCTGCGCGTGAAGGAGTACCTCTACACCGGGGACCGTATCCCCGCCCCCAAGGCGGTCGAACTCGGCCTCGCCAACCGCACGGTGGCGCCCGACAACCTGATGCGCGAGGCGCTCGCCCTGGCCCACCGGCTCGCGGCACAGCCCGCCGAGGCCCTGCGCGCCACCAAGCTGGCCCTCGCCGCGGTCGTCGAGCAGGTGTCGCGGGGCGGCATGGAAGCGGCGCTGATGGCCGAACGGGCCACGATGACCAGCCCGGACCACATCCGCATCATCACCGAACTCGCCTCCCGCGCCGAACGGCGCGCGAACCCCCCTGAGGAGCGCTGAGCGTGGACCGCGAGGAGTTCGTCCTGGTCCGCGACATGGTGCGCTCACTCGCCACCCGGTTCGGCGTGACCTCGGCGGACGAGGTGAAACCGTCGTCCCGTTCGTCCGCCCAACAGGCCCTGGACGAAGTGGGTTTGGCAGATCTACGGCGCACCTCTCCCCCGGCGGCGACCGCACAGGAGTGCGCGCTGCTCGCGGAGGAGCACGGCCGCCGCCCGCTCACGACCTCGCTGCTCGGCACGGTCCTGCTGGCTCCCGAGCTGCTCCGTCTCCTCGGCGCCGAGCCCGACACCCGCGCGGCCCCCACCATCGCGCTCACCCGCGAACTCCGCTTCCCCGGGCAGGCGTTGGCGGATCTCGTCGCCTGGGACTGTGAGGGCGCCGACAGCGCGCTCGGCGTCACCGTCGAAGGGACGGTCGGCCGGGTCGAGTTGGGCCCGGCGGCACCGAGCACGGACCTCGTGCGCGCGGTGCGTTCGGTGCCGTCGGACGCCCCCGTCGAGGTCATCGGCCGTCTCACCCCACCCGACCGACTCCGCTGGCAGGCCTACGCCCTTGTCGTCGTGACCGCCGAACTCGTCGGCGCGGCGGGCTCGTTCGTGGAGCAGGCGGTCGCATACGCCGGCGTCCGCCGCCAGTACGGACAGCCGATCGGCTCCTTCCAGGCCGTACAGCATCTCCTCGCGGATGCGACGGTCCTGGTGGAGGCGTGCACGAGCGTCACGCGCTACGCGGCCTGGTGTCTCGACAACGTACCCCCGGAACGGGCCCTGGCGGCGGCGCGGGTCGCGAAGGCGGAGGTCAACTCCTCGGCGCTGGAGGCGATTTACGCCGGGATGCAGGTCTTCGGCGGTATCGCGCAGACGTGGGAGCACACCGCGCACCTGTATCTGCGCAAGGTGCGGCTGGGCGCGACGCTGCTCGCGACGACGGCCGACCTGCTGCCCGCACTGGCCGTACCGGAGGTGACGCGATGACCGACACCCCGCTGGACTTCGGCGATCCGGCCGATCTCGACCGGCTGCGGCGGGAGTTCCGTGCCTGGCTGGCCGAACACCCGCTCCCCGAGCGGCAGTCGGGCGAACCGGTACCGGTCTTCCTGCGCCGCTGGCATCGGCTGCTGCACTCGGGCGGCTGGGTCGGCCTCGACGTCCCGGAGCCCTACGGCGGCCGGGGGCTGACCGCACTGCACCAGGTGGCGATCAGCGACGAACTGGGCGCCTGCCGGGCCCCGGGCGTCCCCCGGATCGGCTATCTCGCCCACGCGCTGCTGGAGTTCGGCTCCGAGGAGCAGCGACTGCGGTTCCTGCCAAGGATGTTGGCGGGCGACGAGGTGTGGTGCCAGGGCTTCAGCGAGCCGGGTGCCGGTTCGGACCTGGCGGGCATGAGCACCTTCGCCGAGCGGCACGACGGCTTCTACACGGTGCGTGGTCAGAAGCTCTGGACGAGCTACGCCCAGTACTCCGGCCTGTGTCTGCTGCTGGCCCGTACCGACCGCGCGGCACCGGCCCACAAGTCGATCTCGGCGTTCGTTCTGCCGCTGGACCGGCCGGGCGTGACGGTACGACCGCTGCGCGCGGCCAACGGCGACGACGAGTTCTGCGAGCTGTTCCTGGACGACGTCCGCGTCGAGGAGTCGGAGCGCGTCGGCGCCGAGGGCGTCGGTTGGGCGCTGGCGATGACGACGGTGTCGTACGAGCGCAACGCCCTCGACACCGGGCACATCTCGAAGTACGGGCTGCTCGTCGAACGGCTGCGGCGCCACGCCGCCGAGCGGCACGGCGGCCTGCCCGACGGGCTGTTGTCCCGGATCGGCCGGTGTGTCGTGGACTACGAGGTCCTGGTGGCGCACGCCCGCCGCCGCACCGCCGAACGCCTCGCCGGGCAGGTCGCGGGACCGGAGTCGTCCGTGGACAAACTGCTGATGACGAGGACCGAACAGCGGCTCTACGACACGGCACTTGAGGTGTTCCCGGACGAACTCGCCGGTGAGGGAGGCGAGTTGTTCGGGGACTACCTCTACTCCCGTGCGGCCTCCGTCTACGGCGGCACCTCCCAGATCCAGCGGAACATCATCGCCAAGCGGATCCTGCATCTGCCCTCGAACGGTTAGCCCTGGAGCCAACTGATGCGCTACGACGACGAATTCCTGAGCATCCCCAATGTCATCAGGCTGGCGGCCCGTCGCTTCGGGGACGCCACGGCGCTGATCGACGGTGACCGCCGCTGGACGTTCCAGGAGCTGGCCGGGCAGATGGTCGATTCGGTCCGCGCCGCCATCGCGCTCGGCGTCGAGCCGGGGGACCGGGTCGGGCTGTGCGCCCCCAACTCGGCGGAGTGGATTTTCGCCGCGCTGGGCATCCACGGCGCGGGGGGCGTGCTGGTTCCGCTCAACACGCGGTTCAAGGCGCAGGAGATCTCCTACATCCTGCGGAAGTCGGAGGCGGCGGCCGTGTTCGCCTCGCCCTTCCTCGGCAACGACTACATCGGCGAACTGCGCAAGGCCGACTCCGGACTGCCGGCCCTGCGGAAGACGGTGTCCGTCCTCGGCCCGCAGGGCAGCGCCGAACTGACCTGGAACGACTTTCTCCGCGCCGGAGAGGGCGTTTCGCCGTCCGCCGCCCATGCGTCGATAGACCGGTTGACGCCGGACGACGTGTCCGACGTGATGTTCACGTCCGGCACGACCGGCCACCCCAAGGGCGTGATGCTCACCCACGGCCAGTCCCTGCGCGCCTACGGGTGGATGGCCGAGGAGTACACGTTCCGGCCCTCCGACACCTTCCTGGTGATCCCGCCGTTCTTCCACTGCTTCGGATACAAGGCGGGATGGCTGGCCTCGCTCATGCACGGCGTGACCGTCATTCCCATGCCCGTCTTCGACGCCGGCCGCGCGCTGGACCTCATCGCGCGGGAGGGGGTGAGCATTCTGCTCGGGCCGCCGACGATCTTCCACGACCTGGTCAACCACCCGGACCGGGCCACGCACGACCTGTCGTCGCTGCGGGTCTCCATGACCGGCGGCACGACGATTCCGGAATCGCTGATCCGCGCCATGAAGACGGAGTTGTCGTTCGACATCGTGATGAGCGCCTACGGCCTGACCGAGTCGACGGCGCTGGTCACCACGACGCGCGTCGGGGACTCCGAGGAGACCGTCGCGCACACCACCGGAAGCGCCATTCCCGGTGTCCAGGTCCGGATCGTCGCCGCCGACGGGCTCGACGTCCCGATCGGCCTCGACGGCGAGATCCTCGTCCGCGGCTTCAACGTCACCCGCGGCTACTGGGACGACCCCGACGCCACCGCGGCGACCATCGACGGCGAGGGCTGGCTGCACACCGGGGACATCGGGCGGCTCGACGACGACGGCAACCTCGCGATCGTCGACCGCAAGAAGGAGCTGTACATCGTCGGCGGCTTCAACGCCTATCCGGCCGAGATAGAGAAGCTGCTTCTCGGCTGCGAGAGCGTCCAACAGGTCGCCGTGATCGGGGTTCCCGACGAACGGCTCGGCGAGGTCGGCTGCGCCTACGTGGTCGCACCACCGGACCGGACACCGACCGAGGCCGAGGTCATCGCCTGGTCCCGCGAGAACATGGCGAACTTCAAGGTCCCCCGGCACGTCCGCTTCGTCGACCACCTCCCGCGCAACGCGAGCCAGAAGGTACTGAAGGACGAACTCCGCGCACGGTTCACGGCCGCGATCCACGACGACGCGTTCTGAGATGGCGCCCTCCGAGATGACGACAACCACCGGGCCGCTGACCGGAATCACCGTGGTCGCGTTGGAGCAGGCGATCTCCGCTCCCATGTGCACCCGCACGCTCGGCGACTTCGGCGCCCGCGTGATCAAGGTGGAGAACCCCCAGGGCGGCGACTTCGCCCGCCACTACGACGACGTCGTCAAGGGCCTCGGCGCGCACTTCGTCTGGGTCAACCGGGGCAAGGAGTCGGTGGCCCTGAACCTGAAGACACCCGGCGGCATGGGCGTCCTGCACCGCCTGCTGGAGCGCGCCGACGTCCTCGTCTCCAACCTCACACCCGGCACCACGGCCAAACTCGCCCTCTCCCCCACCGACTTGAGGACCCGTCACCCCGGTCTCATCGCCGTCGAGATCGACGGCTACGGCCCAGGCGGCCCCCTCTCCCACAAGCGCGCCTACGACCTCCTCGTCCAGGCCGAGTCGGGCGCCTGCTCGGTGACCGGCCACCCCGGAGCACCGGCCAAACCGGGACCGCCGATGGCCGACGTGTGCAGCGGCCTGTACGCCGCCCTGTCCGTCGTCGCGCTGCTGTGCGGCAAGGGGCGCGGAGTCGGGCCGGGCGTCTCGTCCGTCGCGGTGAGCCTCTTCGACACGATGACGGAACTGATGGGCTACCCGCTCATCTACACCCAGCACTCCGGCATCGAGCAGCAGCCGCTCGGCTTGAGCTCGCCCGCCGTGGCACCGTACGGCGCCCACCGCACCGCGGACGGCCACACCGTCATCCTCGGCACGACGAACGACCGTGAATGGCAGCGCCTGGCACGGGAGTTGATCGGCCGGCCCGACCTCGCGGACGACCCGCGCTTCCGGAGCAACGCGGGCCGGGTGGAGCACCGGGCCCTGCTGGAGCCGGAGATCAGCGCCTGGTGCGCACGGCACGATCTCGCCCACGTGCAGGATCGCGCGGACGCGGCCGGGATCGGCAACTCCCGCTACAACACGACCAGCGACGTCATCGCCCACCCTCATCTCCAGGCCCGCGACCGGTGGCGGGAGATCGACACGCCGTCCGGTCCGGTCCCGGCGCTGCTGCCGCCCCCGGTCATCGCCGGGTACGACCCGCCGATGGGCGCGATTCCCGCTCTCGGCCAGCACACGGACTCCGTTCTGTCCGAACTCGGGCTGGCGGACGAGGAGATCGCGGTTCTCCGGTCGCAGGGAGCGGTGCGATGAGCGTGCCGCCGGTGCTTCTCACGAGTGACGCCGACGGTGTTCGGACGCTGACGCTGAACCGGCCGGAGCGCAAGAACGCGATCGACGCCGAACTGTGGGACGCCCTGAGAACGGCGCTCTCCGCGGCGGGCAGCGACCGTACGGTGCGGGCGCTGGTCCTGACCGGTGCAGGCGGCGCCTTCTGCTCCGGGGCCGACATCCGCAAGGGTGTCAGCGACGAGCATCCCCTGTACCGGATGCGGACCCTGACCGAAGTCACGCTGCTGCTGCACGAGTTGCCGATCCCCACCGTCGCCAAGGTGAACGGCGTTGCGGTCGGCGCCGGTTGGAACCTGGCGCTGGGATGCGACTTCGTCGTGGCCACTCCGGACAGCACGTTCTCGCAGATCTTCGCGCGCCGTGCCCTGTCCCTGGACTGCGGGGGCTCGTGGCTGTTGCCGAAGCTGGTGGGGTTGCAGCAGGCGAAGCGGCTCGTGCTGCTGGCCGAGACGATCGACGCCGAGGAGGCCCACGCGCTGAACCTGGTGACCTGGGTCGTGGACTCCGACAAGATCGACGTCTTCGTGGACGACCTCGGCTCCCGCCTCGTGGCGGGCGCGCCCGTCGCCCTCGCCCAGAACAAGGCACTCCTCAACGAGAACGCCGATCGCACCCTGCGTGAGGCCCTTGCCGGTGAGGCACGGGCGCAGGCCATGAACTTCGCCACGACAGACGTCCCGGAGGCTTACGCGGCGTTCACGGAGCGGCGACCAGCCCACTACACGGGGCACTGGGCCGTTCCGAGAACACCGGCGCCGAAAGCAATGGAGGACAGGACACGTGATGCGTGAGGCAGTGGTGGTGGCAGCGGTCCGCACCGCCGTGGGCAAACGGAACGGCGCTCTGGCCGGTGTGCACGCGGCCGACCTCTCCGCCGTCGTCCTGAACGCCCTCGTCGACCGCACGGGGCTGGATCCCGGGGTCGTCGACGACGTGGTGTGGGGCTGCGTCGGCCAGTTGGGCGACCAGTCGAGCAACATCGGCCGCTACGCGGTGCTGGCCGCGGGGTGGCCCGAGACCATCCCGGGGACCACGGTGAACCGGGCCTGCGGTTCGAGCCAGCAGGCGCTGGACTTCGCCGCCCAGGCGGTCATGTCCGGCCAGCAGGACGTCGTGGTGGCGGGCGGGGTGGAGGTGATGAGCCGGGTCCCGCTCGGCGCCTCGCGGGCCGGCGGGACGCCGTACGGCCCCCGAGTGCTCGCCCGTTACGAGGGGTTCTCCTTCAACCAGGGTGTCTCCGCCGAGAAGATCGCACAGAAGTGGGGGCTGGGTCGGGGTGTGCTCGACGAGTTCGCCGCGCTGTCGCACGAGCGGGCGGCTGCCGCGCGGGACGGCGGGGCGTTCGACGCGCAGATCGTGCCGGTGACGACCGACACCGGCTCGGCGGCTGTGGACGAAGGCATACGGCGCGGTACCAGCAGCGCCACTCTCGCGAAGTTGAAACCGTCCTTCCAGGAGGACGGGGTGATCCACGCGGGCAACTCCTCCCAGATATCCGACGGAGCGGCAGCCCTGCTGGTGACGACCCCGGAGAAGGCTCGCGAACTCGGCCTGACACCCATCGTGCGCTACTGCGCGGGCGTGGTCACCGGCTCCGATCCGGTCCTCATGCTGACCGGGCCGATACCGGCGACGGAGAAGGTGCTGCGCAAGGCCGGCATCGGGCTGCCGGAGGTGGGCGTCTTCGAGGTCAACGAGGCCTTCGCGCCGATCCCGCTCGCCTGGCTGGCCGAGACCGGCGCCGACCCGGCCCTGCTCAACCCGCTCGGCGGCGCCATCGCGCTCGGGCATCCGCTCGGCGCGTCGGGTGCCGTCCTGATGACCCGCATGATCCACCACATGCGGGACCACGGGATCCACTACGGACTGCAGACCATGTGTGAGGGCGGCGGCACCGCCAACGCCACCGTCGTAGAACTCGCTTCCTGACAGGGGATGTTGTGCGCCGAGACGTCTTCACCGACGACCACGAGGCGTTCCGCCGGCTAGCGCGGGACTTCATCGGCAAGGAGGTGGTACCTCACTACGCCGAGTGGGAGGAGACCGGCCGACTCCCCCGCACCATCTTCGAACAGCTGGGCTCGCTCGGCCTGTTGGGCATGGCCGTCCCCGAGGAGTACGGCGGTGCGGGACTCGACGACTACCGCTACAACGTCGTCCTCCAGGAGGAAGCGGCCCGCGCCCTGGTGACGTTGGGGACTGTGCGCACCCAACTCGACGTGGTTCTCCCGTACTTCCTCGCCTACGCCGACCGGGATCAGCGTGAGCGCTGGTTCCCCGGCCTCGCCTCCGGGAAGCTGTTGACGGCCGTCGCGATGACCGAGCCGGGCACCGGCTCCGATCTCGCCGGGATCCGTACGACGGCCGTGCGCGCCGGGGACTCGTACGTCCTGAACGGTGCGAAGACCTTCATCACCGGCGGACTTCTCGCCGACCTGGTCATCGTCGTGGCGCGGACGTCGACCGACCCGGACAACCGCCGCGCCGGGCTCACCCTGCTGGTCGTCGAGGACGGCATGCCCGGCTTCACGCGCGGCCGGGTGCTGCACAAGCTGGGCATCAAGGTGCAGGACACTGTGGAGTTGGCCTTCGACGACGTACGGGTCCCGGTCGCCAACCGGCTCGGCGAGGAGGGCGCCGCGTTCGGCTACCTCGGCCACAATCTCCCGCAGGAGCGGATGACGGTGGCGGTCGGCTCGGTCGCGCAGGCGCGGGCCGCTCTGGACACCACGATCGCGTACGTCAAGGAGCGCAAGGCGTTCGGGAAGACGGTCGCGTCCTTCCAGAACACGAAGTTCGAACTCGCCGCCGTGGCAGCCGAGATCGAGGCGGCGCAGGCGATGCTGGACCGGGCGGTGCTCGAACTCGTCGCCGGTGAACTGAGCGGACCCGACGCAGCCAAGGTGAAGTTGTTCTGCACCGAGATGCAGGCCCGTGCGGTCGACCGCTGCCTGCAACTGTTCGGCGGTTATGGCTACATGCTGGAATACCCCATCGCCCGGCTCTACGCGGACGCACGCATCACCCGCATCTACGCCGGGACCAGCGAGGTCATGAAGGTCATCATCGCCAAGTCCCTCGGATTGTGAGGCGGTTACGGTGCCGGACTTCTCCAGCAGACCAGGTGTCGCGTTCGTGGCGGGCGGCTCGGGCGGGATCGGGGCGGCGGTCGTCCGGCTCCTCGCCGAGCGCGGCAGCGACATCGCGTTCACCTACCGGGCCAACCAGGAGGCGGCGGAGGCGATCGCCACCGAGGTCACCAAGCTGGGCCGCCAAGTCCGTTCGCTACGGCTGGACTTGACCGACGAGGCCGCGACAGCCGAGGCCGTGGCCGAGGTGACCGGCGGCATCCACACCCTCGTGTACGCGGCGGGCCCGCACGTGCCGATGCGGCATCTGAGCAAGGTCACGCCGGGCGAGTACCGCGCCCAACTCGAGGGCGACGCCGTGGCGTTCTTCAATCTGGTGCATCCCTCGCTGCCGTTGCTGCGCGCGAGCCGGGGCAACATTGTCGCCGTGACGACCGTCGCCACCCGCCGCTTCCCGGTACGGGACGGGCTGTCGTCGGGCGCGAAGGGCGCGGTCGAGGCGGTCGCGCGGGCGCTGGCCGCCGAGGAGGGCCGGTACGGCGTCCGCGTGAACTGCGTGGCTCCCGGCATGCTCAACGACGGTATCGCCGGCCGACTGATCAGCTCCGGCGAACTGGACGAGGCCGCGCTCGCCGTCACCCGGCGCAACATCCCGCTGCGCCGCTTCGGCGACGCGACCGACATCGCGGAGGCGGTCGCGTTCCTGGCCTCGGACCGGGCCGGGTTCATCACCGGGCAGGCGTTGGGAGTCGACGGCGGGTACAGCGTGTAGGTCAGGGCAGCGTGATCCGACGGCCTGACACGTAGGCGGCACGGACCAGTTGCCCGGACAGGTCGCGGAGTGCCTCATGCAGCGGTACGTGGAGCAGACAGAGGTCGGTGACCGCGCCGACCTTCAACCGCCGGGTCCGGGCAGGGTGTTGGGGCTCGCCGGTGAACAGCCGTAGCGCCGCGGCGGGTTCGAGTCGTTCGCCCTCGTCCCGCTCGGTGGCCGCTCGCATGACCGCCCAGGGGTCCGAGGTGCCGTACGGCGCGTCGGTGCCGGCGGCGAGCGGAACGCCCGCCTCGGTCAGGCTCCGGCAGCGGTAGAGGTGCGGCAGGTCGTCGGCGTCCACGTCGGTGGCGTACGCGTCGCCCCGCTCGACCGGGAAGTGGGGCTGGGTCACGACCGTCACCCCGAGGCGTCGTAGCCACGGGATCGTCTCGGCCGGGATCACCGAACCGTGCTCGATCCGGTCGCCGTCGGCCGGCCCCACCTCGTCCAGGGCGAGCAGCGTCACCAGCAACTGCACCCGCGTCACGCAGTGCACGGCGACCGGCCGGGGCCTGATCTCCCTTATGGTGCGCGAGAGTTGGGCGGGAGTGGGGAGAGTCGGATCGTCGAGCATCAGCTTCACGGGCTCGTCGACGCCCATCACCAGGAGCCGTTGCGGCAGGACCGACAGCATCTGGGTGAGCCCGTTCGCGGGGTGCGGATCGGCGTTGGTGAACCCCGTGACGCCGAGCGCCGCTGCCCGCCGTCCAATTCCCTCCAGATCCAACCGCGTTGGCGGCACGAACCCGCGCAGCCGCTCGTCCTCGCGCCAGAACCGCCCATCGCCGTCCAGCCCGGCCGCCCGCAGCGCGGCACTGTTCCACACCCATAGCGCACCGGTCCGATGCTGCACCCGCACAGGCCGATCCGGCGCGAGGGCGTCCAGCGTCCAGCGGTCCAACTCCCCTGCGACGCTCTCGTGGTAGCCGACCGCCCGCACCCACTCCCCCGGCGGCCCACTCGCCAGGGCCGCCGCGAACGCCGTACGATCACGGACCTCCGTCGGCCCGACCCGCACGGAGGCGACTTCGGCGGCCAGCGCCGCGAGGTGTACGTGGTGATCGTGCAGGCCCGGCAGCAGCGCACCGCCCCGACCGTCCACGTCACCCGGACCCGTCAGTCCGGGCCCGATCTCGGCGATCCGGCCGCCGTCGATCCGTACGTCCACCGCCGTCGCGTGGCCCTCGACCTCCACGTTCCTGATCAGCACGGCGGGGAGACCGTGGTTCGTGAGTCCGCGAGCGTCGCGGCGCACGCCGCCATGGAAACGCAGAGCAGTTCTCCGCCTCCGGCGGCGAGGGAACGGGCCGCGGCGTGGGCGGCGAACACGCCGGTGACGGGATCGGCGAGCGCGTCTCCGAGGAAGACGGGGTCACCGTTCGGGTCGACGCCCGTCAGGCCGCCGGCCACGGCAGCGTCGTCTCCGAAAGCGATACGGTCGTTCTCGCGTCCGTATCCGGTGATGCCTACCCACACCCGGCCGGGGCGGGCGGCGAGGAACTCCTCGGCGCGGAGACCGAGCCGACGCAGTGCGCGGGGCCGTGACGCCTCGATGACGACATCGGCCTCCGCGACGATCTCGTCCAACGCGCCGGGGGCGAAATCCACGACCCTGTTCGCGTGCCCGTCGTGCAGCCAGCGGTAGAAGGTGGGCGTCCCCACGCGCGCTCCGTCGGGTCGTGTCGCGCTCTCCACCTTCAGCACCCGCGCGCCCGCCAACCCGAGCAGCCGCGCGCACAGCGGTCCCGCCCAGAGCGCGGAGAAGTCGACGATCCGTAGGTCCGCCATCGCGCGGGGACCGCTCCGTTCACCCCACCGCTCGACGCGGACCGCAGGCCGTACTCCCTGGGCCGATCCCGCTGCCGCGGCCGCGATGCCGAGCAACTGCGCGGACTCGGCGGCTTCGGCCGCTGTGACCCGCGGCAGCGCCGTGCGCAGGCCTCCGGCCTCGTCCGGCGAGCCGAGAAGGGCCAGCAGCGCGGGTACGGCGGCCAGGTCGTCGGGACGGGCCAGGTTCACGGCGGCCCAGCCGTCTGCGGTTCGCAGGAGGTGGCAGGAGCCGTTGGCCGATGTCCTGCCCGGGCGTTCCAGGCCGGCCAGTTGCGCGCGTAGGAACAAGGCGGTCGGCAGGTCGACCGGCACACCCGTCAGGTCCGTGAATGAGCGGGCGATGTCGGCAAGGGGGGCCAGGAACGGCTCGACGGAGTCCATCCAGGCGCGGAGAGCGTGGTTCTCCATGAGCTGAACCCCCTTCTCTCCCCAGGTGATCTCAAATTACACTCCGGTCGACACCTGGAGGGAGATCACTGTGGAGTCGCCCTTCGTGACCGTCGACCTGGACCGCACCCTCGCGCATGAGACGGACGCCTGCGATCGCGACCGTGTTGTGGTCGGTGTGGCGGCGGAACCCGGGGACCCGGTCGAGGTGTGCGACATCCTGCTCACCGCTGTTCCCGATCCGCCCCGGCCCTGGGTGGGGTGTGCTGATCCGCAGGCCACGGCCCGGGAGTTGGGTCGGATCGTCGAGAGCCGACCCGCCGCTTCCGTCGCGCTGGTCCAGGTGCTGCGGATGGGCGGTGGCCTCTCGATCCCCGACAGGCTGATTCTCGAATCCCTCGCTTACTCGACGCTTCAAGGGGGAACCGCCTTCCGGTCCTGGCTGGCCGCCGCGCCCCGGCGCACTCCCCGCCCCGCCGAGACTCCCGTACGGCTCGATCGTGACGGTGACCGGTTGTCCATCGCCCTGGACCGGCCCTGGGTGCGCAACGCGTTCGACGCGGCGACGCGGGACGCGCTGTGCGAGGCACTTCAGGTGGCCGTGGCCGACCCGTCGATCAGCCGAGTCGATCTACACGGCAACGGTCCCGCCTTCTGCAGCGGCGGCGACCTCGCCGAGTTCGGTACGTCGCGTGATCCGGCGCAGGCCCACCTGGTGCGGGTTCATCGCAGTCCGGGCGCGCTCCTGCACCGTTGTGCTCCCCGGGTGACCGCCCATCTGCACGGTGCGTGCGTCGGCGCGGGGATCGAGCTCGCGGCTTTCGCGGGGCGGGTGGTCGCCGCGCCGGACACGGTGATCCGGTTGCCGGAGATCGGGATGGGACTCATTCCGGGCGCGGGCGGTACGGCCAGCATCCCGGTCCGGGTCGGGCGGGAGCGGACGGCGTATCTCGCCCTGTCCGGGGTGGAGTTGAGCGCCGGGGAGGCGTTGCACTGGGGGCTCGTCGACGAGATCACCGACATGGACGACGTGACTGCCGACTCGCAGGAAGCGGTCCGCTCCTGAGCTTCCCTCCGGTGTCCCCGACAGCCACAGAGACGGTCGTCGGGGACACCGGGGTTCGGTCACTTCCCGGTCCACACCGGGCTTCGGCGTTCGGCGAAGGCGCGTGCGCCCTCCGCCGCGTCGGCGCTCCTGAACACCGACTCGACCTCTGCCGGTTCGGCCCAACGGCGTTCCCGCATCAGCTTCTTGGTCATCGCGACGCCGAGAGGGCCGTTCTCGGCGATGCGTCCGGCCAGGGTCAGCGCCTCCTCCAGCACCTTCTCCGCCGGTACGGCTCGGTTCACCAGGCCGAACTGCTTGGCGTCCGTCGCGGTGACGAGGTCGCCGGTCAGGCCCATCTCCAGGGCGACGGCCAGCGGTACCCGGTCGGCGAGGGTCGTACCGCCTCCTGCGGCGAACAGGCCCCGTCTCACCTCGGCGATCCCCAGCTTGGCGTCCTCGGCGGCGACGACCAGGTCGCAGGCCAGGGCGAGTTCGAAGCCGCCGGCGAGTGCCGAGCCGTTGAGGGCGGCGATCACCGGGGTGGCGATGCCCTCGCGGAAGAACCACACCAGGCCGTCGAACCGGCCGCCGCCCTTCGCGAACGCCTTGAGGTCCATGCCGGAGCAGAAGACCGTTCCGGCGCCGGTGAGGACGATCGCCCGGACCGCCGGGTCGGTGTCCGCTTCCCGCAGCACGACGGAGAGTTCGTCGATCAGCTCCGGGCTCATGGCGTTGCGGACCTCGGGACGGTTCAGGGTCGCCACCAGGACGGCACCGACCCGTTCCGTCAGGACCAGGTCGCTCATCGGGCCGCCGCCACGGCCGCCCGTGCCTTGGAGCGGAACGCCTCCAACTTCTCGGCGGGCTCGATGAGTTGGTGACTGCGGGAGCGGGTGGAGACGTCGTGGCCCTCGGCCGCCTTGCGCAGTGCGCCCACGGTGGCCTGTTCTCGCGGAATGTGCGCGAAGGGGTCGAAGGAGTACCAGCGCATCGCGTTCTCGAAGGTGATCTTCCGGGCGTCGTCGTCGGGGACGTCGCAGCTCGTCAGCACGTCGTGCAGTTGCTCGGGGGCGTCGGGCCACAGCGAGTCGCTGTGCGGGTAGTCGCCCTCCCAGCAGATGTTGTCGATGCCGATGTCGTGGCGCAGCCGTACACCCAGCTTGTCGGTGATGAAGCAGGTCAGGAAGTGCTCGCGGAAGACCTCGGAGGGGAGCTTGCCGCCGAAGTCCTGGAGGGTCCAGGTGGAGTGCATCTCGAAGGTGCGGTCGAGGCGCTCCAGGAAGTACGGGATCCACCCCGTTCCGCCTTCAGAGAGGGCGATTTTCAGATGGGGGAACTGCTTGATCGGGGGCGACCAGAGCAGGTCCGCTGCGGCGGAGACGATGTTCATCGGCTGGAGCGTGATCATCACGTCGGGCGGCGAGTCGGCGGCCGGGACGGCGAGCCTGCCGGAGGAGCCGATGTGCACCGACATGACGGTGTCCGTGTCGGACAGCGCGCGCCACAGCGGGTTCCAGTACGGGTCGTGGAAGCTCGGGTAGCCGAGGACGGCGGGGTTCTCGGTGAAGGTGAGCGAGTGAACGCCCTTCTCGGCGACCCGGCGCACCTCCGCCGCGCACAGCTCCGCGTCCCAGATGGCGGGCAGCGCCATCGGGATGAAGCGGCCCGGGTAGGCGGCGCACCACTCGTCGATGTGCCAGTCGTTGTAGGCCCGGACGAGCGCGAGGGAGAAGTCCGTGTCCTCGGTGGCGAAGAGCCGGGCCGAGAAGCCGGGGAAGGACGGGAAGTTCATCTGGGCGAGGATGCCGCCCGCGTTCATGTCCTTGATGCGCTCGTGCACGTCGTAGCAGCCGGGGCGGATCTCGTCGAGACCCTGGGGTTCGACGCCGTACTCCTCCTTGGGCCGGCCGGCCACCGCGTTGAGCGCGGAGTTGGTGATGGTCGCGCCGCCGAACTGCCACACGTCGGTTCCGTCGTCCCGGTGGACCAGTTGGGGCGCTTCTTTCTTGTAGCGCTCCGGGAGGTGGTTCACGAACATGTCGGGGGGTTCGATGATGTGGTCGTCGACGCTGATGAGGATGAGGTCGTCGCGGTCCATGACGGCTCCTTACGGGGGTGGGTCGGTCAGTCGGAGGCGGGCAGCGGCTTGGCCGCCTTCAGGGTCATGGGAGCGCCGTCACAGGTCAGTTCGCCCGCGCCGGAGGCGGTGCAGAGCAGTTCGAGCGTCCCGGTGGCGTCGACGTACCGCTTGCCGATGAGGGTGGTGGTGCCGGCCGGTCCGGGCTTCGCCGGAGGCGCTTCGGCCGCGGGGACCAACGGGCTGCCGCCGCAGGCGAGTTGGGGCCGTACGTCGGCGGGTGCGCGGATGACGACCACGCGGGTGCCGCAGACGGTGCTGGCGAGTTGGTCACCGGGGCGCGGCGTCGGTGCCGGTGGGGTCATGGCGGAGTTCCCTTTCGAGCAGGCGGTCGGCGAGGAGTTCCACGTCGTAGGACTGACGCGCCATCCAGTACCGCAGGAAGCCGGTGAGCGAGTACCGCAGGAAGAGCGCGGAACCGACGACACTCCCGGCGACCGCGGCCAGGCCCAGGGTGAGAGCGTCGTTCTGCACCAGTGGGTCGCTGGTGTTGTGCGAGATGAAGTAGGCACTCACGCCGAGGACGACGCCGATCGTCATCAGGGCGGCGCCCGCGCGCAGCCAGAGAGCGGCCTTGCCGGCGGCGGGGTCCGGGATTTTCAGGACGGTGAGTTCGCGGACGAAGCGGTCCGCTCGCGTCTCGGTGGACGTCATGTGGAACTCCCCAGGTAGAGAGCGGACAGTTCGGCGCGCAGGCCGCCGTCGGGGTGGCCCTGCCGTTCGACCCGGCCGCGGACGAGAACGGCGGCATGGTCGCAGATGTCGAGGACCGCGGCGGCGAACTGCTCGACCACCAGGACTGCCACGCCCTGCCGGGCGATCTCGCCGACCTGCTCGTAGAGCCGGCCGACGACCAACGGGGCTAGCCCCATGGAGAGTTCGTCGAGCAGCAGGACGGCGGGGTCGGTGGCGAGGCCGCGGGCGAGGGCGAGCATCTGCTGTTCGCCGCCGGAGAGGGTGCCCGCCGCCTGTCCGGCGCGCCGGGCCAGGACGGGGAAGCGGGCGAACGCGATCTCCTCGATCTCTTCGCGGCCGCGGCCGGTGAAGGTCATCATGAGGAGGTTGTCGCGGACGGACAGGTTCGGGAACACACCTCGTCCTTCGGGGATGAGGCAGACCCCGGCGCGGGCCAGGTCGCGGGGGTCGGCGCCGGTCATGTCCCGTCCTCCGAGCAGGAGTTGGCCCGATTCGGCGGGGTGGACTCCGGCGGCGACGCGCAGGGTGGTGGTCTTTCCGGCGCCGTTGGGGCCGAGCAGCGCGACCACCTGTCCGGCGGCGACGTCGAGGTCGACGCCGTGCAGGACGGTGATGCGTTCGTGGGCCGCGCGGATGCCGCGCAGTTCGAGAAGTGCGCTCACGCGTCCCCCAGGTAGGCGGCGAGTACCGTTTCGTCGCTGCGGATCACCTCGGGCGGGCCGACGGCGATGATCTTGCCGAGGTCGAGGACGTACACCTCGTCGCAGACGGCCATCACGAGGCTCATGTCGTGCTCGACGAGGACGACGGCGGTGCCGTCGCCGGTGAGGGCGCGCAGGAGTTCCGCGAAGCGCTCGGTCTCCTCCGCGTCCTGTCCGGCGGCGGGTTCGTCGAGGAGAAGCACCTTCGGGCGTATCGCGAGGGCCCGTCCCACCTCGACGAGGCGGCCGACTCCGGTGGGCAGGGCGTCCGGTGAGGTGTCGGCGAGGCCGGTGAGGTCGAGGCGGTGCAGGATCTCGGTGACGACCTGGTCGGCCCGGCGGCGTTCGGGTCCGAGTTCGGCGGCGACGAGGAGGTTGTCGCGCACGCTCAGCCGACCGAACAGTTCCAGGCGCTGGAAGGTGCGGGCGAGTCCGTGCCGGGCGCGTGCGGAGGGGCGGGCCCGGGTGACGTCCCGGCCGTCCAGCCGGACCTGCCCGGAGGACGGTCTGCGCAGTCCGGACGCGACGTCGAACAGGGTACTTTTTCCTGCCCCGTTGGGTCCGATGAGTCCGGTTACCCGGCCCGCCTCGGCGGTCAGGCCGACCCCGTCGAGAGCGCGGTTTCCGCCGAAGGAGACGGTCACTCCACTAACCTGCAGCGATGCCACGGGCCAGCACCTCCTCGTCCTCGAGGCGCCACTCGCGCCGTAGGCCCCACCACTCGACGGGGATCTCCGGCTCGGCCGGAACGGCCTGCCGTGCGTCCGCCCAGGAGCGGAGCGCCACGGCGAGAAGGAGTGAACCGCCGTAGTAGGCCCAGTCGTTGATCACGTCGCCGAAGCGCAGCGCCCAGGCCAGGGCGAGGACGCAGAGGAGGGCGGGGAGCGCGATGCGGTCGCGGGCGAGGGGCTCCCACTGGCGGCGGAAGCGGGAGACGATGCCGTCGGGGTTGTGGCCGAGTCCGACGCCGGCGAGGCCGGGGAGCAGGGCGACCAGGTTCGCGGTGCCGGGGGCGACGGCGATCAGGGCGTTCGTCGGGCCGACGAAGGCGGTGCCGGCGAAGAGTCCGTTGCCGACCGCGCCGAGTCCGCCGACCACGGCGACAAGGAAGATCGGCAGTCCCGCGATGAGGCTGAACTGGTCGGCGGTGACGGTGCGTTGCTGCATTCCGTACAGAGCTCCGCCGAGTCCCGCGATGCCGGAGGCGAGGGCGAACACGGCGACCTTGGCGACCAGGAGGTTGCCGCCGAGGGTGGCGTACGCGGCCTCGCTGTCGCGCAGGGCGATCAGCCGCCGGCCGAAGCGGCTGCGGCGCAGGGTGGCCACACCGATCGAGGCGAGGGCGAGACAGACGGCGGCGAACACCATCAACTCCCTTCCGCTGTCGAGTCGTAGGCCGAAGAGGTGGGGTCCGGAGACGTCGACCGAGCCCTGGTCGAACAGGGCGATCCGCAGGCCGAAGACGTGGAAGGCCGGGATGGTGAAGATCCAGCGGTCGAGGATCACGGCGAACGCGGCTGTGCCCAGGGCGAGATACACGCCGGAGAGTCGCAGTGCGGGCAGGGCGACCAGTGCTCCGGCCGCCGCCGAGACGAGGATCGCGGCTCCGAGCGCCCATAGTTCGCCGTGGGCGCCGAGGTGTCCCCAGACGACGGCTCCGATGCCGGCCATGCTGAGCTGGCACAGGGAGACCTGTCCGGCGTACCCGGCGAGGGGAACGTACGAGAGTGCCACTACGCCCAGCGAGAAGATCGCTCCGTAGGTGATGAGGTCGGCTTCTCCGAGCAGGGAGGCCAGTACCGCGCCGAAGGTGACGACCACCGCGGCGAAGACGAGCGTGCCTCGCGCGCTTGGTACCGGCACGCGGGCCAGCCGTCGTTCGCGGCCTCGCAGGCGTCGGTGCGGGAACACCAGCAGGGCGAGGAAGAGGAGGAGCGCGGGGGCGGCGAGCCGTAGTCCGGGAAGGTATTCGTTCTGCGGCAGATAGCCGGTCAGATAGCTCTCCATGCAGCCGACGACGACCGCGCCGAGGAAGGTGAGCGGCAGGCTGCGCAGCCTGCCGAAGACGGCCGCGGTGTACGCGCTCACGATCAGCAGGGAGAGCTGGGCGGCGTCGAGTGTGACGGTCGGGGCGATCAGGATGCCGCCGATCGCGGCCAGTTGAGTGCCCAGGATCCACGAGACCCGGCCCGCCCGGACCGGGTCGGCGCCGGTGAGGCCGACCAGTGCCCGGTCGTCGACAGCCGCGCGCATCTCTGCTCCGGCGCGGGTGCGGTAGAGCAGGATACGCAGGCCGATCGCGACGGCGACGGCCACTGCCATGGTGATCGCCTGGTGCCAGGTGATGACGGCCGGGCCGAGGTGGAAGGGCTTGCGGTCGGCGAAGAACATCGGCAGGGGGCGCGCCACGTTCGGGTCCCAGATCCAGCGCGCCGCCGCGATGAGTCCGCTGAGCAACGCGACCGTCATGACGAGCCGTTCGGCTTCGCCGAGGGCTTGGACGGGGCGCAGTACGAACCGTTCGACGAGCAGCCCGAAGGCCGGGGCGAGCACGAGCAGCACCACGACCAGGGCGACCGGAACGGGCCAGCCCCAGCCGACGGTCAACTGCCAGTACATGAACGCGGACAGCGTGCCGGCCGCGCCGTGCGCGAAGTTGAACACGCCGGTGGTGGTGTAGGTGAGCACGAGCCCACTGCCGATGACGGCATAGATCGCGGCCGTGCTCAGGCCGACGATCCCGAAGGTGAGGAACTGGTCCATCGCGTCGGATCTCCCCTCTCCATCGCTGGAAACTAGCTTCTCATCTACGGAGAATCAACCATTCAGACAGAGACTGTTGACGTCGCCTCGCCCACCGTGGAAATCTGCCACTCATCTGAGAGAATGCCATTCTCGCTCATGGTGAAGGGTGGAAAGTCCTTGTCCTCCTTGCCTGTTCCGGCTCCTCCCTCTGGTCCGACCGACGACCTGATGGAGATCCAGCAGCTTCTCGCCCGCTACGCGGTGTGCATCACCCGCGGCGATCTGGACGGGGTGCTGGGGGTCTTCACGCCCGACGGCACGTACAGCGCCTTCGGGGACTCCTACGGCCTCGACGAGTTCCCGGCGCTGGTCGCCGCCGCCCCCAAGGGGCTGTTCCTCACGGGCACGCCGGCCGTCGAGCTGTCCGGCGACACGGCGACCGGCACCCAGCCGCTGTGCTTCGTCGACCACGCCACGCACGACCTACGGATCGGCTACTACAACGACACCTACGTCCGCACGGACGGGGGGTGGCGGCTGCGCACGCGCGCGATGACGTTCATCCGCCGCAGCGGAGCGCACGACTCGGGTCGCCCGCACGCCTATCAGCGCCCGGGAACATGAACGTCTCCTCGGCGCCCGGGTACGTGAACGTCGCCGACTTCCGCTCGGATCTGCGCGGCTGGCTGGACGAGCACGACCTGTCCCCCGGCCCCGACCACTCCCTGGACGCCCAGGTCGCCCAACTCGCCCGGGTCCGACGGGCGTTGTACGACGCGGACTGGATGCGGTACGGCTGGCCCGCTGAGGTGAGGGGGCTCGGCGGGCCCGCGGTGCTGAGGGCGGTACTCGGCGAGGAGGTCGCCACCCGCGAGCTGGCCGAAGCCGGCATCTACTCGATGATCGAGGTCCTCGCCCCGACGATGATCTCCTACGCCCCTCCCGGACTCGCCGCCGAGATGGTCCCGCGCCTGCTCAGCGGCCGGGAGCAGTGGTGCCAGGGCTTCTCCGAACCCGGCTCCGGCAGCGACCTCGCCTCCCTCACCACGCGGGCGGTTCCCCGCGACGACCACTGGGTGATCAGCGGCCAGAAGGTGTGGACGAGCCTGGCCCAATTCGCCGCCCGCTGCGTCCTGTTGACCCGCACCGCGCCGGGCCACGACGGGATCACCGCGTTCTTCGTCGACATGGACACCCCCGGCATCACCGTCCGGCCGCTGCGCACGATGCACGGCGTGGACGAGTTCGCCGAGGTGTTCTTCGACGACGTGATCGTGCCCGCCGACCGGATGCTCGGCCGCCCCGGTGACGGCTGGCGCCTGGCGATGGACCTGCTCCCGCACGAGCGCTCCACCTGCTTCTGGCACCGGATCGCCCATCTCTACACTCGACTTGACCGCCTGCTGGCCGAGACGAGGGTCCCGGACGACGCCGAACTCGGCGCCGCCTACCTGGCGTTGCACACCGTGCGCTGCCGTTCCCACGCCACCCAGCGCCGCTTGGCCGCGGGCGAGCGGCTGGGCGCGGAGACCTCGGTCGACAAGGTGCTGCTGACCACCGCCGAGCAACAGCTCTTCGAGACCGTGCGCGATCTGCTGCCCGGCGTACTGGAGTTGACGGACTCGCCGTGGCGCTCGGAGTACCTGTACGCGAAGGCGGCGACCATCTACGGCGGTACGGCCGAGATCCAGCGGAACATCATCGCCCGCCGACTGCTCGACCTGGGGAAGGAGTAGTCGTGGACGCCGCCGAACGGGACCTGCTCGCCGAGACGCTCCGCAAGATGATGACGGCGGCCTCGGGGCAGGCGCTGGACACCGCGCTGTCGGACCTCGGCTGGGCCGAACTGCTCGCGGAACAGCCGGACATCGCCGTCCCGCTCGCCTTCCGCCTGCTCGGCGAGACGGGCGCCCACGCACCGCTCCTCAACGACGTCCTGCTGAACGCGGCGGGCCGTCCGGTCGGCGGCACACTGCCGCTGCCGTTCACGGGCGGGACGTGGATCGCCTGGGAGCGCGACGACGCTGCCGCCGGGACGGCCCTGGACACCGAGCTTCCCCTGCGCTCCGTGCCCGCCGGAGTTCCGGTGCCGCTCGCCGCCGGCCGAGTCGCGCTCGGCTGGTGGCTGCTCGGGACCGGCCACGCCATGCTCGCCCTGGCTCTCCAACACGCTGCGGACCGCATGCAGTTCGGCCGTCCGCTGGCCTCATTCCAGGCCGTACGGCATCGGCTTGCCGAGACCCTCGTGGCGTTGGACGGTGCCGAGGCGACCCTGGTGGCCGCGTCGGACGAGCTGGGCGCGCTGCTGGCCAAGGCGGCGGCCGGGCGGGCGGCGTTGACGGCGGCCCGGCACTGCCAACAGGTCCTCGGCGGAATCGGCTTCACCGCCGAGCACGATCTGCACCGGCATGTGCGGCGGGCCGTGGTGCTGGACGGACTGCTGGGCAGCGCACGGGAGTTGACGCGCGAGGCGGGGGCACTGCTGCGGGCCGGCGGGTCAGCGCCACGGCTCGTCCACCTGTGATCGACAGCTCGTTCACCTGTGATCGACCGAGGAGTGACATCAGTGACCGATCTGTGGAGCGACCTGCTCTCCTGCCTGGACCTCGACACCCGACCGGGTGACGTGTTCGAGGGCCGCAACCAACGACTCGGCTATCACCGCATCTTCGGCGGTCAGTTGCTCGCCCAGAGTCTCCGCGCGGCCCAACTGGCCTGCCCGGACAAGGCGGTGAAAAGCCTGCATGTGCAGTTCGCGCGGGCGGGGCGGCCCCAGGAACCGGTGCGGTACGAGGTGACGCGTCATCATGAAGGCGGCTCCTTCGCGACGTTGACGGTCGTCGCGCGGCAGACGCAGGGGGTCGCGGCCGTGGCGGCGGTGTCCCTGCACTCCCACGAGGGGGGTCCCGACCAGCAGATCGCGTTCCCGATGCCCTCGGTGCCGGGGGCGGAGCACGACGTTGAGCTGTCGCTGCTTCCCTGGGACACCCGAGCCACCGCCGACGTGGACTCGGCGAAGTCGGAGGCACCCGAGTACGACCTGTGGATGCGGACGCCGGCCGTCACCCCTGAACTGGCCCCCGCGTTGACGGCGTACGCGAGCGATCTGAGTCTGATCGGTACGGCGCTCCGCCCGCTGGAGGGAGTCACCCAGCACGATTCGGGAACGGCGTTCTCCTCCGCCGTCACCGCGCACACGGTGTGGTTCCATCGCCCCTTCACCACAAACGACTGGCTTCTCCTGCGCCACCGGAGCCCGCTTCTCGCGCACGGTCGCTGCTACGGCCGGGGCGATGTGCTCACCGCGCAGGGGTCGTTGGTCGCCTCGTTCGCCCAGGAGGCGTTGCTGCGGTTCCGTACGGTCGCGTAGCTGCACCCCGTAGGCCCCGCGTAGACGCGATTCGACGGCGAGGTGGTCAGCGCATGACGGTGCCGCCGTCGACATTGATGACCTGACCGTTGATCCAGGTGCCCTCGTCGGAGATGAGGTGGGCCACCATCCCGGCGATGTCGTCGGCGCGGCCGTGCCGGGTACTGCGGGTACGGGCGAGCAGACTCTCCAACAGGGCCGGTGCGGCGCCCTCCTGGATGGCCTGGGTCAGAATCAGCCCCGGTGCGACCGCGTTGGCACGGATGCCCTCGCGGCCCCAGCGGGAGGCGACATGGCGGGCGAGGGCGTTGATGCCCGCCTTCGTCGCGGAGTACGCGGGGCGGGCGGCCTCGCCGGTGAAGGCCGCGATGGACGAGGTGTAGACGATCGCGCCGCCGCCCCGGGCGAGGAGTTCGGGAACGGTGTACCGGGTGACGAGCATGTGGCCCCGCAGATTGACGGCGAAGGTCCGGTCCCACACCGCGAGGTCCATGTCGACGACGTCGGTGTCCCGGGAGACCGCGCCCATGTCGCCCGCGTTGATGTGCACGGCGTCCAGTCCGCCGTACGTCCGCACGGTGGTCCGCACGAGTTCGCCGACCGAGTCCTCGTCGGCGATGTCGAAGCCCACCGCGACCACCTGGCCACCGGCGTCGGCGATCGCCGCGGCGGTCCGGCGGGCTCCGTCGAGATCGAGGTCACCCACGACAACCCTGGCGCCCTCGTCCGCCAGCCGCCGGGCGGAGGCGGCCCCCAGCCCGGTGGCCGCGCCGGCCACGAGAACGACCTTCTCCTTCAAGCCCTCCACACTGTTCCCTTCTCTACATCGACGCGCTCTCCACCACCGGGACCGGCAACTCGCCCGCTACGGTGCCGGTACCTCGATGACCGTGGCTGAGCCCATGCCGCCGCCCGCGCACATCGCGGCGAGGCCGATACCCCCGCCGCGGCGGCGCAGTTCGTGCACGAGCGTGACCAGCATCCGGGCGCCGGTCGCGGCGACCGGGTGGCCGAGGGAGCAGCCACTGCCGTTGACGTTCACGCGGTCGGGGTCGAGACCGAGCAGCTTCACCGCGGCGACGGGCACGGCTGCGAAGGCCTCGTTGATCTCGAAGAGGTCGACGTCGGCCGTCGAAAGTCCCGCGCGGGCAAGGGCTTTGGGGATCACCTTCACCGGGGTGAGGCCCGTCTCGGCAGGGTCGGCGCCGACCGATGCCCATGCGCGGACGACGGCGAGTGCGGGCAGGCCCAGTCGGTCGCTGGCCACCACCAGCGCGGCGGCACCGTCGTTGGCTCCGCCCGCGTTGCCGGCCGTGATGGAGAAGCCGTCTATCTCCGGGTGGAGCGGCTTGAGCGAGGCCAGCTTCTCCAGGCTCGTGGTGCGGCGGGGGTGTTCGTCGACGGAGAACAGGCCATGCGGTGTGTCGATGGGCACCAACTCCGCGTCGAAACGGCCTTCGTCGATGGCGCGAATCGCGTTCTGGTGCGAGCGCAGCGCCCAGGCGTCCATGTCGGCGCGGCTGAGGCAGGCCCGTACGGCGGTGTTCCAGCCGACCGTGATCGACATGTCCAGGTTGGGGGCTTCTGGCCGGTCGGGATGTGTGGGGGGGCTCCACGGCTCGACCCACTCGCCGTCGACGCGGAAACGCTGTTTCGGGGAGGTGGAAGCCGAGTTGACGCCGCCTGCGATGACAAGTTCGTCCATGCCCGCGCGGATGCTGCCCGCCGCGCTCTGCACCGCCGCGAGACCGGCGGCACAGTGCCGGTTGTGGGCCAGGCCGGGTACGGACGTGAGGCCGACGGTCAGTGCCGCGTGCCGGGCCACGACCCCACCGCCGTAGAGGCCCTCGCCGAGGATCACGTCGTCGAACGTGTCGGGGTCGAGCCCGTCAGTGGCGGCTGCGGCGGCGACGATGTGGTGGGCCAGGTCGAACGCGGTGGTGTCCCGCAGGGTGCCCTTGACGGCGGTACCGACAGGGGTGCGCAGGGCGGACACGAGGACTGCTTCAGGCATGGGTGGTCTCCAACTCGGCCAGCAGGGTGCGGCGCAGCAGCTTTCCGGTCTCGGTCTTGGGGAGTTCGGCGCGGAACACGATCGTGTCGGGGGTCTTGGAGGAGCGCAGCCGGTCCTTGACCCACTGGCGGACCTCCGCCGGGTCGCCCGCGCCGACCACGACGGCCACGATCCGCTGCCCCCACTCCGGGTCGGGCACGCCGATCACCGCCGCCTCCACGATCCCGGGGTGGGCGACGAGAACGTCCTCTATCTCGGCGGGAGCGATGTTCTCGCCGCCGCGAATGATGGTGTCGTCGGCGCGTCCCTCGATGAACAGATAGCCGTCGGCGTCCAGTCGGCCCCGGTCCCGGGTGGGGAACCAGCCGTCCGCGTCGAGGGCGCTACGACCGCCGTACTCGCCGGAGATCTGCTCCCCGCGCACGAACACGAGCCCGGTCTCCCCGGCGGCGGCCGGCCTTCCGTCGTCGTCACGGATCTCGATCTCGACTCCGGGCAACGGCCGCCCCACGGAGCCGAGTCGGTCCCGTACGGCCGGGTCGGAGGCCGCGAGCGCCTCGCGGTGGTCGTCGGGCCCGAGGACCGCGACCGAGGAGGCCGTCTCCGTCAGGCCGTACGCGTTGACGAACCCCGTACCGGGAAAGATCCGCAGTGCCTGTTCCACCACGGGTCGCGGGGTCCTGGCACCGCCGTAGGCGAGGCTCCGGAGCGTGGGAGTGCCGGCGTCGCCGTCCGGGGCCTCCGCGACGATGCGGGCCAGCATGGTGGGGACGACGAGTGCGTGGGTGACCTGTTCGCGGCGGGCGGTCGCGAGCCACTCCCCCGCGTCGAAGGCGGGCAGGTACACCAGGCGGCGGCCTGAGTAGAGGTTCGTGAGCAGGTTCATCAACCCGGCCACGTGGTACGGCGGGACGGCCACGAGTGACGCGTCGGCCTCCTGGGCGGAGGCGAACTCCTGGGTGTTCAGGACGTAGGCCAGCAGGTGCCGATGGCGCAGCAGTGCCGCCTTGGGTTCGGCGGTGGTGCCGCTCGTGTAGAGGACCACGGCCACGGAGTCCTGATCCTGGGCATGGGCCAACTCCGCTGCTTCAGTGCCCTCTTCGGCGCTCAGTAGTGCGTCGAGGTCGGCGGGGCGCAGGACGAGGGCACCGGGATGGCGGGCCAGGAGACGGGCCAACTGGTGTTCGCCGAGACGGTAGTTGAGAGGGATGAACGGGACGCCCGCCAGGGCGGCACCGAACAGGGCCACGGGGTAGGCGAGGTGACTGGGGCTCAGATACAGCACGGCCGGGTGGCCCTGGAAGCGGTGCGCGGCGGCACGGGCGCGGGCGAGCAGGTCCGAGGCGGTCAGGGAGCGGCCGTTCGCCGTGACCACCGGTCGGTCGCCGCCCGAGGCCACCATCTCGAGAATCATGGTTATATTCATGAGAATGCTATTCTCGTCTCACTAGAGCGCTGTTCGCAAGAGAGGAAATCCTTGATGCAGATCAGTGGGAGCTCCGCGGTGGTCGTCGGCGGGGCGGGCGGTCTGGGCGAGGCCACCGTCCGTCGACTGCATGCGGCGGGAGCGAAGGTCGTCGTCGCCGATCTGGCCGACGAGAAGGGCAAGGCCCTGGAGCAGGAGCTGGGTGTCCGCTATGTGCGCACCGACGCCACCGACGAGGACGACGTCCTAGCGGCGCTGGCCGAGGCGGAGTCGGCGGGACCGCTGCGGATCTCGGTGGACGCGCACGGCGGCCCGGCGAGCGGCGGCCGGCTCGTCGGCAAGGACGGCTCGCCCCTCGACCTCGCGGGTTTCCGCAAGACGATCGACGTGTATCTGACCGGCGTGTTCAACGTGCTGCGCCTGGCCGCCGCCGCGATCGCCCGTCAGGAGCCGCTGGACGGCGGCCGGGGCGTCGTCGTCAACACGGCCTCGATCGCCGCGTACGAGGGCCAGATCGGCCAACTCCCTTACGCGGCCGCCAAGGGCGGCGTCGTCAGCATGACCCTGGTCGCCGCCCGCGACCTGTCCCCGCTCGGCATCCGGGTCGTCACGATCGCGCCGGGCACCTTCAACACACCGGCCTACGGCAAGGCGGGCGACCAGTTGGAGGCCTACTGGGGTCCGCAGATCCCGTACCCGAGGCGCATGGGCATGCCGACCGAGTACGCGGGTCTCGTGCAGCACATCGTCGAGAACGACTATCTCAACGGTGAGGTCGTCCGTCTCGACGGTGCCCTCAGGTTCCCGCCGAAGTGACCGACATCGGTGAAGTGACGGGCGTGGGCGGGCAGTTGAAGGGCAAGGTCGCGTTCGTCGCGGGCGCCAGCCGTGGCATCGGCCGTACGGTCGCGGTGGCGCTCGCGGAGGCGGGCGCCTCGGTCGCCGTTGCCGCGCGTTCCGAGCGGGAGGGTCGGCTGCCGGGAACGATCCACTCGGTCGCGGACGGGATCGTCGCGGCGGGCGGGCGCGCCCTGCCCGTGCCCTGTGATGTGAGCGACGAGGCGTCGGTCGACGCGGCCGTCGCCGCCACGGTCGCGGAGTTCGGCGGAATCGACATTCTCATCGCCAATGCCGGGGTGCTGTGGCTGGGCCCGGTCGAGTCGACGCCGCTCAAACGCTGGCAGTTGTGTCTGGACGTCAATCTGACCGGGGTGTTCCTCGTGACCCGGGCGGTCATTCCGCACGTACGGGCGCGTGGCGGTGGCTCGTTGGTGGCCGTGACGACCGGCGGGGTGGGCATGACGGACCGGGGCGCGAACGCGTACTGGGTGTCCAAAGCGGCGGTCGAGCGCCTCTACCTGGGCCTCGCCGCCGATCTGAGGAAGGACAACATCGCGGTCAACTGCCTTGCTCCGTCACGGGTGGTGCTCACCGAGGGCTGGCAGGCGGGTGGCGGTGGCCGGGAGATCCCGCCGGAGATGGTGGAGCCGCCGGAGGCGATGGCGCGGGCCGCCGTCCTGCTCGCGGGCCAGGACACGACCGGCCTCACGGGGACCGTCCAGCGCTCGGAATCCCTCGCCTGAAAGGCAGTTGGGGCCGCACACGACGCGGGACGCGTATGACTGTCCGGCAGCATCCGGGGCACTCGGGAGACAACGGCGCGGTCACCGGGATCACCGGTGGCGCGCCGTCTATCCGTAGGGGTTTTCAGATGCTTGCATTCGTGGCAGCGGCGCTCTTCTTCATCGCCTTCATCATCCGTGTCACCGAGACTTCGACCCAGATCGTCTTCAGCTCGACCAGCCTCATGCTGCTCGGGCTCGCCTTCCTCGCCGCGCACTCGGCCGGCGTGGGGTCCGGCTGGTCCGCCCGACGCAGTGGCCGTCGGCGCTGACGGGTCAATGCCCGACGGGTCAGCGCCCGGCGCGTTCCCGTACCGCCGCACAGACCCCGCCGTCGACGAGAACGTCGATTCCGGAAACGAAAGCGGCCTCGTCCGACAGCAGGAAGGCCACCGCGGCCGCGACATCCTCGGCCCGGCCCACCCGCCCCAGAGGCGTCTGCTCCACCAGGGCGGCCATGGCGGGCTGGGCCGAGGCCTCCTGTTGCCCCTGAGGGGTGTCGATGACCCCTGGCGAGACGGAACACACCCGGGCACCGTACGGTCCCAGCCGCACCGCCTCCCGCCGTACGAACCGGTGCACCCCGTGCTTGGCCCACGCGTACGCGAGACCGGTGTTCTCGACGGCTGGCCCGAGGGCGTCCCGCAGCCGCTCCAGAAAGTCGTCCCGGAGTGGATCGTCCAGGATCGCCGCTACGGCGGGATCGGCGTCCAGGTTGCCGAGGAGCGGGGCCATCGAGGCGAAGCACACCATCGCGGTGCCCTCGGTGGCGAGCGGGCGCAGTGCCTCGGCGAGGCGTGCGGTGCCGACGAGGTCGACGTCGAAGATGCGCCGCCAGTCGGCCATGGTGGGCGAGATCCCGGCGGCATGAGAGACAGCCCTGAGGGTGCCCAATTCGGCCGTGCGGACGGCTAGTCGGGAGAGTCCGTCGGTGTCGGTGATGTCGAGGACAAAGGGTTCGACCTCGATCTCCCCGTCCGTGGCGGCGAGTTCCTTCGCCGCGGCGGTCACGGCCAACTCGTCGCGGTCCACCAGCAGCAGCGTGTCCACCAGGTCGGTGAGCCGCCGCGCGCAAGCCAGTCCCATGCCGCGCCCGGCCCCGGTCGCTATGCCCACGGTCGTCATGCGTCCCCTCCTCCATCGCCCCAGAGCTTCTCCAGCCCCGGCCGTGCCACCCGGTCCACGAGTTCCACGAGGAGGCCGCTCGGGGCGCGCAGAAAGGCGAAGGGCGCGCCGCCGGAGCCGGTCCGGCTCGCCTCGGTCACGAAGCCCTGCCGGGTGAGTTCGGCCGCGTCCGCGGCCACGTCGTCGGACCAGTAGCCGACGTGGTGCACACCTCCGACCACCGGTTCCCACAGGGTTCCGGGGACACGGCGGACGATCTCCAGTCGGGGCTGCGTCCGGGAGTAGACGCAGCTGATGTCGAGAACGGCGTTTCCGCCAGGCAGTGCAAGCGGTACCGCCCCGCCGATCTCGGCGCACCACTCGTACCCGAACGCGGCCGTGAATTCGGCCAGTGTCCCCTCGAAGTCCACGACGACAAGCCCGAGATGGAACTGGTCCTCCGCCCTCACGGCTCTCCCACCACCCCGGAAACGTCATGCTCACCCAGTCGGGGCGGCGGCCCGTAGTCGGGCTCGTACCCCGCGACCCGCACGGAACCGCGCACCAGCCGGAAGTCCCCGGCCCTCACCACGGCCTCCGGTGTCGCCGCCAACGCCTGCGGCAGCGTCCGTACGGCGGCCGCCGGAACCCCGAGCGGACGCAGCCGCGCCTCCCAGGCCGTGGCGGTGTCACCGGCCAGGGCGTCCGTCACCGCGGCGAGTACCTCCTCGCGGCGCTCGGCGCGTTCGGCCATGGTGGGGAATCCCTGGATACCGGCCTCGGCGGCGAAGGACTTCCAGAAGCCGTCGTGGGTGATGAAGAGCGCCAAGTGGCCTTCTGCGGTGGGGAAGAGCTGGGCCGGTACGTAGTAGGAGTGCGCGCCGAGCGGCAACCGGCGTGGTTCGACGCCCTCGTTGAGGTAGGCGGACGCGCGGTAGTTGAGCTGAGAGAGCATCACATCCCGTAGCGACACCTCCACTTGGCCGCCGCGTCCGGAGACGATCTGCGCGAGGAGTCCCAACGCGGCTGTCAGACCTGAGGAGTTGTCCGCCGAGGAATATCCGGGCAGGGTGGGTGGCGCGTCCGGGTCGCCGGTGAGGGCGGCGACGCCGGTGGCCGCCTGGACGACGTAGTCGAAGGCGGGCTCGTCGCCCGCGTCCAGGCCGTAGCCGGTGAGCGCGACGCACACGATCCGGTCGTTCCACGTGCGCAGGACGTCGTAGGTCAGGCCCAGTCGGTGGATGGCCGACGGTTTGAGGTTGACGAGCAACGCGTGGGCGTCGGCGACGAGTTCACCGAGTCGGGCCTGTCCGTCGGCGGTGGTGAGGTCGAGGCGGATGCTGCGCTTGCCGCGGTTGAGGCTGGCGAAGTAGGCGTCGCTCACCTGGCGGGAGATGTCCCCGCCGGGCGGTTCGATCTTGGTGACCTCGGCGCCGAGGTCGGCGAGCATCATCGTGGCGTAGGGGCCGGCCAGCATGTGGCCGACTTCCAGGATGCGGATGCCGTCGAGCGGTCCGGTGGTCATCGCAGGTCCGTGGCGAGGGCGGCGAGCATGTCGCGGGTGCGGTACTTGGAGGCGACCAGCTCGTCGCGGGTGTCGCCGATGGGCAGCAGCCGTACGGAGAGGTCGGTGACCCCGGCGTCGGCGAACCGTTTGAAGCGTGCGGCAATGGCGTTCTCGTCGCCGGCCGCGCACAGATCTCCGATGTCGCGGGCGTCGCCGTATGCGAGAACCCGTTGGTAGTTGGGCGAGATCTCGGCCTCGCCGAGGATGCGGTTGGCGCGCTCGCGGGCCTCGTCGACCCGGTCGGGGCTGCACAGACAGACCGGGATGCCCGCGACGATCCTCGGTGCAGGTCGTCCGGCGCTCTCGGCGGCCTTGGTGATGCGTGGGACGACATGTTCGGCGACGGCGCGTTCGTCGGCCATCCAGAGCACGGTCCCGTCGGCCCGCTCCCCGGCGAGGCGCAGCATGACCGGGCCGAGGGCCGCGAGCAGGACCGGCAGTGGGGCGACGGGGGCGAGGGTGAGCGGGTTGTGGACGGTGAAAGTCTCGTTCTCGACATCGACCACGCCCGTTCCGTCGAACGCGGCGTCGAGGACGTCCAGGTAGTCGCGGGTGAGGGCGGCCGGTTTCTCGTACGGCAGTCCCAGCATGTCGCGGATGATCCAGTGGTGGGACGGGCCGAGGCCCAGCGCGAGCCGTCCTCCTGCCGCGGCCTGGGCCGAAATGGCCTGCCGGGCGAGGGCGATGGGGTGCTGGGCCTGCAACGGCACGACTGCGGTGCCCAGTTCGATCCGGTCGGTCCGCGCGCCCATCAGCGCGATCGCGGTGAGCGCGTCGAAGTCGGTGGGGATCTGCGGCACCCACACGGTGTCGAAGCCCGCCTTCTCGGCCCATGTCACGTCGTCGATCATCCGTGTGACCTTGCGGACCGAGTCCCCGCGCTCGGGCCCGATCATCACTCCGATGCGCACGCTGCCTCCAGGTTTTCGGCTTGCCGCCGGGTCAGGGCGAGGTGACGGATGTCAGGGCGCGCATCTCGGCCACGAGGGCGTCGAGGGGTGTGCCCGTGGGGAAGACCGCGGCGGCTCCCGCGGTGAGCAGTTTCGGTACGTCGGCCGGCGGGATGGTGCCGCCGACCACGACGGCGATGTCCTCGGACCCCGTGGCGCGCAGGGCCTCGATCACCCGGGTGGTGAGAGCGAGATGTGCGCCGGAGAGAATGCTCAGGCCGACGACGGAAGCGTCCTCCTGGACGGCGACCGCCACGATGTCGTCGACGCGTTGTCGGATCCCGGTGAAGATGACCTCGAATCCCGCGTCGCGCAGCGCCCGCGCGACGATCTTGGCTCCGCGGTCGTGTCCGTCGAGGCCCGGTTTGGCGACCAGTACGCGGGCGTTCATCAGAACACCACCGGCTGCTGGAACTCGCCCCAGACCGCCTTGAGCGCGGCCACCATCTCGCCGACCGTGCAGTAGGCGTTGGCGCAGTCGATCAGGATGGGCATGAGGTTCTCGGTACCTTCCGCGGCGCGGGCCAGTTCGGTGAGGCGTTGTCGTACGAGGGCGGCGTCGCGGGTGGCCTTGACGTCGGCGAGCCGTTTCAGCTGCCGGTCGCGGCCCTCCGCGTCCAGTTCGTAGGTGGCGAGGTCGGGCGGTGGTTCGTCCGAGACGAAGCGGTTGACGCCGACGACGGGCCGGGTGCCCGCCTCCACCTCGCGGTGCACCTGGTAGGCCTCGTCGGCGATGAGGGTCTGCAGATAGCCGTCCTCGATGGCCCGGACCATGCCGCCGTACCGCTCCAGGTCCTCCATGATCTCGACGATGCGCGCCTCGGTGGCGTCGGTGAGCGCCTCGACGAAGTACGAGCCGCCGAGCGGGTCCGCGACCCTGGCGACGCCCGTCTCATGAGCGAGAATCTGCTGGGTGCGCAGCGCGAGGGTCGCCGACTCCTCGCTGGGCAGGGCGAACGGCTCGTCCCAGGCGGCCGTGAACATCGACTGGACCCCGCCGAGGACCGAGGCGAGTGCCTCGTAGGCGACCCGGACGGTGTTGTTCTGGGCCTGCGGTGCGTACAGCGAGGCGCCTCCGGCGACGCAGCCGAAGCGGAACATGGCGGCCTTGTCGCTGTCCGCGCCGTACCGCTCGCGCACGATGGTGGCCCAACGCCTGCGTCCCGCCCGGTACTTGGCGATCTCCTCGAAGAAATCGCCGTGCGTGTAGAAGAAGAAAGAGACCTGCGGCGCGAACTGACCGATCGTCATACGGCCGCGGGCGAGCACCGTGTCGCAGTAGGTGACCCCGTCCGCGAGGGTGAAGGCCATCTCCTGAACGGCGTTGGCGCCGGCGTCCCGGAAATGCGAGCCCGCGACCGAGATCGCGTTGAAGCGCGGTACCTCGGCAGCGCAGAACTCGATGGTGTCGGCGATGAGTCGGAGGGACGGTTCGGCGGGCCAGATCCAAGTGCCCCTGGACGCGTACTCCTTGAGGATGTCGTTCTGGATCGTCCCGGTGAGTTTCGCCCGGGGCACGCCCGCCCGTTCGGCCGCGGCAACGTAGAAGGCGAGCAGGATCGCGGCGGTGCCGTTGATGGTGAAGCTGGTGCTGATCCTGTCCAACGGGATGCCCTCGAAGAGGACTTCGGCGTCGGCGAGGGTGTCGACGGCGACGCCCACCCTGCCGACCTCCTCGCCCACTTCGGGGTCGTCGGAGTCGTAGCCGCACTGGGTGGGCAGGTCGAGCGCCACCGACAGCCCGGTGCCGCCCTGTTGGAGGAGGTAGTGGTAGCGGCGGTTGGACGATTCGGCGGTGCCGAAGCCGGAGTACTGGCGCAGCGTCCACAGCCGTCCCCGGTATCCGGTGGCGTAATTGCCGCGCGTGAAGGGGAAGTTGCCCGGCGCGGGCGGTTCGGCGTGGACGTCGTCGGGGCCGTAGACCGGTTTGAGGGGCAGGCCGGACGCGGTCCGGACGAGGTCGTCGTCCTGGGGCGGTGTGGGAGGCGTCATCGCAGGAGGTCCTTCATCACCTTTCCGGTGGCGTTCAGCGGCAGTTCCGTCAGGAACTCCACGGACCGGGGCACCTTGAACCCGGCCATCCGGCGCCGGCTCCACTCGATCAACTCGTCGGCGGTCAGCGGCCCTCGGGGTACCACGAAGGCCTTGCCGACCTGTCCCATCCGTTCGTCGGGGACGCCGATCACGGCGGCTTGGGCGACCGCCGGGTGTTCCATCAGGAAGCCCTCGATCTCGGCCGGGTAGGCGTTGAAGCCGCCGACGATGAACATGTCCTTCTTGCGGCCGACGATCCGCAGATAGCCGCGCTCGTCGAGCGTGCCGAGGTCTCCGGTGTGCAACCAGCCGTCCTGGTCGATGGCTTCGGCGGTCGCCTCGGGGTCGTTGAAGTAGCCGCGCATGACGCTGTAGCCGCGGACCAGCACCTCGCTGTCGTCCGCGATCCGGACCTCGACGCCGTCGCAGGGGGTGCCGACGGTGGTCGCGATGTCCTCGAAGGAGTCGCCCGGCCGGGTGGCCGTTGCTGTCCCCGCCTCGGTCAGGCCGTAGCCCGTCATGATCGAGGTGAAGGGCAGTTCGGTCATCACCCGGCGGATCAGTTCGACGGGGATGTCGGCGGCTCCGGTGACCGCAACTCGCAGGGAGGACAGGTCTCTTGAGCCGCGGTCGGTGAGCAGGGAGTGGTAGAGCGTGGGCGGGCCGGGCAGGACCGTCACCTTCTCGCGCTCGACCAGGTCCAGGACGTGGTCCACGTCGAAGACGGGTACGGGCAGGATGGTCATGCCACGGATGAGCGAGGCGACCATGCCCGCCTTGAAGCCGAAGATGTGGAAGAACGGGTTGACGATCAGATAGCGGTCGCCCTCCCTGACCCCGGCGAGGTCGCACCACTCGGCGTACAGCCGGAGTGTCTGGGCGTGGGTCATCAGGACGCCCTTGGGCCGGCCGGTGGTGCCGGAGGTGAAGACGATGTCGCTGACCTGGTCGCCGGTCACCTTCCGCTCGAAGGGCGAACCGCTCGCCAGGAAGCCGGACTTGACGTCGATGACCGGCACACCGGGCGGTGCTTTGAAGTCGAGGCCGAGGAAGCCCTCCTGGACGAGAACGGCCTTCGCACCGCTGCGAACGATGATGTCGTGTGCCTCGTCCGCCTTGAAGCGGGTGTTGACGGGCACCACCACACCGCCCGCGGTCATGAGACCGAAGGCGGCGATGATCCACTCGGCGGAGTTGGGCGCCCAGATCGCGACGCGGTCGCCCTGCTCCACCCCGGCCGACGCGAACGCACCCGCAGCCACACGCACCCGTTCGACCAGCTCGGTGAACGTGAGGCGGAGCGGGCCGTCCACCACGGCTTCGGCGTCACCGAAGCGGTCGGCCGCGCTCAGCACCATCTGCGGGATGCTCTCCCAAGTCATACGCCGATCAGGCGGGCGAGGTTGCCGCCCATGATCTTGGCCTGGTCGGCCTCCTTCATGCCCTGGATCGCGTCGATGTAGGAGACCGGGTCGGCGAGCCCCTCGGGGTGGGGGTAGTCGGACCCGAACAGGACGCGCTCGACGCCGACGACCTCGGAGAGCGCGGCCATGTCCTCCTCCCAGAACGGGCTGATGTGGATGCGGTTCCTGACCTCTTCGACCGGGTCGCCGAGGAAGCCCTTCGGCTGCTTCTTGTAGGTGCTGCCGAGTTGGTCGAGCAGGGGCAGCAGCCAGGAAGAGCCGTTCTCGATGACCGAGACCTTGAGTTCCGGGAAGCGGAACAGGGCTCCGTGGCAGACCCAGGACGCGACCGCGTCGGTGACCGGACGCCATTCGGACATCATGCGGAAGACCTGCGCCTGGAACGGCGTCATCTCCTGGCTCTTGCCCTCCCAGTCGCTGGAGTAGCGGGAGTAGCCGCTGTCGGAGGAGTGCATGGCCACCAGCACGCCCGCCTCCTCGACGCGCTTCCAGAACGGGTCGAACTCCGGCAGCGCGAAGGACCGCGAGCCGCCGTAGCCGGGGACCGGGGCGGGCCGTACGAGAATCGCCCGCGCTCCGCGCTCCAGGCACCACTCCAGTTCGGCGATCGCCTTGTCCAGGATGGGCAGGCTGATCACCGGGGTGGTGAAAATGCGGTTCTTGTAGTTGAACTGCCAGGTCTCGTGCAGCCATTGGTTGAGCGCGTGGACGACGACATGGATCAGCTCCGGGTCGTCCCGCATCCGTTCCTCGACCAGGCTGGCGAGGGTGGGGAACATCAGGGTCTGCTGGATTCCCAGGTCGTCCATGAGCGCCAAGCGCGGCCCGGGCTCGCGGAACGCGGGGATGGACCGCATCGGCTCGCCGAACAGCTCCCGGTGGGACTTGCCCTCCGGGTTCCCCTCGCGGAAGTAGTCCTCCCACGCGCCGGGCCTGGCCACGACCTCGAAGGTGGGGTTGGGGATGTAGTCGCTGATCTGACCGCGGATGGCGATCTTCGTACGGCCCTTCACCTGCACGTACTGGATGGCGCTCGCGTACTGCTTGGGCAGGTACCGGGTGAGCGCATCCTCCGTCTCGTACAGGTGGTTGTCCGCGTCGAACAGTGGATACGGCGGCACGCGCGATGGCATGAGATCCTCCTTCGCAGATTGCGAGAATCCTATTCTCACTCTTGATGGGCGGCAATATCCTTGCGGAGAACGAACTTCTGGACCTTGCCGCTGGCGGTCCGCGGGAAGTCCTCGACGACGTGCAGTTCCTCCGGCCACTTCTGGCGGGCCAGGCCCGCCGCGGCGAAGTGGGCGCGGAGATCGTCGAGCGTGGGTTCGCGGTGGCCGGACCGCAGTCGTACGACGGCTGCCGCGTGCTCACCGAGGCGGGCGTCCGGGGCGGCCACGACCGCGGCCTCGGCGACGGCCGGCAGGGCGAGGAGAACCTCCTCCACCTCCAGCGCGCCGATGTTCTCGCCGCCGCGGATGATGATGTCCGCCTTGCGGTCGGTGATGGTGAGATAGCCGTCCTCGTCGAGTTGGCCGATGTCGCCGGTGCGGTACCAGCCGTCTTCGTCGAAGGCCCGCTCGGTGAGGGCGGGGTCGGTGTAGCCGAGACAGAGGTCCGGGCCGCGGCTGAGGATCTCGCCGTCCTCGGCCAGCCGGATCTCCACTCCCGCCAGCGCTTCTCCGTCGGTGTAGAGCCGCTTGTCCTCGGGCGCGGTGTGGCTGGAGGACGTGATCGAGGGGTGCTCGGTGCTGCCGTAGGCCCGGAAGACCGTGATGCCGAGGTCCGCGAGGCGTCTGGTCACCGCGTTCGGTACGGCCGCGCCGCCGAGGCCCGCGTACTTCATGCCTGCCAGGTGGGCGGGGGTGAAGTCGGAGTGGTCGAGCAGGCTCGTCATGTAGTAGGCGGCGCCGCCTCCGACGGTGAGTCCCTCGCGGGCCATCAACTCCAGGGCGAGGGCCGGGTCCCAGGTGTCGGCGAGGTTGACCGGGGAGCCGTCCAGGACGGGGATCAGGAAGGCGTTGACCATGCCGATGAAGTGGCCGACGGGCGCGGAGGTGAGCTGGTCACCGCGGTCGGGCGGGTAGCGGCCTGCCAGTTGGCGGGTCTCGAAGGCCAGGGTGTTGTGACTGTGCACAACTCCCTTGGGGTCGCGGGTCGTTCCGGAGGTGAAGGCGATCAGCGCGGGGTCGGACGGGCCCGTGGGCAGGATGCCGGACAGCGGTTCGTCGGCGAGTAGTTCGTCGAAGTTCCGGCCCACGACGCCGACCACCGGGATCTTCGCGCTCAACTCGGGGTCGTGGCGCAGATGCCCGAACCGTTCGGCGGTGACGAAGACCTTGGCCTCGACCGTGTCCAGGATGTAGCCGACTTCCCTGCGTCCGTAGAAGTGGACGATCGGCACCACGACCGCGCCGAGGAACGCCGACGCCCAGAAGACCGCCGCCGCCTCCATCCAGTTGGGCAGTTGGAGGGCCACGACGTCACCGGGGCCGACACCGCGTGCGCGCAGCCCGGCGGCCAGTCGGCGGGCGGTCAGTTCGACTTCGGCGAAGGTGCCTTCCCAGGGCCGTACGGCCGAGTGCACACGGAACACGGTTCCCGGGGCCGCCGCGAGTCCCCGTGCCAGCAGGTCACCGATCGTCTCACCGGTCCACCAGCCCTCCGTCTCGTAGCGGTCGACCAGTTCAGTGGGGATCGTTCGCACGACAGGAACTTCCTCTCGTCTTTGAGAATTGCACTCTCTCAGAGCGAGAAGGTAAATTCCACACATGGGACGAGACCACGGGTTCCACCCGGTGCGGATCACACGGATCATCCAGGAGACGCCCGACACCCGGACGTACGTACTCGACGCGCCCTTCCCGTACCGGGCGGGCCAGTTCGTGACGATCAAGGCCTGTGGCACGCTGCGCAGTTACTCGATGTCCAGTTCGCCGGAGACGGACGCCGAGTTGATGACGACGGTGAAGCGGGTTCCGGGCGGTCTGGTGTCCAACTGGATGCACGACCATCTCGCACCCGGCGACATCGTCGAGACCACGCTGCCCGCAGGGGTGTTCTGCCTGCGGGAGGGCGAAGAGGCGGTCACGGCACGCGAGTTGACCGCTCCGGTCGTGGCGTTCTGCGGGGGCAGCGGGATCACCCCGATCCTCTCGCTCGCCAAGTCGGCGCTGGCCGGCACCGGGCGCCCGGTGCGGGTGCTGTCGGCCAACCGGGACGCGGGCGCCGTCATCTTCGCCTCCGCACTGGGCGAGTTGGCACAGCGGTACCCCGGACGGTTCGAGATCCGGCACCACCTCGACGACTGGGAGGGCTTCGTCACGGCGGACCAGGTACGGGAGTTCGCCGGCGGCGACACGGACGCGGATTTCTACCTCTGCGGGCCCGCGCCCTTCATGGAGCTGGTGGAGAACGCGCTTCTCACCCACGGAGTCGCTCCGGAGCGGATCTTCGTCGAGCGGTTCGCGCAGGCCGCCGATCGCCCGCCCCCGGAGAACACCGAGCAGGAACCGGAGGAGTCCCCCGACCAGGACGGCACCGTCACGCTCGTGCTCTCCGGCAAGCGGCACACGCTCGCGCAGCGCTCCGGCGAGACCTTTCTGGAGAGTGCGCGTCGGGCGGGACTGGCCCCGCCGTTCTCCTGCGAGGCGGGCAACTGCGCCACCTGCATCGCCCAAGTCACCCAGGGCGAGGCCAAGATGCGCGTCAACAACGCGCTCGACGAGGACGAGGTCGCCGAGGGCTGGGTCCTGACCTGCCAGGGCGAGCCGACCACCTCGCACGTCACTGTCGTATACGAGGACTGAGGCCATGGACGTAGATCTCGAACTCGACGAGGGCCTGGCGGTCGTCACCATCGACCGCCCGCGGGCCCGCAACGCCATCGCCCCGGCCACGATGGACGAACTGGACAAGGTGCTCGACGCGGCCGCGGGCGCCAAGGCCCTGGTCATCACCGGTGCCGGTGACCGGGCGTTCGTCTCCGGCGGGGACCTGAAGCAGCTGAGTGCGATCCGGACCGAGGAGGACGCGATGGCCATGGCCCTGCGGATGAGGGGGATCTGCGATCGCATCGCGGCCTTCCCCGGACCGGTGATCGCCGCGTTGAACGGGCACGCGTTCGGCGGCGGCGCCGAGGTCGCGGTGGCCGCCGACATTCGGGTCGCCGCCGACGACATCCGGATCGGCTTCAACCAAGTCGCTCTGGCCATCATGCCCGCGTGGGGCGGCGCCGAGCGCCTCGCCCAACTCGTCGGCAAGGGGCGGGCGTTGATGCTCGCGGGCGCCGGAACGGTCCTCGACGCGGCCGAGGCCCAGCGCGTCGGACTGCTCGAACTGGTGCTGCCGCGCGCCGACTTCGCCGAGGGCTGGCGCACCCTGGCCAGATCCCTCGCGACCAATCCGGCGCGGGAGATCAAACGCGTGATGAGCGGAGCCGTCCCGGAGGAGGAGGCGGCCCGCGCCTTCGCCCGCCTCTGGGTGTCCGACGAGCACTGGCAGGCAGCGGAGAGGGTGATGTCCCGTGGGTGACACACGAGTTGGGGCAACCGGAGCCACCGATCTCAGCAACTCCGACCTGGCCGACGTACGGGCGGACACGGACCGTGCGGCGGCCGGCGACGGGCGGGTACGGGTCGAGTCGAGCCCCGTCGGGCCGATCGTACGGCCGCCGGACGCCACCGATCTCGTCGTCCTCTATCTCCACGGGGACCGGCAGTTGTCGGGTTCGCCGGAGTCGGCGGTCGACCTCGCCGAGCGGATCGCCTTGCGCACAGGGGCCGTTGTGGTGTGCCCGCGGTACCGGTCGTCCTTCCCGGGGGCGCTGGACGACGTGCATGCCGTGTACACCTCGTGCCAGGCCCGTGGTCCGGTCGCGTTGGCCGGTGAGCGCTTGGGGGCCGGGCTCGCGGCCTCGCTGCTGGTGCGGCTGCGGGACATGGGGGCGCGGCAGCCGGAGTGCGCGGTGCTGAGTTCGGCGCTGCTCGACCTGACGCTGGAGGCGCCGAGTCTGTTGTTCAACGCGGCCGCCGATCCGGGCTTCGACATCGACGAACTCCGTTTGCACGCGGCCCGGTTCGCGGCCGGCGCCGATCGGACCAACCCGCTGCTGAGCCCGCTGCACGCCAATCTGCACGGGCTGCCGCCGATCCAACTCCTGGTCGCCGGTACCGATCCGCTGCTGGACGACTCCCTGTCGTTCGCGGCCCGCGCGGCCCACTCCGGTGTCACGGTGGATCTCCGGGTACGGCCGGACGCGGTGAGTCTGCATCCCGAGGGCGTCACGGCCATGGCCGATTTCATACAGGCGTGGGCCCGAGCAGCACGCCCATGACATCGCGGATGATCTCGGGGTAGTCGGTCTGCTCCTCGTCGAGCATCCACTGCTGCTGGACCCCTTCGAGCATCGCCACCACGGCGGTGGCGGCGGCTCGGGGGGTCAGGCCGCTGGGTACGCGCTCGCCGTAGAGCGCGGTGAGGTGCTCGACGGTGTGGTCCTGGATCGACCGGTAGTAGTCCTGGCAGAACCGCACTGCCTCGTCGCTGCCGGTGACGCCCTCGGCCACGAGAACGCTGTGGATCTGGGCGAGACCGGGATTCTTGTGGTCGTAGGTGATGACCTCGGCGAGCAGCCCGGGCAGGTCCTCGCCGGGGTCCGCGTGGAGGGCTGCCAGGTGTTCCCGGGCGAGGTCCTCGCGGAGCTGGACGAGAGCGAGGAGAAGGCGCTTCTTGCTCGGGAAGTAGTGCAGTACGCCCTGTCTGGTCAGGCCGGCGCGCTCGGCCACGGCGTCGATGGATGCCTTCTTGTAGCCCCGCTCGGCGAACACCGCCAGCGCGGCACCAAGGATCTCCTCGTGTCGGGCCGTCGTCATCGAGCACCCCTTCCACCCCGGCAACACCCATGTGACATTACGGTTGCCGTCGCGATCGGGCGACCCTTCCGGCCATTACGGAACCATTGACCGTCCTACGGCGGCCCGTCGGGCCGTCCGATCTCACGCACCCCGGGACGGCGGCTCGAAGCCGGAGACGATCACGGCGTTCGTGTCGGCGGCGGCCTGCCGTAGGGGCTTCGCGCGTTGGTAGGCCTCCGACTCGTACCAGGCTCGCGCGGCTTCCACGGAGTGGAATTCGAGAACGACGGTCCGGTCACCGTGCCACTCGCCTTCCAGGAGTTGCGGCCGGCCGTCGACCGCGAGGACACAGGCGCCGCCCTCGGCCATCGACGCACCGGCCGCGCGGCTGTAGGCGTCCATCCCGGCCGGGTCCTTGATGGACTCGGTCAGGATGACGTACCCCTTGGGCATCCCGTTCTCCTCAGGTCAGTGTGATCGCGCGCTCGGGGCAGCTGCCCAGTGCCGTGCGGACCTGTTCCTCGTACTCTGCGGGGACTTCGGGGGTCAGCACCTCGGCGTATCCGTCGTCAGTCAGGTCGAAGACCTCGGGGCAGATCGACCAGCAGATTCCGTGACCCCGGCAACGGTCCGCGTCGACGACGGCCTTCATCGGGCGGACTCCTCGGCGAGCGTGAACTCCAGGTTCAGATGGGTGAGTCCGCGCAGGATGTACGTGGGCAGGTAACGGTATGTCCGGGCGTCGGCAGGGCCGTGCACGCTCTCCGAGATCCTGATGTCCGTCGTGCGGTCGAGGATGCGCTCGATGCCCACGCGGGCCTCGGCGCGGGCGAGTGGGGCGCCGGGGCAGGTGTGGGGTCCGCGGCCGAAGGCGAGGTGGTGCCGGGCGTTGGCGCGGGCCGGGTCGAAGGTCTCGGGGTCCTCGAAGTGGCGCGGGTCGCGGTTCGCGGCGCCGTTGAGAACCATGAGGGTGGTGCCGGCGGGGATGTCGACGCCGCCCACGGTGGACGGGACGCGGGACAGCCGGAAGTCGCCCTTGATCGGGCTCTCGGTGCGCAGCGTCTCCTCGATGAAGTTCGGGATGCGGTCGCGCTCGGTGCGCAACAGCCGCTGCAGATCGGGGTCTTCGGCGATCAGCTTGAGGGCGTTGCTCAGCAGTCGGACCGTGGTCTCCTGGCCGGCCGCGAACAGGTTCGTGGCGACGCGCGCCACGTCGGCGACGTCGGGCGTCGAGCCGTCGCTGAACTTCGCGAGGGCGAGGCCCGTGATCACGTCCTCGCGGGGCTCCAGGCGACGCTCCTCGACATAGGCCGAGAACTGCCCGTACAGATACTGCAGCGGCGAGTACGCCACCTCGCCGTCCGTGCTGCCGATGCCGCCCTGGGGGTGGTGTTCGAGGCCCTCCACGAACGAGTTGCGATCCTCGTCGGGCACGCCCAGCAGGTCGGCGATGACCCGCAGGGTGAAGGGGCCGGCGAACCCGCTGATGAAGTCGCCCTCTCCGCCCGCGAGATACGTGTCCAACTGCGCGTCGGCGAGGTGCCACATCGACGCCTCGTTCTCCTTCAGGCGGCGCGGGGTGATCATCCGCATCAGCAGTCCGCGGTGATCGGTGTGCATGGGCGGGTCGAGGGTGGGGAGTTGGTCGCTCATCGGGAGTTGGTCGCGGTACTGCTCGATCAGCGCGCTGACGTCGACGTCGCCGTCCAGCGGGACCGGGAACCCGGGGAAGGGTCCGGTGACCGAGAGGCACGACGAGTACGTATCGGCGTCGTTGAGGACCTGGATCGCCTCGTCGTACCCGGTCACCATCGTCACGTCGTGGTGGCTCTCACGGTGCACCGGGCACTTCCCGCGCAAGGCCGCCAGGTAGGGATAGGGGTCCGCGACGACTTGGTCGTCCTGGAAGAAGTCGATCGCCTCGAAGTCCTTCACGGTGTGCACGATTCCCTTCGGTCACCAGTCTGACGACGAGCGACGATATCAATGTTCTCCATTGGCGAGAGGCACGTTTTCACTTTCGTGGAACGGGAGTTGAGGTTGCCGTCAGGCGTCCCTGCCCCATGTGGTCGAGGGCCGCGTGGGCCGCCGCCAGCACGCTGCCCGTCGGGGCGCCCGCCGTCTCGGCGAGGTCGGCCAACAGCCGCACGTCCTTACGGAGCAGCGGTCCGGCACGTTCGGCGAGTCGGTCGAGGGTGCCGCCCGCGGCCCGCACCCGGTCGAGCGCGAAGCTCGATCCGCTGCCGTGCAGGACGACCTCGGCCAGGGCGCCGCGCTCGATGCCGAACTCCGGTGCGAGGGCCAGTGTGTCGGCCGCGGTCGCCAAGTTGGCGGTGAACAACAGGTTGTTGAGGAGCTTGGCGATCTGTCCCGCGCCCAGCGGGCCCATATGGACGACCGGATCGCCGAACGCCTCGAACACCTTGCGGCAGTAGGCGACCGTGCCCGACTCGCCGCCCGCCATCACCAGCAGCCTGCCCTCGGCCGCCGCGTTCCCGCCACCACTGACGGGCGCGTCGACCACGGAGACGCCGTGCACCTGGGCGCGCTCGGCGAGCCGCCGGCAGGTGTCGGGGTGGACGGTGCTGTGGACGGCGATCACCCCGCCCCGGCGCAGCCCGGTCAGCACGCCCTGTTCGCCCGTGACGACCTGTTCGACATCGGCGTCGTCGACGACGCAGACGCACACCAGGTCGCTGGCGGCGGCCAGTTCGACGGGGGACGCGGCCCGCTGCGCCGCCGTGTCCGCGAACGCGGCGAGCGTGGCCGGGCGGCGCGCCCAGAGCGTCGTGGCGAAGCCCGCCTCGACGATCCGGCGGGCCATGGGAGCGCCCTGATTGCCCAGCCCGATGAATCCGACGCGCATCAGCGGGCCTCCTGGTCGACGTGCTCGGGGGTGTTCTCCGGCTCGGGCCGGGGTGACGCGACGTCGGCTTCCGGTCCGGCCTCGGCTTGCTGCCGCTCCGGTCGCCAGAACGTGCCCAGCAGTCCCCCGGTCGCCAGCACGGCCACGCCCAGGGCGATTCCGCCGCCGGTCCAGCCGGTGACGTCGATGTCGGCCACGTGGTCGACGGACCAGTGGCCGGGGCCCAGTACCGCGATGGCCAGGGCGACGACGGCGAGTGTGAGGACGTACTCGTAGCCGTCCTTGAAGACGAAGAAGCCGTTGCGCCGGTGGGCGAGGAGCCCCGCGACCAGCATCACGGAGATCACGGCCGCGCAGGCCAGCGGGGTGAGCAGGCCGAGGACGAGCAGGACGCCCGCGCCGACCTCGGTGAACACGCTGGCCCAGGCCTGCAGCACGCCCTGTCTCAGGCCGAGTCCGGTGAACCAGCGGGCGGTGCCCTCGATGCGGCCGCCGCCGCGCCAGTGATTGAGCCCGTGCATGATCATGATCAGTCCTACGGCCACGCGTACGAGCAGCAGTACCGCAATCTCGGCGTCACTCATCCGGCCCTCCTCGGCAGATGGTCGATCTCGTCGTTCTCATGTCCGAGAACGCATTCCTCAACGAAGGAGAGGATCTTCAGGTGGTACCCGGTGGCGGTGCGCCCGATGCTCAAGTTGTGGCCGCTGTCGGCCTGTTCGTCGGTGACGACCCGCGGGGAGTCGGTGAAGAGGCTCGCGATGTCGGCCATGGCCGCGGGCCCGGAGCTCCACACACGTTCGTGGTCGCCGAGCGTGTAGTGGACGGGAATCCGGACCCGGGCCGCGACGTCGGCGAACTCCAGCGGCCAGCGGCGGGCCACGGTGGCCTCGTACGGCGGACCCGGTGACTGGATACGGCCGGCGCCGACGACCTCGTCCGGATACAGGCGCGACGGCTCCCACAGCAGGTCGCGCAGGCCGGGTCCGGGCCGTCTCGGCACGTCCGGGTCACGCCGCCTGAAGTCGAGGATGTCGACGGCGCCGGGCGCGTGACGGCGTCCGGTACCGGCGATCTCCAGGCCGAGAAGGTCGTTCCGCCGCTCGTCTCCCGCCATGTGCACACCCAGGGCGCAGCCGATCGAGTGCGCCCAGAGGAACAGTCCCGCTCCGCGGGGACGCGAGCCGAGCACCTGGTCCACCGCTCCGTAGGCGAGGTCCACGCGGCGGGCGGGGGAAGCCATGCTCTCGCCGTACGGAGCGGAACTCCCGTATCCGGGACGGTCGATGGCGACGACCGTGAAGTCCAGTGCCGCGGCGGTGCGCAGGAGGGACAGCCGAGGTTGGTCCGGGTAGTCGAAGTAGCGCGACGTCACCGCTCCCCCGTGCAGCGCGACGAGCACCGCGCGCGGTTCGCGGGCCTCGCACAGCAGCGCCGACATGGGGATGCCGTCGACGTCGACGACCCGCGAAACGACCTCCGTGGTGCGTGAGTTCATCCGTCCGCCCGGAAGAGGATCACGCCGCTCGGGGTGAGTCCGCCGCTGCTCGCCACCGCGACCCGTGCGCCGGACACCTGTCGCGGCCCGGCCGCGCCGCGCAGTTGGGTGATCGCCTCGTGGACCAGTCCCATGCCATGGGTGCGGCCGTGGGAGAGCTGTCCGCCATGGGTGTTCAGTGGCAGTACGCCGTCCCGTGCGATGTTCTTGCCTCCGTCCAGGAAGTCCTTGGCCTCGCCGATGCCGCAGAACCCCAACCCCTCGAGCCAGGAGAGGCAGTTGAAGGTGAAGCCGTCGTACAGCTCGGCCACGTCGACGTCCTCGGGGCGCAGCGCGGTGCGGGACCACAAGTGGGCGGACTGGCCGAGGACCTGGGGTTCGTGGGTGAGTGTGCTCTGGTCCCATTCCAGGCGTTCCAGGATCTGGGTGCCCACCGCCTCGACCAGGACGGGCGGTTGGGCGAGGTCCCGGGCCACGTCCACGGCCGACACGATCACGGCGACCGCTCCGTCGCAGGGGACGTCGCAGTCGTAGAGGCCGAACGGGGTGGTGATGGGGCGGGCGCCCAGGTAGTCGTCCATGGTCAGCGGGTCGCGGTAGACCGCTGTGGGGTTGAGTGCCGCGTTGGCCCGCTGGTTGAGCGCGATCCAGCCGAGGGTCTCGCGGGTGGTGCCGTAGCGGTGGAAGTGGCGTTGGGCGTTCTGGGCGAGGGTGTGGGCGGCGGAGATCGCCCCGAAGGGCTTCATCCAGCCGTCCAGCTTGCGCGGTGGGTCCTGCGCGATTCTGCCGCGGCGCACGAGGTCGCCGTAGGACGCCTCCCAGACCGTGCGGAAGCACAGGACGTGACGGGCGAGTCCCCCGGCGACGGCGAGCATCGCGGAGATGAGTGAGCCGCAGGGGCCGAAGGTCTCGCTGCCGCCGTTGTACCAGGTGGGTTCGAGACCGAGGGCCGACTCCAGGGCGGTGATCCCGCCTTCGCCGAAGCCGCCGTACGCGGCTCCGGCGCCCGGGTAGGTGGCCAGGCCGTCGATGTCGGCGACGGTCAACCCGGCGTCGGCGATGGCGCGTTGGCAGGCCTGGACGGTGAGGGACACTGGTGGGACGAGGAGGCGGCGGCCGATCTCCGACATACCGATGCCGGTGATGGCGACCTTGTCCTCGAACTTCTCCGTGGTCACCATCGGCCGTACGCGGCGGGCGAGTTGGTGGGTGTCGACCTCGGCGAGCGGCAGCGGGTCGGGGGCCGGGCGGCCGCGCGCCGGGCGGAACAGGGGCAGCCAGGCGTCCTCGACCTCCTCGAAGACGACCTCCATCCGCATGCCCAACTCCAGCTCGTCCGGGGTGCATTGGACGGCGTTGGTGGTGAGCCGGATCCTGGGGTCCTCCTCCAGGGCGACCTGGGCCACGACGTAGGGCGCGGGCAGACCGGGCAGGGCGAAGCGGTGGTTGACGGTGAAGCCGATCAGCGTCGCACGGCCGGAGACGGCCCGGACGCCCATGTCGTGGCCGTGGCAGTACCGGCAGACCGGCTGCGGTGGGTGGATGAGGGCCGCGCAGGACCCGCACTCCGCCACCCGCAGCCGGCCGTCGGCGCCGGAGGTCCAGAAGAACGCGTTCTCCTCCGTGATCACCGGCGCCGGACGCTGATGGTCCGTCATGAGTCGATCCGGGCCTTGGACTTGCGGACGGTGACCGGTTCGGCGAGGCGCTGTTCGTCGCAGATCTTCTGGAGTTCGACGAGGGTCTCGTCGAGTCCGGCGCCGAGCCGTTCGCCCGGGGTGAAGGTCGCGGGGAGGTGGCGCATGCCCTGGATGACGCCGATGGTCTCGTAGTGGACGGCGCCTTCGGGGTCGCACACGAAGTCGGGCATCCGGTCGAGTACGGCCGTCACCATCCGCTTGAACACCGTGCGGGCCACGTTGGAGCCGATGCAGCGGTGGATGCCGAGGCCGAAGCTGCTGTGCCGGTTGCCCTTGCGCTCCATGTCGATGCGGTCCGGGTCGGGGAAGACCGAGGGGTCGCGGTTGGCCATCGCCCAGGAGAGCCAGAGGCGTTCGCCCTCCTTGAACTCGGTGCCGGCGATCTCGCAGTCGGCGGTGATGGTGCGGCCGTCTCCGGGTGCCGGGGTGTAGAAGCGCAGGAACTCCTCGGTCGCGGAGTCCAGGAGGGTCTTGCGGTCACGGCTCAACCGGGCGCGTTCGTCCGGGTGTTGGGAGAGCCATTCGAGGGAGTGGGCGGTGAGCGCGGTCGTCGTGTCGAAGCCGCCGCCGATCAACAGGGCGCACACGCCGAGGAGTTCGCCGTCGTCGGGGTTGCGGCCGTTGATGTCGGCGCGGACCAGCGCGTCCACCAGGCCCGGGCGGGGGTTCTTCCGGATCTCCGCGAGCTGAGCCATGAGGTCCATGCCCATCTTGCGGCTCAGGTCCAACACCCTTTGCATGTCGGGTGAGTTGGGCGGGGTGTAGACGGAGGCGTGGGCCGGTTCGTTGTAGATGGTCCAGTGCTCCAGCGGGATGCCCATCATCGCCAGGGTGAGCACGGCGGGGACGATGTTGGCGAGGTCGTCGACGAAGTCGATGTGCCCGGACTCGATCTTCTCGTCGATGCTCGCGCGGACGACCTCGTCGACGAACGGGATCCAGCGCTGGATCGCCGCCGGCGAAAGATACGGGTTGAGGGTCTGCCGGTAGTAGCGCTGGTCCGGCGGGTCCATCTCCAGGAACCCGCCCCGGCCCTTCCGCTCGGGGGGCGGTGCGGGGATGGAGATCCCGTTGTATCCGCGCCGCTCCCCCTTCACGTCGTGGTCGTTGGAGAGGAACTCCGCGGACCGCGCGAGTTCGAAGACCTCGCGGTTGCCGCTGGCGACCCAGTGGCCTCCGTGGGTCTCCGTCCAGGCGATCGGGCACGTGCCGTGCAGCTCGTGGGTGATGTCCTCGAACCGGTCGCGGTAGTCGGGGGTGTGCCGGTCGAAGTGCACCTGGGGGTGCTTGCGGCCGCCGTCGTCGACGGCCGCGTCTTCCGTGGTCATTGCGGAGTCCTCTCCTGCTCGGTGGATGAGATGAGGGTCAGGAGATGAGGGAGATCGCCCGCTCCGGGCAGGACAGGACCGCCTCGCGGACGTCCGCCTCCTGATCGGCGGGGACTTCCTCCTCGACGACCGAGGAGTGCCCGTCGATCTCGCTGAGTTCGAAGGTGTCCGGTGCGCGCATCGCGCAGAGCGTGTGGCCCTGACAGCGCTCCGGGTCGACTCGTACCTTCACGGTCCTTCCTTCCTGCCGTGGTGAACGGGGTCTGTGGCGTGGTTACTTGAGGTCGGACAGCGACTTGCCGACGTCGGCCAGGGTCGGCGGCTTGCCGTAGTTCCCCTTGAACTTGTAGGCGGGCGCGTCGCACCGGTAGACGCCCTCGGTGGGCTTGAAGTCGGCCGGCACCCAGCCGCTGGTGGTGGCCTTCTCGACGTTGAAGCACTTCAGGGGCTCGTCGGGTGAGGAGAGGTTGACCGAGGCGTGGAGCCCTCCCCCGGTCCAGTCGGTCTGCTTCTTGGCGTTCTCAAGGACACAACTGCGGGTCAGTTCGGCGCAGTCGCGGGCCGAGGTGGCGAACAGCAGCCAGCTGGAGAAGGCCTGCATGGCGGGCAGGGTGAGCTGCGCGTCGGGCGCGTACTTCTTGAACAGGGCGACCATCTCCTTCGTCGCCGGGTTGTCGTCGGCCTTCTCCAACGGGTATCCGTTGATGGAGGCGAAGTTGGTCTGTGTACCGAGCGCGGGACCGGCCAGCTTGACGAAGGCGGGGCCGTAGGCGTTGCTGTTCGCGTCGATCCAGTCGAGCTTGTAGTCGATGTTGGTGAGCGCCTGCTCCAGCTTCGCCAACTGGGTGAAGTCCCCCAGGAAGACGAGTCCCTTGACCTTCTTCGTCTTGATGGACTGGGCGTACGGCGTCCAGTCGGAGACACCCTGCGCGGGGTAGAGGTCGGAGTAGGTGACCTTGCCGCCCATCGCGGTGAGGACTTCCTTGTCCTGGCCCGCGAGGAGCTTGGTGATGGGCACGTCGCCGGTGATGATGCCGACGCCGCTCGCGGACGACGGGTACGCCTCCTTCAACAGCCAGGAGAAGTAACCGGCGTAGGGCGAATAGCCCGTCGAGGCGCCCATGGCCATGACCTGGAGGTCCGCGCCGATCTCGGAGGTGACCTGCGCCGGGAACTCGGGGAGCAGGCACTTCAATCGGGTCTTGACGCCCAGGCCGTCGAGGGCGGCGCCGCCGCCCACCTCGAAGAAGTCGGTGCGGCAGGCCCCGATCATCTGCTGGTTGACCTGCATGAGCGCGGAGTCGTGCGTCACGGGTGTGATCTTGCGGCCGTTGATGCCGCCGGCGGCGTTGCACCAGGAGGTGAAGACCTTCGCCGCGTTCCCGAACTCCGGGTTCTTGGTGAAGCCGACGTCGCTGAAGACGCCGACCTTGATCTCGGAGCTGGTGACGCCCTGACTGGTGACGGTCTTGGGCGTCCCCTTGCCGCACACGGACTTCAGCGTGCCGAAGTCCGCGGTCGCGGTGTCGGCGGCTCCGGTGGTCGAAGGGCTGCTGGTGTCCGCGGACTTGGTGCGGCCGGAGCATCCGGCCGCGGCCGCGAGGGCCAGGACGAGCGCGGGGATGAGCAAGCGTCTCATCGGTTCTCCTCGTTGAGAATGTGAGTCCCGCTGTCGGGTGGTCAGGTGACGGCGCCCGCCGCCTTGAGCGCGATGATGCGGTCCCAGTCCAGGCCCAGCTCGAGAAGGATCTCCTCGGTCTGGGCGGCGAACTCGGGTGCGGGACCGAGGCTGGGGGCTTGCACGTCGAACTGCACGGGGCTGCTGACCAGTTCGAGCTCTCCTGCCGGCAGCAGGTACTCGTTGGCTCTGATCTGTGGGTCCTCACCCACTTGCAGGGAGTCCTGCACCGGGGCCCACGGCCCGGCCAGGGTGGCGAAGCGCCGGCTCCACTGCGCGAGGGTGCGGGTGGCGAGGACCTCGCGCAGGATCTTGACGGCCTCCGCCGTGTTGGCAATGAGGTTCTCGGCCGTGTCGAAGCGCGGGTCGTCGGCGAGTTCGGGGCGGTCGATGTGGCGGCACACATCGGCCCAGAACTTGCCGGGCTGCATCATGACGAACGCCAGGTGGTGACCGTCGGAGGTCTCGTACAGCCCGGACAGGGGGTTCGCGACGGAGCCGTGGGTGCCGACGGGCGGCGGGATCCACGGCTTGCCGAGGTGCAGGGAGAGCGCGGTGGCATGGCCCATCGCCCACAGTCCGCTGCCGAGCAGGGAGACGTCCACGACCGAGGGTTCGCCGGTGCGCTCGCGTTTCAGGAGCGCCGCCGCGATGCCGCCGGCGAGGTTGGTGCCGGAGATCGTGTCGCCGTAGGCCGGTGACGGCGGGTTGATGATGCCGTCCGTGCCCTCGGGAGTGATGCTCGCGGCGGTGCCGGCGCGGGCCCAGAACGCCGTCATGTCGTAGCCACCCTTCCCCGCTTCCGGTCCGCGCGGTCCGAAGGCGCTGCCCCGGGCGTAGACGATGCGGGGGTTGACGGTACGGATGTCGTCGACGTCGATGCCGAACTTGTCCCGGTGGCCGGGAAGGAAGCTGGTCAGGAACACGTCGGCGTGCCGGGCGAGTTCGTACAGCACCTCCTTGCCCTCGGGGCGTGAGATGTCGAGGCCGAGGCTGCGCTTGCCGCGGTTGGCGTGCTCGACGTTGGGGTTGGGGTCGCCCTCGACGCGCATCGTGCCGGTCTGCCTCAGACCGCGCTGCGGGTCGCCGGTAACGGCGTGCTCGACCTTGATGACGTCCGCTCCCCAGTCGGAGAGGACGGCTCCCGCCGAAGGCACGAAGCCGTACATGGCGACTTCGAGAACGCGTATTCCGTCGAGCGGCATCATGACCGGACCACGACCGCGAAGGACTTGTACTCCAGGAACTCCTCCAGGCCGGGCACGCCGCTCTCCCGGCCGATGCCCGACTGCTTGTAGCCGCCGAACGGCACGTCGGCGGCGAAGTAGTTGCCGCCGTTGATGCTGAAGGTGCCGGTGCGGATCCGGCGGGCGAGCGCGATGGCCCGCTCGTCGTCGGCGCTCTGGACGCCGCCGGAGAGGCCGAAGACGGAGTTGTTGGCGATGCGGACGGCGTCGTCATCGTCGTCGTACGGAATCACCACGAGCACAGGGCCGAAGACCTCGTCCTGGGCGATCTCGCTGTCCGGATCGACGTTGCTGAGGAGGGTCGGCCGGTAGAAGAAGCCGGGATCGACCTTCTCGCCACCGGTGACGAGGTTCGCACCGGCGGCCACGGCCCTCTCGACCATGCCGTCGACCTTGTCGCGCTGGCGCTCGCTGATGAGCGGGCCCGCGAAGGTCTTGGGGTCGGCGGGGTCGCCGAGCGGGATGCGGCCGAGGCCCGCCGCGACCTTCTCGACGATCTCGTCGTGGTGCTCCCTGGGCACGAGCAGCCGGGAGGTGAGCGCGCACCCCTGCCCGGAGTGCGAGCAGATGGTGCCGGCCGCGAACATGGCGGCGGTGGCGAAGTCGGCGTCGTCGAGGACGATCATGGCGGACTTGCCGCCGAGTTCCAGGAAGACCTTCTTCACCGTGCGGCTCGCGGCCTCCATGATGCGGCGGCCGGTCGCGGTGGAACCGGTGAAGGTGATCATGTCGACGTCGGGGTGGGTGGTGAGCGTCTCGCCGACGTCGGCCCCGGAGGACGTGAGGACGTTGACGACGCCGGGCGGTATGTCCGTGTGCTCGGCGATGAGTTGGCCGAGGAACAGGGTGGTGAGCGGGGTGTCGGGGGCGCCCTTGAGGACGACCGTGCAGCCGGCCGCGAGCGCGGGGGCGAGTTTGGCCAGGGCGAGTTGGTTCGGGTAGTTGTAGGCGATGATCGCCGCGACGACCCCGGCCGCCTCCTTCTCCACCCAGCGGCGGTGGCGTTGGCCCCGGATCTCGACCTCACCCAGATCCTCGGTGAGCGGGTACTTGCGCAGCAGGTCCGCGTAGAAGCGCACCAGCTTGACGGGGTCGTCGAGTTGGGGGCCGTAGGTGAGCATGCGGGGCGCGCCGACCTCGGCGATGGTCAGCTCGCGCAACTCCTCGACGTGGTCGAGGAGCGCCTGGTGCAGTTGGTCGAGACAGCGGATGCGCAGTTGTACGTCGGTGGCCCATGCGGTGGTGTCGAAGGCGGTGCGGGCCGCCGCTACGGCCGCCTCGGCCTGGGCGGTGGTGGCCTCGGGGGCGTGGCCGTAGACCTCGCCGGTAGCGGGGTTGAGCGAGGGGAACGTCCGCTCCCCGTCGACCAGTTGGCCGTCGATGAGCAGGCGGGTCACAGTCGCACCACCTGTCCGCCGTCCACGCTGATGGTCTGTCCCGTCAGCCAGCCGGCGTCGTCGGAGAGCAGGAACAGCACAGTGGGGGTGAGGTCGCCGGGGGTGCCCATCCGTTTGATGGCCAGGGCCTGGGTCATCCGCTGCTGGAACTCGACCGGTACGACGGTGGCCGTGGCCTCGGTGTCGGTGGGGCCGGGGGCGATGCCGTTGACGCGGATGCCCCGGCCGCCGAGTTCGGCGGCCAGCGACGCGGTGAGGTGGTTGATGCCGATCTTGGCCAGGCCGTAGTAGCCGCTCGCCATGTAGGCGGCGGCAGACGACTGGTTGACGATCGCGGCGCCCTCGGTCAGGTGCGGGACGACGGCCCGGGTGACGTACAGGGCGCCCATCAGGTTCACCTGGATGAAGCGGTTGAGGTAGTCGAGGTCGACGGTGGTCAGGCCCTCGCGCCGCATGCTGTGGTAGATCGCGGCGTTGTTGATCAGGTAGTCGATGCGGCCGAACTCGGCGACGGTGGCGGCGGCCAGCGCGTCGGCCGAGGCGGGGTCTCCGACGTCGACCTTGACGAAGAGCGCGGAGTCCAGCTCCTTGGCGACCCGCTGCCCCTGCTCCTCGTTGATGTCCGCGACCACGACCCGTGCGCCCTCGGCGGCCAGCGCCCGGGCGTAGTCCTCGCCGATTCCCTGTCCCGCTCCGGTGACGATCGCCACCTTGTCCTGGAACCGCATCCTGTTCTCCTCGCATGGATGGGCGGCTTGCTCCAATGAAGCGGAAACTACATTCTCCTTATACGCGAATCAACCATCCGGAAGCGAGAATGTCATCCTGACCGATGCCTGACAGGTGCACGGAGTGCGGCGAACGACCCCCGCCTGCGCGGCACTTCCGGAAGTACCGGAGACGAGAATACGCTTCTCAGATCCGGAAGGGAGATTTTCATGATCGAGACGCAGGGGGTTCCGGCATGAGGACAGCCCTTGTCACAGGCGGCGGCTCCGGCATCGGACTGGCCATCGCGCAACGCCTGGAGGCAGACGGTCTCCAGGTCGCCACCCTCGACCTCAATCCGTCCGACAGCGGCTTCTCCCGGAAGGCCGACGTCTCCGACCGGGCCCAGGTGGACGAGGCGCTGGCCGAGATCCGGGAGCAGCTCGGCCCGGTCACGGTTCTGGTCAACGCGGCGGGGACGGAGGGCTACAAGCGCTTCGTCAACCTCACCTTCGAGGCCTGGCAGCGCGTCATCGACGTCAACCTCCACGGCGTCTTCCACTGCGTCCAGGCCGTCCTGCCGGACATGGTGGAGGCCGGCTGGGGCCGGATCGTCAACATCTCCTCCTCCAGCGCGCAGTCCGGCCAGCCGTTCATGACGCACTACGTGGCGGCGAAGTCGGCGGTCAACGGACTGACGAAGGCGCTCGCCCTGGAGCTGGGACCGCAGGGCATCACCGTGAACGCGGTTCCGCCCGGCTTCATCGACACACCGATGCTGCGCCGCTCGGAGGAGCGCCACCTGCTCGGCGGGACGGTCGAGGAACACATCCAGCGCACTCCGGTACGGCGGGTCGGGCGCCCCGAGGACATCGCCGCGGCGTGCGCCTTCCTCGCGTCCGAGGAGGCCGGTTACATCACGGGCCAGATCCTGGGCGTGAACGGCGGGCGGAACACGTGAGCGAGAACGGTGATCACGAGCAGGGCGAGAACGCCACCGCGCACCACGAGAACGGCGAGCCGACCGGCGACTCCGGCGTCCGCATCTTCCCGGTGCCGTACGACGAGTGGGACCACGAACTGTTCTCGGTCATCAACCCCCACCGCAAGCTGCCGGAGGCCAATGTCCTGGGGCTCTTCCAGCGGCATCCGGCCCTGGCCCGGGCGTTCCTGACGTTCAACATGCACCTGAACACCACGACCCTGCCGGTGCGCGTCCGCGAGCTGGCCGTGATGCGCGTGGCGTGGCGGCGGGGCAGCAGATACGAGTGGGCGAGTCACGTTCTGATCGGCCGGAAGCACGGGGTGACCGAGGCCGAGATCGAAGAGGTCCGCACCGGCGCCGACACCTTGCTCAACCGGGCGGTGGACGAACTCGACACCGACTCGGGCCTCTCGGACGCGACTTACGCCGCACTCGCCGCCGACCTGGACGAACACCAGCTCATGGACCTGGTCTTCACGGTCGGCACCTACACGATGCTCACGATGGCCCTCAACACCTTCGGCGTGGAACTCGATCCTGCGATCTCGGAAGAGAACTTCAGTTTCCCAAAAAGAGAATGGTATTCTCACAAGCGAGAGGGGTGATCCCATGCCACACTTCGCCAAGCCGGCGGCCGGAAGCTGGACCGAGAACTACCCCGAGCTGGGCACGAGCCCGGTGAACTACGAGGACTCCATCGACCCCGCGTACTACGAGGCGGAGAAGGAGGCGATCTTCAAGAAGACCTGGCTGAACGTCGGTCGGGTCGAGCAAGTGCCGAAGGTCGGCAGCTACTTCACGAAGGAGCTGGCGGTCGCCGACACCTCACTGGTGATCGTGCGGGGCAAGGACAAGGAGATCCGCGCCTTCCACAACGTCTGCCGCCACCGCGGCAACAAGCTCGTGTGGAACGACTATCCGGGCGAGGAGGTCAAGGGCACCTGCCGTCAGTTCACCTGCAAGTACCATGCCTGGCGCTACAGCCTCGACGGCGATCTGACCTTCGTCCAGCAGGAGAAGGAGTTCTTCGACCTGGACAAGGCGGACTACGGCCTGAAGCTGGTCCGCTGCGAGGTCTGGGAGGGGTTCGTCTTCGTCAACCTCGACCCGGACGCGCAGCCGCTGAAGGAGTATCTGGGCGAGTTCGCCAAGGGACTCGAGGGCTACCCCTTCCACGAGATGACCGAGGTCTTCACGTACAAGGCGGAGATCGGCAGCAACTGGAAGCTGTTCATCGACGCGTTCGCGGAGTTCTACCACGCGCCCGTCCTGCACATGAAGCAGGCCGTCAAGGACGAGGCCGACAAGCTCTTCAACGTCGGGTACGAGGCGCTGCACTACGAGATCCACCCCCCGCACTCGATGATCTCCTCCTGGGGAGGCATGTCCCCGCCCAAGGACCTGACCATCGTCAAGCCCATCGAACGCGTCCTGCGCAGCGGCCTGTTCGGGCCGTGGGAGGCGCCCGACATCGAGGGCCTCGACCCGCTTCCCCCCGGTCTCAATCCGGGCGGGCACCGCGCCTGGGGCAACGACTCCTTCGAGTTCTTCCCCAACATGACCCTGCTGATCTGGAAGCCGGGCTGGTATCTGACGTACCACTACTGGCCGACGGCGGTGGACAAGCACCTCTTCGAGGCCAACCTGTACTTCGTGCCCGCGAAGACGGCGCGCGAGCGGCTCAAGCAGGAGCTGGCCGCGGTGACGTTCAAGGAGTACGCGCTCCAGGACGGCAACACGCTGGAGGCCACCCAGACCATGCTCAAGAGCCGGGTGGTCACCGAATTCCCGCTCTGCGACCAGGAGTTGCTGCTCCGCCATCTGCACAAGACGGTCGCCGACTACGTCAAGGAGCACACCGATGCTGCCCAGTGAGTTCGCGGCGCTCGAACCGTTCAGCGAGTGGGTCCTGGAGTCCGAGCGCGATCGCTACACCAAGCGCCTGGCCAGCTCCATGGAGGAGATGCAGGCGTTCTACGACGCCGCGTTCCCGCTGCTGGAACAGGCCTCCGACCACCTCGACAAGTTCCCCCTCACCGAACTCCCGGAGCAGGAGCGCAACTTGCTGCTCCTGCTGTTCTCCCTGGTGAACGTGTCGTTCCCGGTGGAGGTCTGGAAGCAGGCCCGGGTGCCGGACAGCGGGGCCGCCTATATGGACCTAGTCGTCGAGCCGAAGGTCTGACCCGTCGTGCTCACACTCAGGGCGGCGCGTGTACTGCACGTGGAGACGGGCGAGTTCGAGCAGCCGGGCATCGTCACGGTCGACGGCGACCGCATCACGCGCGGCGGCGGCGAGGGCGAGGGCGAGAACGAGGTTCTCGACCTCGGTGATGTGACTCTGCTGCCCGGTCTCATGGACATGGAGGTCAACCTCCTGATGGGCGGCCGGGGAGAGACCCTCGCGTTCTCCCCCGTCCAGGACGATCCCCCGCTTCGGATGCTCCGCGCGGTGGGCAACGCCCGGCGGACCCTGCGCGCGGGCTTCACGACGGTCCGCAACCTCGGCCTGTTCGTGAAGACGGGCGGCTATCTGCTGGACGTCGCGCTGGCGAAGGCCATCGACGCCGGCTGGATCGACGGACCGCGCATCGTGCCGGCCGGGCACGCCATCACACCCACCGGCGGACACCTCGACCCCACGATGTTCGCCGCGTACGCCCCCGGAATCATGCCTCTCTCCCTGGAGGAGGGCATTGCCAACGGTGTCGACGAGGTGCGCAAGGCCGTCCGCTACCAGATCAAGCACGGGGCACGGCTCATCAAGGTCTGTGCGTCCGGGGGCGTGATGTCCCACACGGGCACCCCCGGCGCGCAGCACTACTCCGACGAGGAGCTGCGTGCCATCGTCGACGAGGCCCACCGGCGCGGGCTGAAGGTGGCGGCCCACACGCACGGGGCCGACGCCGTCCGGGCCGCGGTGGAGGCGGGCATCGACTGCATCGAGCACGGCTTCCTGCTCGACGACGACACGATCGCGCTGATGGCGGAGAGGGGCACTTTCCTGGTGCCGACCACCGCTCTCATCGATGGGATGGACATGTCCCATTCCGCGCCCGAATTGGTCGAGAAGGCCGCCGAGATCTTCCCCCGGGCGAAGACGGTGGTGTCCAGGGCCGGCAAGGCGGGTGTCCGGATGGCGCTGGGCACGGACGCGCCGGCGATTCCGCACGGCCGCGGCGCGCAGGAGCTGATCGCCCTGGTCGACCGTGGCATGACTCCCCTGGAAGCGCTCCAGGCGGCGACCGTCAACGCGGCGGAGTTGATCGACGCCGACGACCGGGGCCGCATCGCCGAAGGCCTGCTCGCCGATCTCATCGCGGTGCCGGGCAATCCGCTGGAGGACGTCTCCGTGATGACGGACGTCCGGTTCGTGATGAAGGGCGGGAAGGTGTTCCGCGACGAACGCCGCTGAGACCAACACCCCGTCCGGACGGGCGAGTTGATCAGAGAGGCCCGTCGAGGGGTCGTAGCATCCGCAGGATCATGTCGACCGTGCGCTCGACGGGGCGGTTGCGGGCCGTGACCGTGGCCAGGAGGGTGCGGGTCAGTACGGCGCCGAGGATCATGTCGAAGACGTCGTCCGGGTCCACGGTGGGGTCGACGGTACCGGTCGGCGCGGCGCGCAGGATGTCCTGGAACTGCGGTCGCGCCGACACGCGCAGCAACATTTCCGGCGGCCGGGGGCGGTTCGACGTCTGGGAGTGCGCGAAGAGTCCGGCCGCCGCGGCGCGGGCCGCGGGGGCGCCGAAGGCCGCCAAGTAGGCACGGACGAACCGGCGGAGGTCACGGCGGAGATCCCCCGTCGGACGGACGATCAACGGGCTGAGCCCGGGGAACGTGGCCTCCTCGATCAGCTCGATCCGGGACGGCCAGCGGCGGTAGATGGCGGAGGCGTGCACACCGGAGTGCTCGGCCACAGCCTGGATCGTCGTGGCGTCGAAGCCGCGCTGGACGAGCAGTTCGCGCGTCGCCGCGAGGGCCCGTTCATTGATGCTCGTGTCGCGGGGACGGCCCGGGGCGCGGCGCGGTTCTGCCATGCCGTGATTGTAGTGACCGGGCGGTGTTCCGGCGTTCTTCAATTATAGGAGACCGTCTTCTGTAATTCCCGTTGTGTGGCTACAGTCCGAAGGGGACGGACTTCGGAATGCGGAGGAGAGTCTGATGCGTGCTGCTGTGCTGCGGGGCGGGACGGTCGAGGCACGGACCGTCGACGATCCGGTCCCCGGACCGGGCCAACTCCTCGTCCGCTCGCTGGCGTGCGGGATCTGCGCGTCGGATCTGCACTTCATGGACCATCCGGAGGCGGGCGCCGACGACGACAGCGGAATGTCGACGTACGACAGGGACGTCGACATCGTGATGGGTCACGAGTACTGCGCCGAGGTCGTGGACTACGGCCCCGGCACCGAGCGGCGGATCCCGGTCGGTACACGGGTGAGTTCGCTGCCCGTACTGAACACGCCCGCCGGCCGCAGGATCATCGGCCAGAGCCCCGAATCCCCGGGCGGATTCGGTGAGTTGTTCCTGCTCACCGAGGCCATCACCCGGGTCGTGGTGTCGGATCTGCCGAGCGAGGTCGTGTGTGTCGCCGACGCGATCTCGGTGGGCTGGTCGACCGCGTCCCGCGCCCAACTGACGGCGAACGAGGCGCCGTTGGTGATCGGCTGCGGCGCCATCGCCCTCTCGGCGATCGGCCGGCTCAGGAGTCTCGGCGTCGGTCCGATCGTGGCGGCCGATCTCGAGGCCTCACGTCGCGCGACCGCGCTGGCCATGGGCGCCGATGTGGTCGTCGATCCGGCCGAGGTCTCGCCGTACGAGGCCTGGCGCAACGCGGCCGGTCCGCGGGCGAGTTGTGTCGTGTTCGAGTGCGTCGGCGTCCCCGGCGTTCTCGACTCGATCATCAAGGGATGCGAGCGAGGTACCCGGATCTTCTCCGTCGGCGGTCCGCCGGAGGGCGATCATCTGCACACCCTGACCGCCAAACAGAAGGGCATCAACATCCAGTTCGGGGGCGGCCCGTCGATGGACCACTGGGACGAGGCGTTCCGGGCGGTCTGCTCCGGCAGCCTCGATGTCGGGCCGATGCTCGGGCACACCGTCGGCCTCGACGGGGTCCAGGCCGCGCTCGACGCTGCGCGGGACGCGAACGGGCCGGCCCGGATCATCGTCGTACCAGGGAGCTGACCACACTCATGAGCGAGACCGACGAACTTGCCCAACTACGCGCAGCCGTCGAGTCGTTGGCGGCGAAGGTGCGCGCCTTGGAGGACCAGGTCGAGATCACGCAGCTCGTCGCCCAGTACGGGCCGGCGGTCGACAGCGGATCGGGGGAGGCCGCGGCTGCGCTCTGGACCGAGGACGGTGTCTTCGACGCTGTCCCCCATCTGCGGATGGAGGGCTGGGACGGCATCGTCGGCATGGTCCACGGACCGGGCCATCAGAGCGTGATCCACAACGGCTGCGGTCATGTGCTGACCGCGCCGCACGTCGTCGTCGACGGCGACCGGGCCACCGGCCGCAGCCACGCGCTGCATCTGCGGTGGGACGCCGACGCCGGACGGTTCTGGGTGTTCCAGGTCTCCGCCAACACCTGGCGCTGGGTGCGCACTTCGGAGGGGTGGCGGATCGCCGAGCGGATCAACGCCAACCTCGACGGCACCGACGGGCCCCGAGCGATGCTCGCGCCGTCCGGCAAATCCGCTTCGCTGGAGGAGAGTTGAGGATCGGGTTCATCGGGGCGGGCCGGATGGGGCGGCCGATCGTCGACCGACTGGTGGCCGCCGGGCATGACGTCACGGTCCATGTGCGTCGACCGGAGGCCCTGGCGGCAGCCCAAGAGGACGGGTTCGCGCGGGCCGACACGATCGGGGCGACGGTCCGCGACGCCGACGCGGTGTTCGTCGCCGTACTCAAGGACGAACAGGTGAGAGCGGCCTGCCTCGGTGCGGAAGGCGCGCTCTCTGGGATGAAACCGGGGGCGACGCTCATCCAGCACACCACGTCCCATCCCGGCACCGCGGAGTTGCTCGCCGAGGCGGGCGCGGAGCGTGGTGTCGGGGTGCTGGACGCCGCGCTGTCGGGCGGCCCGCACGACATCGCCGCGGGCCGTCTCACTCTGTGGGTCGGCGGGGACGAGGCCCAACTGGAGGCGCTGCGCCCGCTGTTGGAGACGTATGCCTCGCCGGTCCTGTTCGTGGGGCCGGTCGGCAACGGTCAGCGGGTCAAGCTCGTCAACAACGCCTTGTTCGTGGCACAGGTCGGACTCGCGGTCGACGCGGTACGGGTGGCGGGGTCGCTGGGCATCGACGAGAAGGCGATTCTCGCGGCGCTGCAGCACGGCAGCGGTGCCAGTCGGGCGCTCGGTGTCGTCGCCGGCGGAGGGTCGGTCGAGGCGGTCGCGGAGCGGCTGGCGGACCTGATGAGCAAGGACGTCCGCGTGGTGCGCGAGGTGGCGCGCGGCACCGGGACCGACCTCGGAATCATCGGGACGGTGCTGTCGTCGGACGCGGTCGAGAAGAAGGTTCTCCGGTCGTCCTGGATGAACTTGTCGAGGAGTAACGAAGTGACTCAATCGCTCACCACGAAGTACGGGCCGTGGGGTGTCGTCGCCGGCGGGTCGGACGGGGTGGGAGCCGCGTTCGCCCACCGGATGGCCGCCCAGGGGATGAACATCGTGCTGGTGGCCCGGCGGCTGCCCGTGCTGGAGGCGTCCGCCGCCGAGATCCGGGACCGGTACGGCGTCGAGGTCCGTACCGTCGCGCTCGACCTCAGCTCCCCGAGCGCCCTGTCGGAGCTGGAGGAGGCGACCGTCGATCTGGAGGTCGGCCTGTTCGTCTACAACGCGGGCAGCGACGACCGCAGCGTCCCGTTCCTCGACAAGGAACTCGGCACGCACCTCGGGCTGGTGCAGCGCAACTGCGCCGCCGTACTCGAAGCGGCCTACCGCTTCGGCGGCCCGATGGTGGCGCGCAAGCGGGGAGCCGTGGTCCTGGTGACCTCGGGCGCCGCGTGGGCCGGTGGCGCCACGCTCGCCGCCTACGGCGCGTCCAAGGCGTTCGACCTCATCCTCGCGGAGAGCCTGTGGGCGGAGTGGCAGGGCAGCGGGGTGGACGTTCTGGGGCTGGTGCTCGGCAGGACCGACACCCCGTCCCTGCGCCGGACCGAAGGCGTCCAAGGGGGCTCCTACGGCGGTGACTTGGCCGACCCCGCCGACGTGGCCGCCGAGGCGCTCGACCATCTCTCCGACGGCCCCACCTGGATCTACGGCAGCCCCGCCCCGACCGGCGGTTCACCGTTCGGGGCGCTCAGCCGCCGGGACGCGGTGCTGGCGATGAGCCGGGGCGCGAGCACCGCGCGCGAGTGATGACGACCCTTGCGATCGCGGCCTACTGCTCTTTGAGGCGATCCTTCATGGCGTCGAGTTTGGTGAGAATGGGATATCCGCTCACGCTCAACGCGTTCCCGTGTCCTGTCTCGTGGATGTCGAACACGGACTGGATGGCGGCGTAGAAGCCCTGGACGTCGAGGCTCTGGTTGACGGCGCGCTTGGCCTGGCGGAGGCCGAAGGACGGCATGCGGGCGATCTGCCGGGCCAACTCCATTGCCTGGGTGTCCAGTTGATCGAGGGGGACGACCTTGTTCACCATGCCGACCTTCTCCGCCTCCTCGGCGGTGACGGCCCGTCCGGTGAAGAGGATCTCCTTCGCCTTGCGTGGGCCCAACTCCCAGGTGTGGCCGTGGTATTCGACTCCACCGATGCCCATGTGCACGACGGGGTCGGAGAATTCGGCGTTCTCGGCGGCCACGATCAGGTCGCAGGGCCAGCAGAGCATCAGTCCGCCCGCGATGCACTTGCCCTGGACCGCGGCGATCGACGGTTTGGGGACGTTGCGCCAGCGCAGTGTGTACTCCAAGTACCGGCGGGATTCGGCACTGTAGATCCACTCCAGGGTGATCTCGTTCGGTGCCGGCCAGCGGTCCTTGAGGTCGTGGCCGGAGGAGAAGTGTCTCCCGTTGCCTCGCAGGAGGATCACCTTGACCTCCTCGTCGGCGGCGGCCCGGCGCCAGGCGGCGTCCAACGCGTCGAGGAGAACCGCGTTCTGGGCGTTGGCGACCTCGGGCCGGTTCAGGGTGATGACCGCGACCCTGTCGTCGACCTCGTAGAGGACCTCGTCCGTGTCCACCGTGTCCGCTGTGTCTGTCATGGGTCCCGTCTTCCGTCGGCTCTAGCGGGGCAGGCCGAGGATGCGCTCGGCGATGATGTTGCGCTGGATCTCGGAGGTGCCGCCGGCGATGGTCCCGCCGAAGCTGCGCGCGTACCGCTCGAACCAACTGGCGGTGAACGTCCCGAGGTTCATATGGGTGTACGGCCCCGTCTGCACCGGATGCAGCAGCGCCTCGGTCCCGTGGTGTTCGAGGGCGTGCAGTTCGGCGCTCTGCGCGGCCTCGGAGCCGAGCAGCTTGAGCACCGAGATCTCCGCCGGGTTGCGGTCGGGTCCGAGCAGCCGGTGGCCGAGCAACCGCAGTGCCTGGACGTCCATTTGGAGCGTCGCGTACCACTCCTCGTCGCAGGCCGAGTCCTGGATCAGGCCGTCCATGCGCTCGGCGTAGTGCACCCACAGCAGGGTCCGTTCATGACCGAGCGAGCCGTTGGCCACGCGCCAGCCCTCGTTGAGGAGGCCGACGAGGTTCTCCTTCGGGACGCGGACGTCGGTGAAGAACACCTCGTTGAAGTCGAGGTCGTCGGGTGCGGCGATCGATCCGAACGGCCGCCTGACCAGGCCTTCGGAGTCGGTGGGGATGAGCAGGACGCTGATGCCCTTGTGCTTGGGGGCGTCGGGGTCGGTGCGGACGAAGGTGAGCAGGACGTCGGCGTCGTGCGCGCCCGAGGTCCACACCTTCTGTCCGTTGACGACGAAGTGGTCGCCGTCGAGGGCCGCGCGGGTGCGCAGCCCGGCCAGGTCGGAGCCCGCTCCGGGTTCGCTCATGCCGAGCGACGCGGTGATCTCCGCGCGCAGCAGGGGTACGGCCCAGTCGCGTTTCTGTTCCTCGGTGCCGAAGGTCAGCAGTGAGGCCGCGATGATGTTGAGGCCCTGCGGGTTGAAGCTGTGGTAGATCCGCCGCCGGGACAACTCCTCCAGATGCGCGACGACTTGGGGCAGGGTGGCGTTGCGGCCGCCGTACTCGGGCGGCTGGGCCGGCAGCAGCCAGCCGGCGTCGAAGAGCTTGCGTTGCCAGCGCCGGGCCCAATCCGGTATGTCCGCGCTGGACTTGGAGCGGACAGTGGCCTCTTCGGGGGTGGGCAGGTGGGTGTCGAGGAAGGCGCTGAAATCGGCGCGGAACTTCTCGACCTCGGGGTCGGGGGCCAGCCTCATACCAGCAGCGCCTTCCTGTGCTCGGACGCCGTGCCGAGGAGCAGGTCCCCGGCCTTGGCCCGCTTGAGGTGGATCTGCAGTTCGTTCTCCCACGTGTAGCCCATGGCTCCGAAGAGCTGGAACCCGTTGCGGAAACAGACCCGTTGGCAGTCTCCGGCGGCGGCCTTGGCCATGGCGGCGGCCCGACCGCGGCGCGCGTCGTCCTCGGCGATGGTGAGCGCGGAGAAGTAGGCGAGCACCTTGGCGCGTTCGATGGCGACGTACATGTCGGCCGCCTTGTGCTTGACGGCCTGGAACGAGCCGATGGGCACCCCGAATTGGTGCCGTTCCTTCACATGGGCGACGACCAGGTCGAGGATGCGCCGGCAACTGCCGACCGTGCTGACCGCGAGGCCCATCAGGGCCAGGTCCGGTACGCCGCCGACCAGGTCCGGCGCGTCCACCCGGGCGACATGCAGAGTCGGGTCGAACACGGACAGCCGCTCGGCCGCCAGGTCCTCTCCGTTCCGTACGACCACGCCCTCGGAGGTGAGAAGGGCGATCTCGTCCACGCGGTCGGCGTCGAGGACGAACCGGCCCACCCCGTCGAAGACTCCGGTGCCCGAGCCGCGCGGCAGCCGTCCGGCCAGTGGCGCGAACCAGGTCGCCGTGGCGAGGAAGGGCGTCGGGTCGGCGACGTACCCCAACTCCTCCAGGACGATGGCGAGTTCCACCGGCGGGGCTTCCAGCCAGCCCAACTCCAGGTAGGTGTCCCAGAGTTGCTTCTCGGGCAGCGACCGGGACTTGGTGATCGTCTCGCGGACCACTCGCTGGAGCAGCCGCTGTTCGTCGTCGAACTCAAACTCCATGCGCGACCTCCAGAAGGACCTTGCCGATGGCGCGGCGCCCGAGGCTGAGCGCGGCGGCGACTTCGGCGAGCGGATACACGGCGTGGACGCGGGGCCGTATCTTCCCGGCGGCGAACAGTCCGTGGAGTTCGGTGCGGGCGGCGACCAGGTCGTCCCGCCGGTGGCGCGCCCAGCCTCCGAGGTCGAAGCCGTGCACGCTGACCCCTTTGAGCATCGGGAGGTTGAGCGGGATCCGCGGGATCTCACCGCTCGCGAACCCCACGCTCACGAACCGACCGCCCCAGCGCATGGCCCGCAACGCCTCCTCCGCGTACGGCCCGCCGACGGGGTCAATCACGACATCGGCGCCGCCCGCGTCCCGCACGGTCCGCTTCAAGTCGCCGTACGGCAGGGTCACTTGTGCGCCCTGCTCGGCGCACACCGCCCGTTTCTCCGCCGTCGAAGCGACGGCGACGACCTCCGCGCCGAGCAGTGCGGCGAGTTCGACGGTCGCGAGGCCCACCCCGCCGGCCGCGCCCAGGACGGCCACCCGCTCCCCCGGCTGTACGTCGGCGACCAGGCGGAGGGCGTCGAAGGCGGTGGTGTGGCTGACCCCGAAGGCCGCCGCGCGCTCGGTGGGGATTCCCTCGGGGATGCGGCTCAGGCCGGCGGGGCGGGCGGTGACGCGTTCGGCGAAGGCGCCGACGAACATCGAGCCGAAGACCCGCTCGCCCTTCTCGAATCCGTGCGCGGACGCGGCGACCACGCCGGCGAATTCGCTGCCGGGGGTGAAGGGCGGCTCCGCCTTCACCTGGTAGGCGCCGTCGATCACGAGGACGTCGGCGAAGTTGACGGCGGCGTAGTGCACGTCGACCGGGATGCCGCCGTCCGGACCCGCCAATTCCCCTTCGGGGGCGACTGGTTCGGGAATGTCCTCGACGACCACCGGGCCGCCGACGGCGTTGCAGCGGGCGGCTCTCATAGCCGGGTCGTCGCGGCGAGTTCGGCCGCCTGCGCGGCCATCTGGAGGACTACGTCGCCGTAGTGGGCCATCTTCGGGTTGCCGCCCTCGCCCTTCACATGCCGGGCGTAGCCGCCTTCCAGGACAACGGCCATCTTGAAGCGGGCGAGGATCACGTAGTAGTCGATCTCGCTGACGTCGCGTCCGCTGACCTTGGCGTAGTGCTCCAGCAGGTCGGCCCGGTCGGGCATGCCGGTGTAGTCGACGTACCCCTTCTGGGTGCGGTCCTCGTCGGCGTCCGGCCAGCCCATGATGACCCAGCCGAGGTCTAGCAACGGGTCGCCCACGGTGGCCATTTCGAAGTCGACCAGGGCCGCGAGTTCGGCGGGTGCGCCGTGCCGGAACATGACGTTGGCGAACTGGTAGTCGCCGTGGATGATGCCGGGTTCCCAGTGGGCGGGACGGTGTTCCCGCAGCCAGGCAGCGGCGTTCTCCAGGCCGGGTATCTCGCGGAACTCGAACTTGGCGAGGTGGGCGAGCCAGCGGTCGACCTGCCGGTCGTGGAAACCGTCCGGCCTGCCGAAGCCCTCCAGGCCCTGGGCCCGCCAGTTTACGTTGCCCAACTTCGCTATGCCTTCGACGAGTTGGTACGCGAGCTCGGGGCGCAGGGAGAGATCGCCGAGGAACGGTTCGGGCCAGCCGCCGGAGTTCATCGGGGACCAGCCGTCGACGTGTGCCATGAGATAGAAGCAGGAGCCGAGCACACTCGTGTCGTCGCACACGGCGATCGCCTCGGGGTGCGGGACGTCCGTGCCGTTGAGGGCGTTGAGAACGCGGTATTCACGCAGCATGGTCTCGTTGCGCCCCGGCGGGACCTTCTCCGGCGGTTTGCGCAGCACCATGCTCACCTCGCCGCGCCGGATGCCGTAGATGTCGTTGGAGGTGCCGCCGGAGATGTACGAGGTCTCGACGGGTTCGCCGGGGGCGATGCCCTGGCCGTCCAGCCAGCGGGCGAGCGATTCCGTGTCGGCGAGCGTCACAGCAGGTCCTCCAACTGCTTCCGGGCCCATTCGCGGCGGGTGGGCAGGTGCTGGGTGGGCCAGAGACCGGGGGCAGCTTCGTAGCCGCGCAGCACGTCACGGGCGACAGTGATCTTGTGGACCTCGGTGGGTCCGTCGACGACCGCCATGACGGCTGCGCCGTTCCACATGTCGGAGAACGGCATTTCGTTCGAGACACCGAGGGCGCCGTGCAGATGCATCGAGCGGTACACGATGTCGTGCAGCACCTTCGGGGTGAGGAACTTGATGGCGGCGATGTCCTTACGGACCCGCTTGTAGTCCTGGTACCGGTCGATCTGCCAGGCGGTGTAGAGCACGAACAGCCGGAACTGGGCGAGTTGGGCGTAGGAGTCGGCGAGGTCGGCGCGGACGAGTTGCTTGTCCGCGAGCCGCTCGCCCTGGGTCTCGCGGGACAGGGCGCGTTCGGCCATCATGTCGAGCGCCTTCTGGCTCTGGCCGACGACCCGCATCGCGTGGTGGACGCGGCCACCGCCGAGCCGGGTCTGGGCGATCGCGAAGGCCTGGCCCTCGCCGCCGAGCAGTGCGTCGGCGGGGACGCGGACGCCGTCGTAGGCGATGAGCGCGTGCATGCCCTCGTCGGTGGCCTCGCCCATGATGCCGAGGTGGCGCTCGATGCGGACGCCGGGGGTGTCGCTGGGCACGAGGAACATCGACATGCCCTTGTAGGGGCTGACGTCGGGGTTCGTCACGGCCATCACGATGACGAACTTCGAGGTGCGGGCGTTGGAGGAGAAGAACTTGCGGCCGGTGATGACCCAGTCGTCGCCGTCGCGTTCGGCGCGCGTGGTGAACATCGTGGGGTCGGCGCCGGCCTGCGGTTCGGTCATGGAGAAGCAGGAGAAGCACTCGCCCTCCAGTAGCGGCCGGAGGTAGCGCTCCTTCTGCTCGTCGGTGCCGTAGCGGGCGATGATCTCGGCGTTTCCGGTGTCGGGGGCGGCCGTGCCGAAGATGACGGGGGCCCAACTCGACTGCCCCAGGATCTCGTTGATGAGCGCCAGCTTGACCTGGCCGAAGCCGCGGCCGCCCAGCTCGGGGCCGAGGTGCGGTGCCCACAGGCCCTCGTCGCGGACCTGTTGCTTCAACGCCCCGACGACCGGGCCGAGTTCATCGTCGAGAGGGTGGTACGCCCGGTCCGGGTACAGCAGGTCCAGCGGCTCCACACGCTCGACGCGGAACTGCCTGATCCACTCCAGCTTCTCCTCGAACTCCGGCTCGGTGGAAAAGTCCCATGCCATGTCAGACGAACCTCCTGCCAACCCGGGACGAATGAAGATGAGAATATCATTCTCGTCTCACGCAAGTAAGGGTCTCGAAAGTTGCGGTGTGGGCTTCGGTAGGGGAAGCCCAGGTGTTACCGCTGAAGTGGAGTATCGTTCTTCATGTGACAGCTGTCCCCGAAGAACAACCAGCCTGGCGCCAGCGCGCCGTTGAGCGTTCCACCCGTGCCGCAAAGCTCCGCGCCGAACAACGCGTGCAGCGCTTCCTGGACGCGGCGCAGGAACTCATAGCGGAGAAGCGGACGACGGACTTCACCGTCCAGGAGGTCGTGGACCGCTCCAAACAGTCACTGCGCAGCTTCTACCAGCACTTCGACGGCAAACACGAGCTACTGCTCGCCCTGTTCGAGGACGCGTTGTCCAAGTCGGCTGCGGAGATTCGCGAATCAGCCGGTTCCCAGTCGGATCCGCTTCAAGCGCTGCGGCTCGGGGTGGAGATGCTCTTCGAGCAGTCGTTGTCCAACCCGGGCGTGGAGCGCCCGCTGTTCAGCGACTTCGCGCTGCAACTCCTCGTGAAGCACCCCACGCAGGTGGCGACCGCTCATCTCCCTCTGCTCACGGTGTTCACGGAGTTGGTCCAGCAGGCCGAGGACGCCGGCGTCCTCCCCGCCGGGAAGCCGCGCCGCCAGGCCTCGCTCCTGATGCAGACGGTCATGTTCGTCGCACAGGGCAACGGCGTTCCGTCCGACAGCCACGCGGCGGCGGTCACCGCCGAGGAGGTCTGGCAGTTCTGTCTCGGCGGCCTCTCGGGTGTCCCCGTACGCAACTGACGGCGGCCTGTGCGCATTTGACGGCCTTTCGTTCGTGATTGACGCTCTCCATAGTGGAGAGTACGGTTCTCGCCCACCGCAACGGGAGGTGGGCGATGACCGAGCCGCTACGGCATGGAGTGCAGCGCTACCGGGTCGTGCAGTGGGCCACCGGGAACATCGGTGCCCGCACGATGCGTGCCGTACTGGAGCATCCGAACCTGACCCTGGCCGGCGTGTATGTCCATACGCCGGCCAAGTCGGGCCTGGACGCGGGTGAGTTGAGCGGGGGCGACTTCGGCACGACCGGGGTCGTCGCCACGCACGACATCGACGAGATCCTGGCGCTGGGCGCCGACTGCGCCCTCTACACCCCGCGAAGCTGTGATTTCGACGAGGTGTGTGCGCTGCTCTCGTCAGGCGTGAACGTCGTGTCGACGCGCGGCGAGTTCCATCACGCGCCCAGCCTGGATCCGGTCACGCGGAAGCGGATCGAGGACGCGTGCGAGCAGGGTGGCAGCTCGGTCCACAGCACGGGCAGCAGTCCCGGATTCATCACCGAGGCACTGCCGTTGACGCTCACCTCGATCCAGCGGCGGCTCGACGCGCTGACGATCGACGAGTTCGCGGACCTCTCCCAACGGGACTCCCCCGGGCTGCTGTTCGAGGTGATGGGCTTCGGTCAGCCTCCTGCCGAATTCGGCGAACAGCGCCTGGCCGGGCTGCGCGACAGCTTCGGGCCGTCGTTGCGCCTGCTCGCCGAGGCGCTGTCGACACCGCTCGACTCGGTGGAGGCGGTCGGCGAGGTCGCGACCGCGCGCCGCAGCACGCGGATCGCCGCGGGAACGCTGCCCGCAGGCACGGTGGCCGCGCAGCGGATCACCGTGTCCGGACTACGCAAGGGCCGCCCCCTGCTGCGATTCCGCGCCAACTGGTACTGCACCACCGACCTCGACCCCGCCTGGGACCTCCGCGCGACCGGCTGGCATGTCTCGGTCGAGGGGGACGCACCGCTCGACATCGACCTGCGGTTCCCCGTACCCCTCGACCTGATGGCCTCGATGTCCCCCTCCTACACCGCGAACCGTGCGGTGAACGCCGTGCCGTTCGTCTGCGCGGCAGCTCCCGGGATCCGCACCACGACCGACCTCCCGCAGATCGTCGCCGACCTCGGGTGACATCGACGCCGTCCGTACCCGGCACCCGGACGGTCCGTACCCGGAACTCAGACAGTTCCGGCCTGCGCCGCGACCTCCGGCTCGCCGTCGTCCTCGACCGCGTGCTTCAGGAAGTCGTCGACCATGCGGTGGAACAGCGTTGCCAGTTGCTGCAGTTCGTCCGTCGACCAATCCGAGAGGGCCATTTGCATGCCGCGCGCACCGGCGTCCCGCACGCTGCTGACGGCTTTCCGCCCGGCCTCGGTCAGCTCGATCCGCTGGGCTCGGCGGTCGTCGGGGTCGGGCACGCGGGTGACGTAGCCGGACTTCTGCAACTGCTGCACCGTCCGCGTCACATGCGAGGCCTCGACCCCGAGGCGCTGCGCCAGCTCCCCCGGGCGCAGCGGGTCGGAGTCGGCGACCTGCCGGAGCAACGCCACCGCCGCACGGTCCAGGGGCACACCGGCGAGGGCCATGAGCCGGTCGTGCTGGCGGGCGCGCGTGCTCAGGTAGGTGATCCGAGTGAGGGCTCGCTCGATCTCGGTCACCTCCGGGGAGGCGGGGGCTTCGGGGACCGATGGTGTGGACATGAGGCCCACTTTACCATATTGTTGCGTAAGTCAAGTAAGTTACTGCGTACGTTTACCCCGACTACGGCGACGACAGTACTTCACCGGCCGTACACCGCCGGCGCCGATGTCACCAATGCCTCCGGCTCGTGAAGCAGTGGTTCGTTGCGGACCAGCAGGTGCGGCTCTGGCTGTTCGGGTCGCCGTGGGTCACAAAGTTCACCACGTGGCCGGACAGGTTGTCGGCGACCATGCGGTCGATGGCGGTTCAAGGCGGGTCGGTGGCGTAGATGTTGCCGAAGACGTAGGCGAAGTTGCGCCATACACAGCGCAGGGCCGCCGAAGAGCAGCTGCGAGGACTTGGCCCGCCGGAAGTAGAGATGGGCCGAACTCATCGTCCGCTGCGGGCAGATGTCCACGAATGTGTCCGCGACGCGCACGCCCGTCCATGGACTCGTCCGCTGCGGCGGGCGCCAGCGGTTGGCGCCCGCCGAGGTCGCCGCGTAGGGCAGGCCCTTGAAGACAGTGACACCGGAGACCATGGACGCCACTCCGGAGACCCGGCCGGTGTCTGTCCGGAGCGGGCTCGTCAACGGGGCAGCGGAAGCTGCGCGGTCCGCCGCGTCGGCGCCTGTCCCGGTTCCGAGGAGCGCGGACAATATCGTCGACTTCAGAGCGGATCCACAGCATGCTCCCGCAGCGGCCCCACGGACAGGCCCCGCATCGCGCAGGTGTCGAGGATGCGGGGCACGGCGTTGAGGGTGGCGCGCCAGGAGCCGGGTGCCGAGGTGCAGTCGGAGTCGTGCAGCAGGACAGTGCCACCGCCGCGCAGATCCTCGATGACCGTCCGGTGGACCGACTCCGCTGTGGCGCGCGCCCTCCAGTCCTCGCCCCAGGCCGTCCACAACACCGGCGAGAGGTGCAGGCGGCGGGCCGCGAGGTGGGCGGCGGTCGACATCACGCCGTAGGGCGGGCGGAAGAGCCGTGGCGTGCGCCTGGTGAGGTCGCCGACCGTGTCGCGGGCGCGGGCCAGGTCTTCGTGTGTGGCGCGCGGCCCGCGCAGCAGCAGCGGGCGGTGGTGCCAGCCGTGAACGGCGATCTCATGTCCGGCAGCGGCGATCTCACGGACCAGGCCGGGCGAACGTACCGCCTGGCTGCCGAGGAGAAAGAACGTGGCGTGGACTCCGCGCTCGTCGAGCAGGCGCAGGAACAACGGGGTGGACAGCGGGTCCGGTCCGTCGTCGAAGGTGAGCGCCACGTGGTCCGTCCGGCCGCGACCGGCGAGGCGGGGCATGACCCGGTTGCGCAACGGGCCGTAGGTGGAGAGGACCGGAGCGGCGTACGCGGCGGCGAGAATCGGGAGTGCGGGGAGCGCGAGGCGGGCGGTCGTACGGAGGAAGCGGGCGGCGGTCATGAGAGAGAGCCCTTCTCACAACCCGCGACCGACGTGGTGTGCGCGGGGGCATGCATGCGTGGCGCGACGCAGGCGGTCGTAGAGAAGGAGCGGAGGCGTACGACGGTCACGAGTGGCCGCCCTTCGCCCAGCCGACGACGGACGTAGCGCCCGCGCGGGCGAGGACGCACGGAACGGCACTCGCCGCCGTATCCGTAAGAAGAAGGCTTTCGGCGCTCATGCGTGGTGCCCCTTCGCATAAGCCCCGTGCGGTGCATGAACCACGTGGTGTGCGTGGCCCAGGTCGTCGAGGTCGAAGCTCTGTCCTATCGCGTGCATCAGGCCCGGGCCGCTCTCCGTCGTGGCGACCGCCGTCCCGACCGCGCCCGCCCAGACCGCGCAGGCCAGGGCGGTGGTGGTGGCGAGTCGCCGGGCGGCGGGAAGGGTGGTCCGCCGGACAGCGGGGGCAGCGGCAAGGGGTCCGGTGCCGGTGCGGAAGACCCTGGCCGTCTCGATGGCCGGGCTGTGGTCCGGGCCGTGGGGGTTGCCCGCGAACAGGGCGAGGCCCGCCTCCCGTTGCAGCAGTCCTCGTGGGCCGTCGATCAACTCGCCCAGGACGTGCTTGAGTTGGGCCGGGTCCCGGATCCACGCGGCGACGCCCGCCTCGTCCAGGGCGGCGGCGTTGGTCAGTCCGTGGCCGGGTATGCAGCCGTAGCTGGCGACGGGCAGGCCTGCGGCGAAGGCCTCCAGGGAGGTCAGACCGCCCGCGTTCTGGACCAGGACGTCGGCGGCGTGCATCAGGCCGGGCATGTCGTCGACCCAGCCGTGGACGTGCTCGATGCCGTCCGCGCGGAGCTGGTCGGCCAGTGTCCCGTTGCGGCCGCAGACGACGAGCGGTACGGCCGCGCCGCAGTCGCGCAGGTCCCGGGCGACCTGGCGGACCGGGCCCACGCCCCAGGAACCGGCGACCAGCAGAGCGAGAGGGGCGTTCTCGGGCAGGCCGAAGCGGGTGCGTGCCGCCGCGCGTTCCCGCGCGTCCACCGGGTGGAAGCGCGGGTCCGCGACCGGGCCGCACACCCGCACGTCGCGCGCACCGGCGGCCCGGGCCTGCGCGGCGGGCACGGCGTGCAGCGCGAGATGGACGTCGACGCCGTCGGCCACCCACAGCGGGTGCACCGAGAAGTCGGTGAGGTAGGTGAGGACGGGGACCGTCAGTCGGCCGTCGAGCCGGAGGTTGCCCAGGACCCGGCTCGCGCCCGGGTAGGTCGAGACGACGGCGCCGGTGTCCGCGGGCAGGGCGCGCAGCAGCCGTTCCTCGGCGGAGCGCAGCAGGACTCGCGCGAGCGGGCCGCCGCCTCCGGCACGTTCGGTGCTGCTGTAGATCCGCTGGTAGGCCCACGGTGCCCGGACGAGCATCCGGTGGTAGCCGTCCCGGACCAGTCGGCCGAGCCGCGCGGGCAGCACGTCCAGCAGGTCGAGCCGGTCGACCGTGAGACCGGCCGCCAGCAGCCGTCGCTCCAGTTCGGTGGCGGCGCCGTCGTGGCCGGCTCCGACGCTGGCCGAGACGATCACGACCCGCTCGGCCGACGGCGGACGGTCGGTCGGGGGCGTCTGCCGGGGGCGCAGGGTGGCGGCCGCGAGGGCACGCAGATGCACCGAACTTCCGAGGTGGGGCATGGGCTTTTTCCTCCGCAGATGGAGTGGAGCGGCGAAACTCTACAACATGTAGTAGTTAAGCTCGTACAACATGTAGGAGATCGGGTTCGCAAAGCCCTTGGCGCACTTCTACAGGCCGTAGTAGGTCGACGGGTAGGCTGGGCCGTCGAGCGGCGGAAGGCGGTGGGGTGAACAGTGCAGGACCGGAGGAGCGACGAGCCCGGTGCGACGTCCGGCAGGCGGGCGCGCGGTGAGCTGGAGAACGGCGTTCTCGCCGCCCTCTACGGGGCCGACGGGCCACAGACCGCGCGCCAGGTCAGGGAGCGGCTGCCGGGAGACCTCGCGTACACCACCGTGCTGACGATCCTGTCGCGCCTGTACGACAAGGGGATGCTCGTCCGGCACCGCGCGGGCCGCGGATACGCGTTCGCGCCGGCCCGGGACGAGGCGACCCACACCGCGGACCGGATGCGCTCCCTGCTCGAGCACGGCACCGACCGCGAGGCGGTGCTCACCCGTTTCGTCTCCGAACTCTCCGCGCAGGACGAGCAGTTGCTGCACCGACTGCTCTCCGGGCACGACGAGGCGCAGCACGCCGACCGCAGCGACCACGCCGTCGAAGGACCGTGATCCGGTGCTGATCAGCGTGTACGTCCCCCTCCTGATCACCATGGTCCTCGCGGTGTTCGCACCCCGCGCCGCCCACAGGCTGGCGCCGCGCCCGGCCGCCTGGTCGCTGGCCTCCGGCGCGCTGGTGGCGTCGCTGGGCTGGCTGGGTTCGCTGGCGTTGCTGGCGTTCGCCGGACTGGTGCAGATCCCCGAGGTCGCCGAGGAGGGCAGTTGGTCGGTCGCGGCCGTGCGCGCCTCCGACCCGGTCTACCTCACGGTCGCCGCGGCCGCCGCACTCGCCCTCCTCGCGTCCCTCACAGGTCTCACCGTCGCCGCCGTACGTCAGCTGCGGCATCTGCGCTGGGCCCGCCGCGAGTGCCGACTGCTGCCCGGCGACACGGAGTTGGCCGTCCTGGACATGGAGTTGCCGGAGGCGTTCGCGCTGCCGGGGACGCCCGGCCGGATCGTGGTGTCGCGCGGCATGCTGCGCTGCCTGAACGACCGCGAACGCGAGGCCCTCCTCGCCCACGAGCGCGCACATCTGCACGGCCGGCACCACCTCTTCCAGACCCTCTGGCGGCTCTGTTCCGCCGCGAATCCCTTGCTACGACCGCTGTCCACCGCGGGCGGATTCGCCCTGGAGCGCTGGGCCGACGAGGAGGCGGCGGTGCGCGTCGGCGACCGTACGGTCGTCGCGCATGCCGTGGGCCGTGCCGCGCTCGCCACCTCGGCGAGCCGTCCCCGCCCGGCACTGGCCGCGACCGGCGGAGCGGTACCGCAGCGGGTGCGGGCACTGCTCGCGCCACCTCCCCCGCGCCGGGCGCTGCCGTTCGTCGCGGGCGCCGCGCTGCTCGTCCTGTGCTGCGCGAGCCTGGCGGACGCCGCGACCGACAGCGAGGAGATGCTCGAGACCGCACAGCACGCGGCGTGCGTGACGGCTCAGGCGGCTCAGGCCCCGGCCACGCCGGCTCCGTCCGTCGCACCGCACGGGCCGTGCTGTGAACACGGTCAACACGACGGGCCCGTCCGGCACCACTGAGAGTCCGGCCGCCTTCGTTCCTCCGCGCGGACGCCCCTGGCCGCCCCGACGCCCACCGCGCAGGCCGACGCGGCACCACGAGGGACGCCCCCTCAACAGCGCCGATCACACCGTCCGCTCGCCATACGCCCGTGTTATCGTCGCCGTACCCATCGCCAGGAATCCTGTCGATTGAAAACCTGGCGAGCGACCCCCGTCATCCTGGCGACCGGGCTCCCCCGTCGCGCGACTCCACGCATCACGAATGGAGCGGCATGTCCGTTCTGGCCCGGCCCGCGGTGGCCGCCTTCGCCGCCAAGTCCCTGCAGCGTCTCTCCGTGCTGGCCGACCGGCGCCCGAGCGGGCGCGGCTCCGCCGCCTCCTCGCATCAGCGGTTTCCTGATTTCCCGCGCCGGACAAGGGAGTTGACGATCCCGACCAGCGTCGCTCCGGCGCGCGCCACGGTGTATCTGCCGGCCGGAGAGGGTCCTCCTCCGCCGGTGCACGTGAACTTCCACGGCGGTGGTTACGTCGTTCCGCTGACCGAACTCGACGACCCCCTGTGCCGATTCCTCGCGGCGGAGGCGGGCGTCGTCGTGGTCAACGTCGACTATGTCGTCGCACCGCAGCACCCCTTCCCCGCACCGCCCCGGCAGGCCTTCGAGGTGGTCCGGTGGATCGCGGAGCACGGCGGGGAGCAGGGCTGGGACGGCGACCGGCTCACCGTGGGCGGGCAGAGTGCCGGAGGCGGACTCGCGGCGGCGGTGGCCCGGCAGGCCCTGGAGGAGGGCGGTCCCTCGATCGCGCTCCAGGTGCTGCACTATCCCCCGCTGGACCTCGCGACCAGCGCGAAGGACAAGCGCTCCGCCATCGCCAAGCCCGTGCTGCGGCCCTGGATGGCGGAGGTCTTCGACACGTCGTACGTCCCGGATCCGAGCGTGCGTGCCGACCGGCTGGTGTCGCCCGCCCATCCGTCGGACACCGCGGACCTGAAGGGCATCGCCCCGGCCCTGGTCATCACGGCCGAGTACGACCTCCTCAAAGCCGAAGGCGTCGCCTACGCCGAGCGGCTACGGACGGCTGGCGCCCTGGTCGAGCACGTCGATGTCGCCGGGGCCGACCACGGCTACGACGGCACGGACGACGAACGAGCCCTGCACTCCTACGCCCTGATCGCCCGTCAGGTACGGGAAGCCGTGGGCTCGGCCTGAACTCGAATTCCGCTGCCGGACAACGTACTTCGCCGACCGCCCTCCCCCTCCTCGGACAGTCGGCGAAGTCCTGCCGGGTCAGGCCGAGGGCACCGGCTCCGGCGGCGTGAGGCCGAACTTCGCTGCCGCCTCGGTCAGTTCGCGCCAGACCTTGGGCGCGACGGGGATGCCCTTCGCACCCCGCCCCTCGGCGACCGCCGCGCTGCGCTCACCGGGATAGAAGACGCCCTCCGCGCCGTCCGCCGGCGGCAGTCGCTTGAGGGTGGCCAGCGTTCCGTCGACCGCCGCGGTGAAGGCGTCCGGGTCACCGAAGGCCGCCGGGTCGAGCGCGATGAGCAGCGCGTTCTGGCGGTGCTTGCGGCCCTGGGGGTCGTCCGAGTGGAAGGCGGCGAAGATCGGCGCCCCGACCAGCACGCTGGTGAGCAGTTCGAAGGCGAGGGACATCCCGGAGCCCTTGGCGCCGCCCAACGGCAGGGGCATGACGGCCAGTTCGGGATCGGTGGTCGGGGTGCCGTCGGCGGTGGCCGCCGCACCCTCGGGCAGCGGGGTACCGCTCGCCTTCGCCTGGCGGATCTTGCCCAGGGCGATGGTCGCGGTGGCCATGTCGAGGAGCAGGGGTGCGTGGGCGTCGGCCGGTACCGCGATGGCGAGCGGGCTGGTCGCCACGGCCGCGCCCTTGACGCCGGTGTAGCCCATGTTGGGCATCCCGGCGACATAGCCGATGCCGACCAGACCCTGCTCGGCGATCTTCGACACGTAGTAGCCGATGGCGCCGGTGTGCACCGTACGGCGCACGCCGACAGCGGCAACTCCATTGATCCTGGCCCGGGTTACCGCCTCGCCGGCAGCGGCACTGAGGGCCACCGGGCCCGGGGCGCGGTCGGCGTCCAGGACGGCGGCGGCCGGGGCGGTGGACTCGATCGTGATGTCGGCGTCGGGGTTGGCCACGCCCTTGGCGAGCAGCTCCAGGTAGGCGGGGACGCGTGCGATGCCGTGCGAGTCGACGCCGCGCAGCGCGGCCCACACGAACACGTCGGCGGTGGTGCGCGCCTGCTCGGCGTTCAGGCCGCCCTTCTCCAGGAGTGCGGCGGAGAAGGTGCGCAGGTCGTCGGCGGCGACAAGTACCTTGCCCGGCTTGGGCGTTGCGGTGTCGGACATGGTGGCGGATGCCTTCCTGGTTCAGCGGGTGACGAGGACGTCGACGACGGCGGTGGTGCCCTCCGTCACGGCCTTGAGCGCACGCTCCAGCGCGGGCGCGAGAGCCTCGGGTGCGTCGACCGTCTCGGTGTGCATCCCGAACGGCTCGGCGAACGCGGCGAGTCGGGGCAGCCGGCGCAGATCGGTGCCGAGCCACTCGCCGGTGTCGGCGGCGGCGCCCTCGGGGTAGAACCTGCGGTGGTTGAGGTTCATCGACTTGTAGACGCGGTTGTTGAACACCACGATCAGCAGCGGGAGTTCATAGGCGTTCGAGGCGTCGTACGACTGGATGACCGGGTTGTAGGTGAAGGCGCCGTCGCCGATGGTGAGGACCACCGGGCGTTCTTTTGCGGCGAGTTTGACGCCGAGGGCGACCGCGATGCCTTGCCCGAGGCCGCCCTGGACGTAGAAGTACGAGTCGGGGTCGGCGGTTTGGACATGGCGCTTCACGACGCGGCTGTGGGTGATGGTCTCGTCGACGACGATTCCGTCCCGGCCCTCCAGCAGCTTGCGCAGGGTCGCGGCGACGAGCACCGGGTCGATGCCCTCGGCGGCCTGGGAGGCCTTCGCCTCGGCCGCGGCGATGGCGGACTTCTCGTCGGCGTGCCGCTGCTCCTGGGCGGCGCGGCGCACCCCGACCGCCGCCGTGTCGAGGTCCTTCGCCCGCTTGGTCAGCTGGCGCAGGGTGTTGGCGACGTTGCCTTCCAAGTACGCGTCGGCGAAAAGGACTTGGTAGACGACGTGCGGGCGCTGCGGCACCTCGTCGATGACGACGACCGTCGCCTTGGAGGGGCGACGCGACGGCGGGTAGAAGGGGGCTCGGCAGTTGACCAGAAGGATCAGATCCGCCGTGTCCATCCACGGGCCGATGTCGCTGCCGGCGTGGAGCGGGTGGGTGCGCGGGAAATTGCCGCAGACCGCCGAGTCGGGCTCGACTACGGGGATGTTCCACGCCTCGGCGAAGGCGACGAGGGCCTCGAAGCCGCCCGCCTCCCGCCCGGCCGTCTCGGTGACGATGACGGGGTTGGAGGCCTCGCGGATCAACTGGGCGACCGGGTCGACCTCTTCGGGCGAACTGTGCGTGGAACCCGGGGCGACGATCGGCTTGGCCTCGCGGCCGTCCCACTCCTCCAGGAGGATCTCCAGCGGGACGTTGAGGTACGCCGGTCCCGCCGGAGCGCGCCAGGCCAGTTCCGCCGCCCGGGTCACCATCGTAGGAAGGGTGTGGACGCTGGCGGCCTCGTTGGACCACTTCGTGAAGGGCTGCGCGATCTGGTGCGGGCCGCCGACGATGGACAGGTTGCGGTACCACTGGCCGCCGGGGTCCTGGCCGGGGCCGTCGCCATACGTCGTGGACTCGGAGGAGCTGACGACCATCGGGACGCCCGCGAGCAGCGCCCCGTGCACGGCCATCGAACCCTGGAGCAGTCCGGGGGCCGCGTGCAGGAGCACGCCCTGCGGCCGGCGCTTGACGAGTCCGTAGCCGGTGGCCATGCCGACGGCGACGGTCTCGTGGGTCAGGTCCAGGTACTGCGGGCAGGGCAGTCCGTCGCGGTGGCGGCGGGCCAGGGACTCCCAGACGGGGGCCCATTCGGAGCCCGACGAACAGAAGATGTAGTCGGCGCCGACGGCGTTGAAGGCGGTGACGAGAGCGTCGCCGCCGTCGGCGCCCGGGGATGTGGTGGTGTCGGTCATCTCTCGTGCTTCCTCAGCCCTCGATCGGCCAGTTCAGGACCTCGGAGATACCGCGGCCCATGATCCATTCAAGCTCCTCGGGCGTGAAGTCCCAGTGCTTGGTGAACTGCTCGATCGTGTCGGTGTAGGTGATGCCGTGCCCGAGCAGCCGGGTGATGTCGGTGCCGTAGAAGCAGCGCTGCGGGCCCATCTTGTCGACCATCTCGCGCACGTACTTCTGGATGTTGTTGTTCGGGAAGGGCTGCGTGGAGTAGCCGGGGAGCGCCGAGACCTTCACATAGATGTTGGGGTGGGCGGCCAGGTCGGCGGTCTCCGAGACCCAGTAGCCGATCGCGTCGTCGACGCAGCGGGCCATGATGCCCATGTGGTCGATGATGATCTTCAGCTCGGGGTGCTTGGCGGCGATCTCGCCCAACTCCCGCTTCCAGATGGGTGCGTGGACCATCGTCGGGATGCGCAGTTCCTCGGCGACCGGCCAGTACCAGTCGTTGGTGCCGTCGATCATCCAGTTGCGGTCCTGCGGCCGGTGGAAGGTGAGGCGGGTGCCCTTCACATGCGGGTTCTGCGCGAAGTCCGCCAGCATCGCCTTGCCCTCCTCGGGCTTGTTCTGGGGGATGCGCGCCATGATCCCGAAGCGGTCGGGGTGCGCCTCGCAGGCCTCCAGGGCGTAGTCGATACGGTCGCCCTCCCAGGACGGCGGCAGGATCAGGGCCCGGTTCACGCCGGCCTCGTCCATCAGCTCCAGGGCCTCCTCGTACGAGAAGGGGTCCTCGCGGTGTCCGTTGAGGCGGATGCGCTCCCGCGCGCCCGGGACCCAGGGGCGGTCCGGGGTCTCTTCCTTCCAGATGTGGATCTGCGTGTCGACAACGAACATGTCCGGAACTCTTTCTCTCGAGGATCTTCACGAAGGTCTTTGCGAAGGTCTTTACGGAAGGAACGCTAGGCGGGAGACGGGGCCCTGCCGAGCGCTGGGAGCGCAAGCAGTAGTTGCGCGGAACACCGCTGTACGCAGGGCATTCTCAGGGTGCGGACGGGGTGCCGAACACGGCGCCGACGATGTGCTCGGCGATCGCCATGGACGCCGTGGCGGCCGGTGAGGGCGCGTTGCGCACGGCGGTGATCCGGCCCACCTGATGGATGCGGAAGTCGTCCACGAGCGTGCCGTCGGGGTCCAGTGCCTGGGCGCGGACGCCCGCTCCGCCGCGTACGACGTCGGCGACGCCGACACCGGGGACGTACGACTTCGCGTCCTTCATGAAGGCCTTCGCGGACAGCGAGCCGCGGTACTCCTTGATGCCGGTCCGCCAGTGCTGGGCGGCCATCCTCCAGGAGCCGGGGTACGCGGCGAGTCCGGCGAGGTCCTTCACCGAGACGCGGCCGAGCTTGTAGCCCTCCCGGGCCAGGGCCAGGACGGCGTTCGGGCCGACCTCCACGCTGCCGTCGACACGCGGGGTGAAGTGCACGCCGAGGAAGGGGTAACGGGGGTCCGGCACCGGGTAGATGAGCCCGCGCACCAGGTGGGTGCGCTCCGGCTTGAGGAGCATGTACTCACCCCGGAACGGGATGATCTTCGGTTCCCTCTTGTCCTGCGCGAGCTTGGCCACGGCGTCGGAGTGGAGGCCCGCGCAGAGGATCAACCGGCTTACCAGGACGCGCTGTTGACCCGATGCGACCTCGATGCCACCCGGCACAGTGGTGATGGACGTGACCGGGAAACCGAGCCGCACCTCTCCCCCGGAGGCCTCGATGTCCTTGGCGAACTCCCGGGCGATCGCCGGGTAGTCGGTGATCGCGGTGCGTGGCGAGTGCAGGGCCGCGATGCCGCCCGCGTGGGGTTCCAGCTCCTTGATCTCGGCCTGGGAGATCCTGCGGAGTTCGGGCACGTGGTTGTTCCTGGCCCGCTCGTAGAGGTTCTCCATCCGGCCCAACTCGTCCTGGCGTACGGCGACTACGAGCTTGCCGATCTCGTCGTACGGCAGCCCGCGGTCCTGGCAGTACTCGCGCAGGATCGCCACGCCGCGCACGCACAGGTCGGCCTTGAGGCTGCCCGGCGCGTAGTAGATACCGGCGTGCACGACACCGGAGTTGTGGCCGGTCTGGTGGACGGCGACTTCAACTTCCTTCTCCAGGACCACGACCCGGGTGCCGGGGCGGCGCAGGGCGATCTCCCGGGCGGTGGCGAGGCCCACGATGCCGGCGCCGACGATGCCGATCGTCTCGTCAGCCATCGGCGTCCTCCTCTCTCTGTCTCACCGGCTTGCTCAGGGGCCGTAGTGGATGGCGACGGTCTTGACGCGGGTGGAGAAGCGCAGGACCTCGTCGCCCTGCTCCTTGTAGCCCGTGCCGGATTCGTGGAAGCCGCCGAAGGGCAGGTGCACGTCCCAGCCGGGGGTGGTGGCGTTGACGGCGATCTGCCCGCACTCGGCCTCGTCCGCGAAGCGGTACGCGGAGGCGAGGTCGCGGGTGAACACGGCGGCGGCCAGGCCGAATGGAGAGTCGTTGACGGCCTCCACCGCCTGCCCGAAGTCGTCCACGGCGCGGACCGCGAGGACCGGTCCGAAGACCTCCTCGCGCCAGATCGCCGTCTCGGCGGTGACGTCGGCGAGCACGGTCGGCCGGACGAAGCAGCCGTGTGCGTGGGAGCCCTCGGTGTCCGCGCTGCCGCCGGTGAGGACGGTGGCGCCCTGGTCCACGGCCCCCGCCAGGTGGGCGAGGACGCTGTCGCGCTGCTTGGGGCTGGAGAGCGGGCACAGGGTGGTCACCGGGTCGCTGCCCGGGCCGACCTTCAGCGCCTCGACCTCGGCGACCAGGAGGCGGGTGAACTCGTCGTACACCGGCCGTTCCACGACGACCCGACTGGTGGCGGTGCAGCGCTGTCCGGCCTGCCCGAAGGAGGCCGCCACGACGGTCTTCGCGGCGAACGGCAGGTCGGCGTCCTTGAGCACGACGGAGGCGTTCTTGCCGCCGAGTTCGCCCTGGAAGCGGACGTTGCGGTCGGCGAGGCGGCGGCGGATGCGGTTGCCGACCTCGTTGGAGCCGGTGAAGGTGATGCCGACGATGCGCGGGTCGTCGAGGAGCGCCTCCTCGATCTCGGCGGTACGGCCCGTGACCACGTTGAGCACACCGGCGGGCAGGCCGGCGTCGTGCAGGGCGCGGGCGAAGTGCAGGCCCGACAACGGTGTCTCGGTGGCCGGCTTGAACACGGCCGCGTTGCCGGTGGCGAGCAGCGGGGCGAGCTTGCGGGCCGGGGTGATCAGCGGGTCGTTCCAGGGGCTGATCACGAGGATCACGCCGATCGGTTCGCGCTGGGTGTGCACGCGGGTGTCGGGACGGGCGTCGTGCAGGAGGGTGCCGTAGCCCTGGCGGGCCAGGCCCGCGTAGTAGTCGAGGAAGTCGGCGGCCTTGAGGGTCTCGCCGCGGGCCTCGGCGCCGGTCTTGCCGTTCTCTGCGGTGACGTCGGCGGCGATCTCGTCGACCCGCTCGCGAATCAGCCGGGCCGCGTCGGTGAAGATCCGGGCCCGCTCGAAGGGGCTGGTGCGCTTCCAGACGGCGAAGCCGCGCTCGGCGTGGTCGTAGGCACGGGTGACGTCCTTGGCGGCGAGGGCGGGGATGCGCGCGAGGGGGGTGCGGACGTCGGCGGGGTCGTACACCTCGATCCACTCGCCGGTCGCCACCCACTCTCCACCGGAGAGGGTTTCCAGGCTTCGCATGAAGATCACTTCCTTCGTCCGCCGCGGTGCGGGTCCGCGGTCTGCACAGTCGGCGGCCGCAGTGGGCCGAATGCGACAACACACCATGTGGGGGCGGTGCCACCAGCCCTGCGAGGGCAGGCATTGCTTGCGCCGCGCGCAGGTCGGCGGAGGGTTGATCCGTGCTGGAATCGGCAGGCCGGACGGCTTCTGCCAGGCCGCCGGGAACCGACGATCCGCCGCCAGATCCACCCAGGAGAGACACGACATGGCCTACGCAGTCATCGCCCGCTACTTCTGCGAGCCCGCCGACGAGGCCACGGTTCGCGCCGCGTTGCTGAAGGCGCGGGAGCAGACCCGTGCCGAGCCGGGGAACCTGGCGTACGAGGTGCACGCCGAGGCGGATGTGCCGGGGAGTTTCGTGCTGTACGAGCAGTACGCCGACCGGGCGGGTTTCGACGCGCACAAGGCTGCCGCCCACTTCGACGAGCTGATCGTGCGGACCGTCTGGCCGCTGCTGACCGACCGCAGGGTGACGTTCGCCGAGGTGCTCTGACCGATCCCGCCGGGAAGCGCGTCTCGGCGCTTCCCGGCTCGTCCGTTCCGGTCAGAACTCGTTGCCCCACACGTACCGGGCCACCGTCTCCACCAGCTCGATCTTCCGCCGCTGCTGCTCGGCGCTCAGCAACGGCCGGCTCGCCACGTCGGCGAAACCCCGGGACGGTGCTACGGCCCCGTCCTCCAGGTCCTTGAACTCGCCCACCGTGTCGATCCTGGCCATCACCGTGTCGATGTCCTCCAGCCCGGGCACGGTCGCGTCGACGACACCCAGGCAGAAGTCGCGTTCGTCCGGCAGGGCCTTGACCAGGGCGAGTTCGGTCGGGGTGCCCTGGTCGAAGGGCAGGATCCAGCGGTCGGCGCCGATCGCGCCGTAGAGCTTCTCGGCGCGGGACCGGTCGAGGGTGGCGGGGGCGACCGGGCCGGGGGCCACCGCGATGCGTACGCCTTCGGGGCGCTCGTCCAGGCGTACCGCGAGGGCGTCGACGGCGAGTGCGTCCTCGAAGGAGAGCGCGCCGGGGGCAGCCGGGTCGGTGGCCAACTGGCCCAGCAGGAGTGGGTTGTTGAGCTGGATCAGGCGTACGCCCTGGGCGACCAGTGCCTCGATCTCCGCTACGACGATCTCCGCGAGCGCCTCCCCCAACTCCCGTGCGGAGGAAGGGCCGTGGCCGGGCTGGAAGGTGGTCGCCGCGAGGTAGGCGGGTGAGGGCAGCACGGCCTTGGGGGCGATCACCGTGAGTTCGGCGAGACGGGCCACCCAGTCCGCGAGCAGCGGGCCGTTGGCCTTCGGGAGGGACTCCGCGACCCAGCGCACCAGGCCGTCGGCGTCGGATTCGTCCGTGCGACGGAAACCTGACACCCCGTCAAGGACCGCGCTGCGGAAGTCCTCCCGGGGGAAGTCGCCGTCGGTGACGACGGTGGAACGCAGCTTGCGCTGGAGGACGACCGCGTCCTTGACCGCCTGGAGTTCCGCCTCCTTCAGCGCCTCGGGGTCGCCGGTGGCGCGGGCTGTGGTCAGTTCGGTCGGGCGGACGAGGCTGCCGTGGTGGTCGATGCGGTAGTTGAACGTGTCCGCCATGGGTCATGCGTCCTTTCCGGGCGAGGACGGGGAGTCCGGCGCCGAGGTCGGGGCCGGGTTGCCCGCAACTCCCCAGGCGGCGAACTCCAGTTCGTAGCCGAGGGAGGCGAGTACCTCCTCGGCGATCTGCTGGTCCTCGTCGGCGGTGCCGCCGGCGATGCCGAGGCCGCCGATGATCTCGCCGTCCTTCTTGATGGTGAGGCTGCCCTCGGTGGCCATGATCGGCATGGCGGCGCCCGGGAGTTGGGACAGTTGGGAGAAGAAGACCGGCTGGCTCTCCTGCCATTTCTTCAGCATCCTGCCGGGCCGCTGCATGATGGCCGCCGTGTACGCCTTGGCGCGGGCGATGTCCGGGGTGAGCGGGCGGGCGCCGTCCGGCCGGCGGATGGCGATGGGGAAACCGCCCGCGTCCACCACGGCGACACTCACCGCCTTCCCGATCGACTGGGCGCGTTTGTGGGCGGCGTCGATGATCTCCTCGGCGGCGTCCAGGGTGAGGCTGCTCATGCTGCTTCCTTCGGTGCGGTGAGGGTGCGGCGCAGGCGGGCGACGGCCGCGTTGTACTCGGCGGGCGTCTCCCAGTACATGGAGTGCGGGGCGTCCGGGACGATCTCCAGGTGCGAGCCGGGCAGCAGTTCGTGGGCGCGCGTCACCGTCTTCACGCTGAGCACCGCGTCCTTCTCGCCCGCGAGGAAGGCGACCTTGACGCCCGACGCCTGGATGTCGTCCAGTGACGGGCCGTCGGTGTCGAGGTTCCGCAGGTCCTGCATCTTGGCCACGTTGAAGGTGCCCATCTGCTGGAAGAGGAAGGTGAGGTCGGCGCGCTCCTGCTGGAACCGCTTCGTCAACAGGCGGTCGATGACGGGGAGTTTGACGGCCTCGGCGCGGTCGGCGGCGGCGAGCTCCTTCAGCTCGGGGTGGCTGATGCCACCCAGCGAGTGGCCGAGCACGACGGAGCCGACCCGCTCGGGCCGCAGCAGCCCGGCGCGCAGGGCGGCGACGGAACCGATCGACTGCCCGACCAACATGGCGTCGGTCAGGTCCTCTTGGTCGAGTACGGCGACGACGTCACCGGGGAAGTCCTGCCCGTCGAACTCGGGCTTCGACGAGTGCGGAGAGGCGGGTGTGTCGGACTTGCCGAAGCCGCGCAGGTCCACGGTGACGACCGTGAACTCCTCGCGCAACGCGGCCACTTGCTGCCACCAGGCGGCGTGGTGACCGCCGCTGCCGTGCACGAACAGGATCGCCGGACCGCTGCCGTGGCGCTCGTAGTAGATGGAGGTGCCGTCGGAGTCGGCGATGGGCATGGGGGTCAACTCCTGTACGCGGGTCGTTAGTTGGGGCGGCGGCCGTGGAAGACGAGCTCGATCATGGTGTGGTCGGGGTCGTGGATGTAGCAGAACTTCGACTGGTTCTCGGGGCGTTCGATGGGCCGGGTGTGCCGGATGCCCAAGTCGCCCAGGTGGGCGAGGAAGTCGTCCCAGTCGTCGACCTCGACGGCGAAGTGATAGGGCGCCATGCGCTCCATCTCCTCGACCGGGGTGAAGTGCAGGTCGAAGTTGCCCCGGGTCATCAGCACCACACGGGTGTTGGACTTGGGCATGATCCGCTTCATCCCGAAGACCTTCGTGTACCACTCGGCGGTCCGGTCGGGGTCGGTGGTGGGGAAGTTGACGTGGTGGATGTAGCGGGGTGCGCTGCTCATGACGGATTCCCTTCGCTGTGTACGGGGTTGGACAGGACGCCGATGCCGCTGATCTCGATGTCCACGGTGTCCCCGGGTTCGAGTTGGCAGGTGGACTCGGCGCCCATCCACAGCACGTCCCCCGGGTGCATGGTGATGTGCTTGGTGAGTTCGACGATGTGATCGAAGGGGTCGAAGACCATGTCTCCGGTGGCGAACGAGGCGCGAACCTCCCCGTTCACACGGAGAGTTGTGGTCTGCGCCAGGGCGTCGACGTCGGTCTCCATCCACGGCCCCATCGGCTTGAACGTGTCGCTGTTCTTGCTGCGCCAGAAGGAGCGGTCCTGGTGCTGCCAGGTGCGGGCGCTCACGTCGTTGCCGATCGTCCAGCCGAAGACCGACTTGCGGGCCTCGTCGTAGGTGGCGTGGCGCAGGGTGCGGCCGATGACGGCGACGAGTTCGGGCTCGGCCTCGAAGCGGCCCTCGACCTCGGCCGGCTTGACGATGGGTGAACGGTGGCCGGTGAGCGCGTTGTTGGCGCGGTACCCGACTTCGGGTCGGTCCGGGGTCTCGGCACCCGCGTGCGCGATGTGCCGCGGGTAGTTCATGCCGACCGCGTAGAACACGGGCGGGACGACGACGGGCAGCCACTGGGCGGAGGCGACCGGCACCGAGCCGATGGCAGTGGGGTCGCCCTCGATCGGGGACTCGGACAGCAGCTCGATGTCCTCCTCCCCCACCCGGCCCCAGACGGCCCGGCCGCCGACCGCGACGCGCGTGTACCTCATGGCGGTTCAGCCCGCCAGCAGGTGGGAGACGCGCTTGGTGATCAGGTAGGCGTCGAGGGCCTCGGGGCCGCCCTCCCTGCCGTAGCCGCTGTCCTTGACTCCTCCGGAAGGGGCCTCGGCGACGGAGCCGCCGCAGTGGTTGATGGAGAGGATGCCGGCCTCCAGCGCGTCCGAGAGTTTCTCGGCGGTGGCGGCGGACTCGGTGAAGCCGTAGGCGGCGAGGCCGTAGGGAAGGGAGTTGGCGAGCGCGAGGGTCTCGTCCAGGTCGGTGAACGGGACGATCGGCGCGAGCGGTCCGAAGGGCTCCTCGTGCAGCAGCCTCGCGTCCGGTGGTACGTCGGTCAGCACGGTCGGGGCGTAGAAGTAGCCGTCGCGCGCGAGGCGTTGACCGCCGGTGAGTACCTGAGCACCTCGTTCCACGGCGTCGGAAACCAGGTTCTCCATGGCGAGCAGTCGGCGCTCGTTGGCGAGCGGGCCCATGGTGGTGTCGGCGTCGAGGCCGTCTCCTACGGTGACCTCCTGGGCGGCCTTCACGAACTCGGCGGTGAATGCGTCGGCGATGCTCTCGTGGACGTAGAAGCGGCTCGGGGAGGTGCAGACCTGGCCGGCGTTGAAGAACTTCGCCTGTGCCGCCTTGCGGGCGGACCTCACCGGGTCGGCGTCGGCGCAGACGATGACCGGGGCGTGGCCGCCGAGTTCCATCAGGGTGGGCTTCATGACCTCGCCGGCCTGGGCCGCGAGGAGCTTGCCGACCGGGACGGAGCCGGTGAAGGCGACCAGGCGGATCTGCGGTGAGGGGATCAAGTGGGCGGAGACTTCGGCCGGTTCACCGAAGACGAGGTTGAGGACACCGGCCGGGAGTCCGGCGTCGGCGTAGCAGGCGACCAGGGCGGCGGCCGTGGCGGGAGTCTCTTCGGACGCCTTGATGACGATCGAGCAGCCTGCGGAGAGGGCGGAGGAGAGCTTGCGGTTGGGGCCGCCGACGGGGAAGTTCCACGGCACGAACGCGGCGACGGGGCCCACGGGTTCGCGGCGGACGGTGAGGACGGTGCCGGGTGCGGACGGGATGATCCGGCCGTAGGCGCGGCGGGCGTCCTCGATGTGCCAGCGCAGGGTGTCGGCGGTGCGCAGGGCCTCGGTGGTGCCCTCGCGGAGCGGCTTGCCCTGCTCCTGGGCCATGATGCGGCCGATCTCGGGGGCGCGTTCGGTGATGAGGTCGGCGGCGGTGTGCAGGATCGCGGAGCGCTTGGCCATAGGGGTGGCGCGCCAAGTACGGAAGCCCTCGGTGGCCGCGTCGAGGGCGCGGTCGAGGTCGGCGGTGGTGGCGAGGGGGACTTCGCCGATCACCTTCTCGGTGGCCGGGTTCACGATCGGGGCGGTCCGTCCGGTGCCGCCCTGGCACCACTCGCCCGCGATGTACATGCGGACGGCGGGGTAGCCGTGGTCGGAGGTCATGAGTGGGTGCCCTCTCAGGCTGGGAGGAGAGTCAGGTGGCGGGGGCGTCCTGCTGGTCGCGGTTGGAGCGCAGCGCCCAGATGTGGTGCGGTGGGGTGGTCTCGTGGACGCGGGTCCCGTAGGTGTCGTCGACCCGGTCCATGTCCGCCGCGTACTCGACGCGGCCGCCGCACGGGGCGTGCAGGAAGCGGAAGACGTTCGAGCCGACGGTGTGGCGGCCGAGCTTGCGGGCCTCCCGCCAGCCGCGCTCGATCATGTAGTTGCCGCCCTCGATGACGTCGTCGAAGCCGGGGACCTCGTAGGCGATGTGGTTGACGCCCGCGCGGTCGGGGCGGTGGCACAGCAGCATGGTGTGCTGGTCGTCGTCGCCCGGTGCCTGCATGAACACGCCCATCGGTTCGACGATGTCGGTGGGCCGGAAGCCGAGCCGCTCGGTGTAGAACGCGACGGCGTCCTCGCGTCCTTCCTTGACGATGTTCAGCGCGACGTGGCACATGCGCAGGGGGAAGGCGCGGGTGAGCGGTTCCAGCGCGGTGTTCCAGCGGTCGACGCTGCCCAGCGCGTTGGCGGGTCGGGGGGTGACGTCCGCGTCCTTCGGCCGGGCCAGGGTGAGTCCGACGCCGAAGCCGCTCTCGTCCACGGTGCGGTGGACGCCGTCGGCGCTCTCGTGGATCTTGCGGTCGCGGCCCGCGGCGGCGACCAGCCGGGCCAGTTCCTCCGGGGTGTCGACGCCCCAGACCACCTCGCGGATCGTCGGTCCGGCCTCCACCGGCGGCGGCAGCAGCGGGCCGGGCGCGGTGTCCAGGTGGAGGGTCTGCCCGGTGAGTGTCTCGAAGACCGCGTGCTCCTCGGTGCGCTCCAGCAGGAACAGGCCGAAGTCGCCGAAGAAACGGACACATTCGTCTACGTCGTCGATGCCGTAGGTGACGGATTCGATTCTCTGGATTCCCATGGATGCCTCGTTTCGCGGGTCGCCCGGCGAGCCTAGATTTCGGGGCGTGAAGGCCTCAATGGTTCGGGCTCGTCTGAATTCGCAATCGTTTCTTGCGGCTACGCACGGATGGCGGGAATGGGGTTCTGTGAGAACCATTCCGCGAGGAAGTCCAGGAAGACGCTGACCTTGCGCGGGGTGGCCTGGCCGGGGCCGTAGATCGCGAACAGGGGGCGGTCGGGGACCGCGAGTTCGGGGAGCAGGACCTGGAGGGCGCCGCTCATCAGGTCGTCGTAGGCCGGGCGTTGTGGCAGCAGGGCTATGCCGCGGCCGTGGACGGCGGCCTTCTGGAGGGCGATGTACGAGTTGGACGAGAAGGCGATGTTGCGGATCTTGTGCAGGGTGCTGGCGTGGCCGTGGCCGATGCGCCAGACCGGGTCGTTGACGTGGACCAGGCAGTCGTGGTGGGCCAGGCCGTTGGGTTCGGTGAGCGGGCCGCCGCGCTCCAGGTACGTCTCGGAGGCGCACAGCACGAAGGGCAGCGAGGCGATCTTCTTGAGGCGCACGCTGGAGTCGCGCAGGTCGCGGGTGTGGAAGGCGACGTCGAAGCCGCTGTCGAGGAAGTCGTACGTACGGTCCGACATGCCGCCGAGCTCGAAGCGGACGTGGATCTTGGGGTGGGCGGCGGAGAAGGCGGCGATCGCGTCTCCGAGGTCCAGGCTGCCGATCCACTTGGGGCAGATGATGCTCAGGGTGCCCTCGGCGCGGTCGTGGAGGTGGGAGATGACGGCGTCCTCGGCCTCGATCTCGTCGAGGATGCGGGCCGCGAACTCGGCGTACTTCAGGCCCGGTTCGGTGAGGCTGACCGAGCGGGCGGTGCGGTTGACCAGGCGGACGCCCACCTGTCGCTCCAGCTCGGCGACGTGGCGCGACACCAGCGAGCCCGACGAGCCCAGCTTCTTCGCGGCGCCGCTGAAGCTGCCGGCCTGTGCGACGGTGACGAAGCTGTGCATGAGGAGCAGTCGATCCATGATTCCTCCGGAGGCCCACGGATGCCAGGGGTGGGCCCCGGCGGCGGTGCCGGTCGTACTGATGGCTCCGTCCCCGGCCGCCATGTCCAGGTCGCGGCTCGACTTGGACATGTGGGCGATGTGACGGACAGGCGGCTCGGACAACAATGAGGCAGGTGTCGCTCCCGGCACCGGGCTCCGCTACTTGGGGCAGTACTGGGGAGCCTTGCTCAGGTTGTCCTTGGTCACCAACAAAAGAGGAATGTTGGCAATTTTGTCAACCTTCTTCTTGGCCAACAGACCGACCGCGTTCTCGACCGCGGTCTGTCCTATCGCCATGGCCGAGTTGGCCACGGTGGCGGAGAGCCGTCCGTCCTCGACGGCGGCCAGGCCCTCGTCCGTGCCGTTGGCGGTCACGATCTTCACGTCCTTCTTGCCGGCCGCGTCGAACGCCTTGCGGGCGGCCAGCGCCATGTCCTCGGAGGCGACGAACGCGTACTGAAGGTCCGGGTGGGCCTGGATCATGTTCTCGGCCACGTCCTGCGCCTTCACCGGGTTGAACATGCCCGGCTGGTTCGCGACCACCTTCGCGGTGCTGGGCAATGCCTTCGTGAAGCCGCCCACCATCAGGTCGGAGGCCGCGCCGGGCGCCCCCGCGATCACGCCGACCTCGACGTTCTTGCCGCCCGCGTCCTGCGCGATCCAGCCCGCGTCCAGGGCGCCGAGCCTGCCGAGATCGACCACGGCCGCGCCGAGAATGTCGTTCAGGTCGCTGGTGGCCACGGAGGTCAGATAGATCGGGATGTTCGCGGCCTTCGCCTTGGCGATGTCGCCCTTCAGCGCGTCCACGTTGACCGTCTGCACGATCAGCGCGCTCACGTTGCGCGAGGTCATGTCCTCGATGTTGGAGAGTTCGGTGGTGGAATTCTGGTGCGAGTTGGCGGTGAAGACCTTGGCGTTCTGTGTCTTCGCCGTCTGCTCGACCGCTTTCTGGAGACAGCTGTGGAACTCGGTGTCACCGCCGTTGACGAACCCGAGGGTGACATCGCCGGAACTCCCGCTGTCGTCACTGCTGGCACAGCCGCTCAGGACAAGAGTGCTGCCGGCGAACGCGGCGAGCACGGCTCTGCGGGATCGGAACGACATTCTCATGGTGAACCGCCATTCAAGGGTGGAGTGAGCGGGGCTCAACGTGAAGTGAGCAGGGCTCAAGGAGGGAGTGGGCAGGGTCGGTCAATGACGTGCGGAACGTGCCTTGTGCATCTCGTTGGCGATGGCCGCGACGAGCAGCACGCCACCGACGGAGACCGACTGGTAGTTGCTGGAGACCTGGAGCAGGTTCAGCGCGTTGGCGACCACGCCGAGGAGCACCACTCCGAGCGCGGTGCCTACGACCGTGCCGTAGCCGCCGGCCAGGGCGGTGCCGCCGATGACGACCGCGGCGACGGCCTGGAGCTGGAGGGAGAGTCCGCCGGTGCCGGGGCTGCTGCCGCTGAGCCGGGACAGCAGCATCAGGCCGGCCAGTCCGGACAGGGCGCCGGTGAGGGCGTAGAGCGAGAGCTTGCGGGCGGTGACGTTGATGCCGCTGAGCCGGGCGACGTGCTCGTTGCCGCCGATGGCGAAGGCGTCGCGGCCGAACACGGTGAACCGCATGACCAGAGCGGTCGCCAGCAGCACGAGGATCGCGACGACCAGGAGGTACGGGACCCCGAGAATCTTGTTGTTGCCGAGCGCGAACATCCTGGTGCCGATGGAGACGCTCACGCTGTCGAGCACGAGAAGGGCGACACCGTCCAGGAGAGTCGCCATCGCCAGGGTCGCGACGAACGGGGCGACGTTCGTGAACGTCACGACCACCCCGTTGACCAGACCGATCAGCGTGGCCAGCACGAGTGCGGCGACGACGGTGAACGCGGTGGAGTGGCCGTGGGCCAGCAACTGCGCCCCGACCGCGGTCGTCACGGCGACGTTGCTGCCCATGGAGAAGTCCATGCCGCCCGCGGTCATCAGCAGGGTGAGCCCGGCCGCGATCACGGCGACGACGCTGACCTGGCGCAGGATGTTGATGACGTTCGTGTCGGTGGCGAACGAGTCGGTGCGCAGCGAGGTGCCGACGATCACGACGATAAGAACCGCGATCAGGCCGGTGTGCGGGGCACCGCGCAGCGCGGCCACCGAGAGGCGAGGGCGGGGCTCCCCTCGCGGATCGGAGACGCCGGGGGCGTCGGTAACTGTCTTGACGCTCACTGCGGTTGACCTCCGAGAGCGGTGGCGACGAGTTCGTCGTGGGTGATGGCGTCGATGTCGTGCTCGGCGACCGTCCGGCCGGCGCTGACGACGACGACCCGGTCGGCGAGGCGCATGACCTCCTCGGCGGACGAGGAGGCGAGCAGGACGGCGACTCCGCGCGAGGCGAAGTCGTCGACGAGGGCGTGGATGTCGGCCATGGCCGCGATGTCGACCCCGTTGGTGGGGTCCTCCAGGAAGCAGGCGACCGGCTGGGTCCCCAGCCACTTGGCGAGCAGCACCTTCTGCTGGTTGCCGCCGGACAGCGCGCCCACGGGCGGGTTGCCTGCGAGGGCGACCACGCCGTAGCTCCTGCGCAACGGGGCGGCGCGGCGGGCGAGTTGGGCGCGCCGGTGCAAGCGGCGGCGGGCGAAGCGGTCGTCGGCGAGCATCAGGTTCTCGTCCAGGGACAGCTCCGGGACCAGGCCGAGGGCCCGGCGGTCACCGGTGACGCAGCGCAGCCCGCTGCCGAGCGAGGCGTGAACTCGCCCGAACGGCACGGGAGTTCCGTCCACGGCGAGGTGGCCGGTGTCGGGGCGGCGGCGGCCGGAGAGCAGGTCGAAGAGGCGCGACTGCGCGTCCCCGGCCGGTCCGAGCACGGCGACGATCTCGCCCTTGCGCACGTCGACGGTGAAGTCCCGCACGGCCCGGCCGTCGGTGAGGCCACGCACGGTGAGGCCGATCTCGTCCTTGGGGGCGGGCCGTTGGGCCCGCTGCGACACGACGTCCCGTCCGACCATGCTGCGGACGAGTGCGGCGGCGTCGAACTCGGCGGCGGGCGCGCTGCGTACGACCGCTCCGTCCCGCAGCACCGTCACGCGGTCGGCGACGGCCAGCACCTCGTCGATGTAGTGCGAGATGTAGACGACGGCGACACCCTCGTCGCGCAGGATGCGGACCAACTCCCGTATCTGCTGGGCCGCTTCGGCGCTCAGACAGGCGGTCGGCTCGTCGAGGATCAGGATGCGGCCGCCGCGTCTGACCTCGCGGGCCACCTCGACCATGGTCTGCTCGGCGACGGTGAGCGAGCCCGCGGTGCGGGTCACGTCGATGTCGATGCCGAGGGCTTCAAGGGCCTTACATGCCTGGGAGTTGACGGCCTTCCAGCGCACGGCACCGGCGCGGGTCGGCAGGTCGCCCAGCATCACGTTCTCGGCGACGGTGAGCCCCATCGCCAGTTCCCGGCGCTGGGGCACCGAGGCGATGCCGAGCCGGCGGGCCCTGCGCACCGTAAGTCCGTGCTGGGCCCGGCCGTTGACCTCGACGGTGCCCTCGTCGCTCTGGTGGATCCCCGAAAGGACCTGTACCAGCGTGGACTTGCCGGCGCCGTTCATGCCCATCAGCGCGTGGACCTCGCCGGGGTACAGGTCGAGGTCCACGCCCTTCAGCGCGGCGGCGCCGCCGAAGCTCTTGGTGACGCCCCGGACGCGAAGTACCGCGTCTCCCCCCGGAGTTGTCACGGCCGTGGCTCGATGCCGTCGGAGCCGTCGGAGCCGTCGGACCGGCCGGCGGCGACCCGGCCGTAGCCGCGGATGTCCGGGAACGGCGGCTCCTTGTCTGCCTGGAGGTCCACCTGGAAGGTGTTGAGGCACATGCCGAGCATGGTGAAGTTGCCGAGGGCGCCGATGGTGTCGACCAGGCCCTTGGAGCCGAAGTGCGCCAGCGCTGCGGCGAAGGTCTCGTCGGTGACGAAGTGGTCGTCGAGGATCTCGCGGCAGAACCGGTAGAAGGCCTGGTCCGCCTCATTGTCGAAGACGGCTTCGCGCTTCTCGGCGATCGCCTTGACGGCGGCCTCCGGGATGCCGGCCTCGATCGCCTGGTGGACATGGGCGTTCCAGGAGTACTGCGCGTCCCAGTTGCGGGCGGCCATCAGCAGGGTGAGTTCGCTCAGGTGCTTGGGGAGGCTGCTGTCGAAGCGGGCGAACGCGCCGAGGGATTCGGCCCGTTCGCACATCTCCGGGCTGTGCAGCCAGACCCGGAAGGGGCCGCGGACCGCGCCGCGCCGGCCGGCGATGCGGGCGGCCAGTTCCTGCTGGCGCGGGTCCATTTCCTCTTCGGTGAGAACGGGGAGCCTCATGGGCCGATACCTGCCTTTTCTTTCCGGCGCGTCATGTGCACGGTGCGTGAATCCGTGCGATGCGTGCCGACCGTACAGCCGGGTCCGGAAAGCTCACCCCTCTGGAAATGCAAGGTAAAGCTGCACGCCAGAGGGCACCCATTCCCGCGCGAGGGGCCTAACGTCAGGCGCCGCAGAAGAGTGTGAGCGGAAAGGAACTCCGGATGACCACGATCATCAAGGTCGCGTCCGTGCCCCTGCTCGACCGGGGCGGTGCCGTCGTCACGACCCCCCTCGTGACGACGCCGTCGGCGGGCGGGGAGAACCTCATCACCAGTGGGATGAGCGTGTATCCGGTCGGCTCCGGGGCGCCGTTGCACTCGCACAACTGCGACGAGCACGTGACGATCCTGGAGGGCGAGGCGGAGGTGGTGGTCGACGGCGAGGTGACGAGGCTGGAGCAGTACGACACCACGTACGTCCCCTCACCGATCCCCCACCTGTTCCGGAACGTCGGCGACACCCCGCTGCGCATCCTGTGGGTGTACTCGTCGGGGTACGTCACTCGGACGTTCACGGAGACGGGCAGGACGGTGGAACACCTGTCGGCGGAGGACCAGATGGGCTCGGACGACTAGCCCGGGTCACAGAGGTGCCAGCTCCACCCTGCCGGTGAATCTGCCACCCACCTGATCGGCGAGCCAATGGGCGCGGGCGAGTTGGAAGCCGTTCCGGCTCCGGACGTGCACGTGGACGGTGTGGTCCTGCGACGGCTCGTCCTGGTAGAGGTCCCGGGAATTCACGGTCAACGTGAGGTACGCGTACTTCTGTGAGATCACCTCCAGTCCCGCTTCGGGAACCGCGGACCACTCGTCCAGATCCCACCGGACAGCCGCGGGATCCGGCCCCAGAGCGGCGATGAAGGGCTCAGCACGGTCCAACGGACGGCCCCAGTCGAACACTCGGATCGGCAGGCAGTCCGCAGGATTGTCGCCGGCCTCCGACGAACCGTGCTCCTTGCCGGCCGACGCCCACCATTCGAGGTCGGGCAGTACCTGACGTACGCGCGCCAGAACATCCGACGACCTGATCACGGCTTCGAAGTCGACCTCTCCCTGGCCGACGTCCGCCAGGTCCAGCAAGGTACGCACGGCGCGTATCGCCTCGGACAGGTCGGCGGTCGTGAGAACAGCGGCCGCAAGGGAATTGCTCATCCCGGAACCCTAGACGGGGCTCACCGACCGAAGCGAGCGGGTTCTGACCTGCCTCCGTGCAGGCCACCGGCCCGCCTCCGCGCAGCCCGCCGGAGATCACCGGCACCCGGCACGCCGCACAGACCGACGCCGGCCCCCGCATCCCCTGCGGTGGCCGGCGTCCGGCTCTGTCCGTGTCCGTGCTTCCGGGTCAGTGCGAACCGACCAGTTCCTGCGGGGCATCGGCCCGCGCGGCCTGCTTCGAGCTGCGCAGGGCGGCGATCCCGATGAACACCATGGACGACAGACCGGCGATGGCGAAGGACGTGAAGCCCCAGTCGCCGTTGCCGGAGGCGAGCAGTTGGCCGCCGAGCCACGGGCCGAAGACGGCGCCGAAGCGGCCCATGCCCGAGGTCCAACCGACCGCCGTGGCACGGTTGTCGGGAGTCGAGCGGATGGAGACGGTCGCGTAGATCATCGTCTGGGCGCTGTTGAGGAAGACGCCGGTGAGGAAGACGACCAGCATCGTCACCGCCTGGTCCATGTGGACACCGAGCAGGAAGACGCCGACCGCGGTGAGCGCGAACCAGATCGACGAGATGCGCGGGGCGCCGAAGCGGTCGGCCGCGCGGCCCGCGGCGAGCATGCCCACGATGCCGCCGAGGTTGAAGACGACGACGAAGGTGAGGGCGTCGGCGAGCGCGTAGCCCTCGGAGCGCATCAAGGTGGGCAGCCAGGTGGCGACGCCGTAGACGAGGAGCAGGCCGCCGAAGGAGGCGCACCAGTACAGCAGGGTCTGGAGCCATTCGCCGCCGCGGAAGAGGTTGAGCAGGGCGTCCCAGCGGTCGGCCGCCGTCTTCTTGCCGGTGGCGGCCGGGAGTTCGACCTCGAAGCGCTCGGCGAGGGCGTGCGCTTCGTCGGTGCGGCCCTTGGCGACCAGGAAGCTCAGCGACTCGGGCAGGAACTTCAGCAGCACCGGGACGAAGAGCAGCGGGAGGACGCAGACCCAGAAGGCGGCGCGCCAACCGACCGGATCCACCAGCCACTTGGCGACGTAGGCGGAGAGGATGCCGCCCGCGTGGTGGGCGGTCATCAGCATGCCGATGGTGAGGGCGGTCCGGCCGCGCGGGGCGTAGTCGGAGACCATGCTGATCGCGGTGGGCAGCAGCCCGCCGAGGCCGACGCCGGCGAGGGTGCGGCCCAGGCCGAAGACCTCGAGGCTGCCGGAGACCGCGCAGATGCCGGAGGCCAGCGAGAACAGCGTCACGCAGGCGATCATCAGCTGCTTGCGGCCGATCCGGTCCGCGACCGTGCCCGCGGTCAGGGCGCCCACCAGCATGCCGAAGGTGGCGTAGCTGCCGAGGTCGCCGGCCTGGTCCGGGGTGAGACCGAAGGTCTTCGTCTCCAGCAGGTGCGGGAGCACCGAGCCGTAGATGAACATGTCGAGGCCGTCGAAGAGGACGGCCAGCCAGCACAGGCCGATGACCAGGAGGGCCAGCCGGCTCATGCGGGCGGACAGAGCGGGGGACGGGGAGGGGGAGGAAGACATCGTTGGTTACCTCTCGTGCTTGGTGCGCCAGACGCTAAGGAGTCACCCCCCAGATAGTCAACGTTTTTGTCAACAATCTCATCGACAATCGCGTGAGGGGTGACTCCGGCGGCTCCCGCGCGTCGCTCAGGCGACCGGCGGGGTTCCGTGCGTGTGGAAGGACTCGATGGTCTTCAGGCCCCAGGCCTGCCCCTTCTTCCGCTCCTCCTCGGTCCAGGTGATCAGCGGCCAGTCGGGCGCCAGGACGAGTCGGGTGAGCGGGTTGCACAACTCGATGCGGTTGCCGCCGGGTTCGTAGACGTAGAGGAAGAACGTCTGCTGGATGGCGTGCTTATGGGGGCCCGTCTCGATGAACACCCCTGTGTCGATGGCGAGATCGGCCGCGCGCAGGATGTCCTCGCGGGTGTCGGTCGCGAAGGCGATGTGATGCAGCCGCCCGGTCGAACCGGTCCAGTCCTCCGTGTAGACCACGTCGTACGACTTGTTCGTGTACGTCAGCCAACGCGCCGCGATCCGGCCGCTGTTGAGCCGGATCTGCTCCGTCGGCCGTGCGCCCAGCACCTGTTGCTGGAACTCGGCACTGGACAGCACGTCCGCGGCAAGGAAGTTGATGTGGTCCAGACGCCGAACTCCGACGCCCCGGTTGGGTTTTGCCTGCGGCTGGTTCTTCAGCGCCGGTTTCAGCTCGGCGGGGGCCCGGTAGTGCTCGCTCTCCCAGTAGAGGGCGTGCTCGTGGCCGTCCGGGTCGGTGGTGACGTAGAGCTTGCCGAGACCGGGTTCGTCCTCGACCCACCTGCCGGTGCCGCCCGCCTCCTCGATCGCCTTGATACGGCGCTGGAGGGCCTCCTCGCTGGAGGTGCGCAGGGCGAGCCGGCCGAGGCCGGGCTGTGCGCGGGCGGTGAGGACCAGGCTGTGGTGCTCGTAGTCGTCGTAGGTCCGGAGGTACACGGTGTCACCGTCCCGGCCGTTGACCGTGAGGCCCAGGTAGTCGGTGAAGAACGCGACACTGGCGTCCAGGTCCGGGGTGAAGAGCTGGGCGTGGCCGATATGGGCGATGTCACCGAGCGGCGGAGCCATCGTTGCCTCCAAGGGGGCGTGCGGGTGCGGGAGTCGGGGCGGTATCGCGTGGTGTGATGCCGGCGGGCCGGGGGAAGACCGTGCCGTCGAAGATCTTTCGTGCGGTGCGGACGACCGCGGTTCTGCGGACCACGGGAGCGGACCCTGCGGATCCGACCTCGACGCCGGTTTCGATGTCCAGGAATCCGCTGGGATGCTCGATACGTATTCGGTCACTTTGTGCGGGTACGGTCGCGATGCCCTCCCCCACCCCGCCGGGGACGAGGAGCCCCGCCGCCACGCTCGCGGCGCCTAGGACACCGATGGACGTGTGGCAGCGCACGGGAATGAAGGTGCGGGTCGTCACCGCGCCGCCGTCCCTCGGCGGTGCCAGCAGGCTGAGCTTGGGGATCGTGGTGTGGCCGACTTCACCGAGGCCCATCAGCTTCCCTGCCGCCAGACGGATCTCCCGGAGGCGGTCGGCGAGAACGAGGTTCTCCTCCAGGTCTCCGGGCGTCTCGTATCCCGTGACGTCCAGTACGGCGGCGGGGATCAGGACGACCGGCATGCCGTTGTCGACGCAGGTCACCTCGGTGCCGGCGATCACGTCACGGACGCGCCCGGTCGGCAGCAACGGGCTCGCGCCCTGCGGGAATTCGATCACCACCGGCGCGGCGGTGCCGGGCACGCCCGAGATCTCGGCCGTACCGGAGTAGTCGACCCGTCCGCCCGGCGTGGGGAAGCTGGCGATCGCGAGTTCCCCGGTGTTGAGCATGCGGATGCGGACGGAGGTCTCGCCGTCACCGGGGGCCACGAGCCCCCGCTCCACGGCGAACGGGCCTATGCCGGCGAGGATGTTCCCGCAGTTCTGACGATCCGTCACTTCGGGGCGGTCGACGGCGACTTGCAGGAACAGGTAGTCGACGTCGGCCTCGGGGTCGGCCGAGACGGAGACCACGCCGACCTTGCTGGTGAGCGGGTGGGCGCCGCCCAGGCCGTCGATCTGGCGCGGGTCGGGGCTGCCCATGACGCGCAGCAGCAGGTCGTCACGGTCGGCCGGATCGGCGGGGAGGTCCTCGGCCAGGAAGTAGGCGCCCTTGGAGGTGCCGCCGCGCATCAGCATGCAGCGCACCTCCGCGGGCCCGGTCACGACCCGGCTCCGGTGTACTCCTCGTACGACCGGTACTCGACGCCGAGTTGCTTGAGGGTGTCGCGCAACCCGTAGCGGTCCAGACCGAGTTGGCCCTCCAGGAAGGCGGCGCGGGTGGCCGCTTCCTTGGCCTCGCGGGCCTCCGACCTCTCGGCGGTCTCGCGGGCCTTCTCGCGCGGGACGACCACCACGCCGTCGTCGTCGGCGACGATCACGTCACCGGGGCGGACGACCTGGCCGTCGATGGCGATGGGCACGTTGACGGAGCCGCCGGTGGCCTTGACGGTGCCCTGGGAGGAGACGGCACGGGACCAGGCGGCGAAGCCCATGTCGCGCAGTTCCTGGGTGTCGCGGATGCCCGTGTTGAGGACGACTCCGCGCACCCCGCGCTTCTGGAGTGCCGTGGCGAAGAGTTCGCCGAACAGGCCGTCCGTGCACGGGGAGGTGGTGGTGACGACCAGGATGTCGCCCTCGCCGCACTGCTCCACGGCCGCGTGGATCATGAGGTTGTCGCCGGGCCAGCTGAGCACGGTGACGGCGGTGCCCGCGACCCGAACTCCCTGCTGCACAGGGCGAATTGAGGGGCCGAGCAGTCCGGTGCGGTCCATGGCCTCGCTGACGGTGGCCACGCCGAAGGCACTCAGCGCCTCGACGTCCTGGGCGTCCGCCTTCGGGGGGTTGGTGACGATGACGCCGCCCATGGTTATGCCAGCTCCTTCGCGATCTGCGGATACGGGCGCATGTACGCCTCGGCCATCGTCTTGTGGGCCAGGCCCAGGTTCGGGCCGGCGTTGCGCTTGAGCTGGACGCCTCGACGTACGGCCAGGTCGGTGTAGTAGTCCCACAGGTGCTGCTGGGCGCCGAGGCACTCCATCGCGGCGCGCTTGGTGTCCCAGACCTCGGTGATGTCGAGGAGGACCTCGGGCTTGAAGCCGCTCATCTCGGGCTGGTGCGGCTCGAAGTAGAAGACCGGCGGGGCGCCGATGATCTCGCCCTCGCCGGGGTATCCGATGGCCTGCGCCAGGACGCGGGCCTCCAGCGCCATCCGGTTGGCGGCCGGGTGGTCGCCGTTGTACGGGTCCTCGGTGGGGTGGGTGAGCACGACGTCGGGCTGGGTGGCGCGGTAGACCTCGACCAGTTTGTCGGTCAACTCGGCGGTGGCGACCAGGGGGTAGTCGCCGGCGTCGAAGAAGCGGACCTCGGCGCCGAGGGTGGCCGCGGCGCGCTCGGCCTCGTCCTGGCGTATCGCCTTGATCTCGTCCAGCTTCTTGCCCTCGCGCCAGGCCTTGGCGGACTCACCGCGCTCACCGAAGGTCAGACAGGCGATGGTGACCTTCTCACCGCGGGCGGCGGCCAGCGCGATGGCTCCGCCCGCCCGCCAGACGAAGTCCCCGGCGTGCGCCGTGACGACGAGCGTCGATCGTGGGGGGGCGGGCGCGTTGCCGTGCGTCATGACTCGAATCTCCTTGGTGGACAGGTGTGCGCCCGCCCCAGCTGCGCCGATCCGCCGCGCGTCAGTCGCGCAACGCCTCGATCACACTGGTGAGATGGGCGCGGACGGCCGCCTCGGCCGCCTGTGGGTCCCTGGCCGTGATCGCCTCGATCATCGCCAGATGCTCGCTCAGGGACTGCTGCGGACGCCCCGGCCGCAGCGCCAACTGGAAGCGGTGCCGCACCAGTTGGGCATTGAGCCGCTCCAGCAGGGCCACGGCCGTCTGCTGGCCGGAGAACTCCCGTACCTTGTCGTGCAGTTCGTGGTTGAGCTCGGAGTAGGTCACCGGCTCACCGTCAGCCACGGCCTTGGTCATGGCCCGGCCCAGGTCCACCAGTTCGGTCAACTGGTCGTCGTCGGCCGCGACGGCCGCCTTGGCCGCGCACAGTCCCTCCAGGACCATGCGGCACTCCGTGATGGCGACCGCTTCCTCCACTGTCACCACCCGCACCCGGGAACCCCGGTTGCGGATCCGCTCGACCAGTCCTTCGGCCGCCAGATCGATCAGCGCCGCCCGGATGCTGGCCCGCGTCACATCGAACTGCTCGGCCAGCTCGTTCTCCACCAACCGCTGTGCCGGTGCCATGTCGCCCTGCAGGATCGCCTGCCGCAACTGCGCGAGCGCATGTTGCTTGGCCTGCTCCCCGGTGCTCGGACGGGCTTCTTTCGGCATCGTTGCCCTCCCTGAGTGAGTGCCTGTCGAACCTAAATCTAGCCAAACAAGATTGTCAACAATTTTGTCCGCCGTATTGCACGCATGCTTCCGCCCATACTTACCGCAGACACGCCGCCGCCCGCCCATGGACCGGCCCTGGACGGGCAGTGAACCGCACTCTTCTCGGGCTGGAGAACCGCCTTCTCCTACGGCGCGTGACGGCTACAGCTCATCGACCTGCCGTCCTTCGTCTCGCACCACTCCTGGTAGCCGGAGGTGAAGGAGCCGACCCACTTGTAGTGGTCGTCAGGCAGCTTGTCGGGTGTGTAGGCGCGGTAGTTGGCCGCGTCGTCCTTGTTGCCGGAGCCGTCGTAGGCGACCAGTTGGGGGTACGGGTAGACGGGCCGCGTGTATTCGACGGTGGGCGCGCTGCCGCTCGCGCTCGCGGAGGCCTTCGCGCTGCCGCCGCCGAGCTGACCGCCCGCCGGTCCCCCGGGCTGATTGCCGCCACTGGTCTTCGACGCGACGACAGCGCCCGGCACCTTCCCGGTCTCCCGCCAGTCGATCAGCCTGCTCAGCAGGTCGAAGCTGTCGGGTCCGTCACCGCCGCCGCAGTGGTTGACGCCCGGGAACAGGTACAGGCGGTAGAAGTCGTCGACCTTCTCCTGCCCCATCGTGTCGATCATGGCCTGGCGGTATACCCGGGTCCCGGTGGGCGGGATGTTGGGGTCGGTCAGCCCGTGCCACTGGATGAGCCTGCCGCCGGCCTCGTGGAACTTGGTGAGATCCGGGTCGGCAGCCTCAGCTCGAACCGGATCTGCGGGGCGACGGTGCCCCTGACGTCGCAGTACTCGTACGCGCTCGCGTCGCCCTTGGCCACGACGGTCACGGAGGCGACGGAGGTCGCCGCGTCGTCGAGCGTCCCGAAGTCCTTCTGGAGCAGGTCCGCACAGGCGATCGTCGGCTTGGTGACCGGAGGGTTCTTGCCCACGTCACCGACGGCGGTGACCCTGGTGACTCGCCCGTGGGCGTCCGCCGAGAAGGTGTCGGGCAGCAGCGCGAGGCCCGTGACGAGGGCCGCGACGACGACGGCCACCAGGAGGACGATCCGCGTCCGCTGCGACGAGCGGGCATGACCAGGGCTCATGGCCTCAGCGTCGAGCGGGCCCCTGGTGGAGGCCACGGGCGTGGGCCGTCAGGGTGACCCGGTTCAGGCCTCGCGGTAGAGCGCGGTGAGCAGTTCCAGCACGGCCTGGGCGGCGGGGTGCGGATCGTCCTTCCACCAGGCGAGGCGTACGGCGATGGGCTCGCCGTCGCGCACCGGGCGGTAGACGACTCCGGGCCGCGGGTACTGGTTGGCGGTCGACTCGGCGGTCATGCCGACGCTGCGGCCGGTGGCGATCACGGTGAGCCAGTCGTCGACGTCGTGGGTGTCCTCGGTGGCCGGGCGGGAGTCGGGCGGCCACAGGTCGGCGGACGTGGTGCCGGTGCGGCGGTCGACCAGCAGGGTGCGTCCGGCGAGATCGGCCAGCCGGACCGACCGGCGCCGGGCCAGCGGGTCGTCCGAGGCCATGGCGCACAGGCGTCGCTCCAGCCCGACGATCGCCGACTCGAACCGCCGGTCGTCCAGTGCTCTGCGGACCACGGCCAGATCGCAGGCGCCTTCCTCCAGCCCGGCGGTGGCGGAGTTCACCCGGACCAGGTGCAGATCGGTCTCCGGGTGCGCCCTGCCCCAGCGGCGCTGGAAGGGGAGCGTGTGCCTGCCGAGCGCCGACCAGGCGTAGCCGATGCGCAGATGGGCGTGGCCCGAGGTGGCGTCCCGGACCAGCTCGTCGACCTCGGCGAGGACACGGCGGGCGTGCGCGACGACCCGCAGCCCGGTGCTCGTCGGCGTCACCGATCGCGAGGTGCGCCTCAACAGCCGTACACCCAGGGCCTGTTCGAGGGAGGCGAGGGTGCGGGAGACGGCCGCCTGGGAGACGCCGAGGGCGAGGGCGGCGTCCGTGAAGGTGCCCTCGTCGACAATCGCGACGAGGCAGCGCAACTGCCGTAGCTCCAGATCCATGACTCCAGCGTATAGATCGTCTCGATGTTGCATTTTGCGCAAGTGTCGGCGGGGCGCACGATCGGGGTATGCCTGGAGCCTCCGCTACGACAACTCCCCTGTCCGTCACGCCACATGGCGCCCCGCAGCCGTCGAAGGTGGGCCTCGCCGGGGTCGCCACCATGGCGGGCAGCGGGCTGTCCAACCAGGTCGGCGCGGCGATCGGGTCCCTCGCCTTCCCGGTCATCGGGCCGGTGGGGGTCGTCGCGGTGCGCCAGTACGTCGCCGCGGTCGTGCTGTTCGCGGTGGGCAGGCCCCGGTTGCGGGAGTTCGTCTGGCGGCAGTGGTGGCCGGTGCTGCTGCTGGCCGTGGTGTTCGGGACGATGAATCTGTCCCTGTACACCGCCATCGACCGGATCGGGCTCGGTCTGGCGGTGACGCTGGAGTTCCTGGGTCCGCTGTCCATCGCGCTGGCCGCGACCCGGCGCCGTGTGGACGCCTGTTGTGCGCTGATCGCGGTGGCAGGGGTGGTGACGCTGATGCGGCCGCGCCCGTCGGCGGACTACCTGGGCATGGGTCTCGGCCTGCTGGCCGCCGCGTGCTGGGCCTCGTACATCCTGCTCAACCGGACCGTCGGCCGACGGATCCCCGGGGCGCAGGGTCCGGCGACGGCGGCCGGGGTGTCCGCGCTGATGTTCCTGCCGATCGGGATCGTCGTCGCGATCCGGCAGCCGCCGACCCTCGCGGCGGCCGGGTGCGCGATGGCGGCCGGGGTGCTCTCGTCGGCGGTGCCGTATCTGGTCGATCTGTTCACGCTGCGCCGGGTGCCGGCTCCGGCCTTCGGGCTGTTCATGAGCGTCAACCCGGTGCTCGCCGCCGTGGTCGGGTGGATCGGCCTGGGGCAGCAACTGGGCTGGGCGGAGTGGGCGGGCATCGGAGCCGTCGTCGCCGCGAACGCGCTGAGCATTCTCACCGCGCGGGACTGACCGACCGGCACCCGTCCCCGCCCGTCACTCGGCCAGCAGCTCGCCCATGTCTCCGTCCTCCCGCCACTGCCTCAGCAGCGCGTGGAACTCGATGAGCCCGCCGCCGTACGACTCGCTGCGCTACGACAGGGCCGGACGCCGGTGTCCGGGGCGGCCGGCGTCCGGGGCGGGGCCGTCAGTGCCGCATGTGCCGGCGCACCCACGCTGCCTGCCCGCCGTCGACGAGCAGATCGGTGCCGGTGATGAACTGGGCCTGGGGCCGGACGGTGATACCGCCGATCTCGATGTCGGCCTTGGCGACCCGCCGGACGCCGGTCTGCACGATGGTGAGGTAGCGCAGCAGTTCGTCGACCGCGCCGGCGATGGCCTTCGGGTCGTCCATGTAGCGCACCAGGGCGAGTTGGTCGGGGTGCTGGAGCAGGGCGAGGGTGCCGAAGATGATCATCGTGGCGGTGGTCTCGTGGCCGGCGATGAGCATGGCGACGCCCATGTGGACGGCCTCGGTGCGGCTCATCTCACCGGCCGTGACCCGCCCCGCTATCTCGGAGAGCACCCCTTCGCCGGAGTTCTCCAGCTTCAGTCCGATGAGCTCGTCGAGACAGGCGGCCAGCGCACCGCTCGCCTCCCGCGCCTCCTGGGGAGAGGCGGCGCTGTCGAGCGCGATACCGCTGTTGCGCTGGAAGAAGTCGTGGTCCTCGTACGGCACTCCGAGCAGTTCGGCGATGACCAGCGAGGGGACGGGCAGGGCGAGCGCGGTGAGCAGGTCGGCGGGGTTGGGGCCGGCCGGCATGTCGTCGATCAGCTCGTCGACGATCTTCTGGACGGGGGCCCGCATGGCCTCGATGCGCTTGACGAGGAAGGGTGCGTTGACCGTCCGGCGCAGCCGGGTGTGCTCGGGCGCGTCGGTGTTGGTGATCAGGCGCGGGGTGTGCGGGGCGATCTCGGCGCGATGCGCGTTGACGGAGGGGAAGCCGCTCTCCAGGTCGTCGTCGCTGACGCGGGGGTCGGTGAGCAGGGCGCGCTGGTCGGCGTGGCGGGTGATGAGCCAGGGCGTGGCGCCGTTCCAGATGCGGACCCTGCTGATCGGTTTCCCGTCGCGCAGTCCGTGCACGGCGGGCGGCGGAGCGAGGGGGCAGCGCGCGTCCCGCCGCATCGGGTACTCGGGGACCGCGGCTGCCGTTTCGGGCGCGGTGCCGGTCAGGGTGACGGCCACGTCTCTCCTCGGTGGTGGAGGGCTCCGTGTGGGGCGGGGCGCCGGGGTGCAGGGAACGAGGCCTCGATGAGCACATGCAAACAGAGCCGTCTGACACCTTCCGGCCAGTTCCCTGACAATGGCCCGACACGGCCCAGATCACACGTCACCACTGTTGCCGTGAACTGGACAGAGATGCCAGCGAGGGTCAACTCAGTTGCATTACCTGTGAGTTGACGAGGCATGGCGTTACGACGCCGACTCGCGAACGCAACGCGAAAAGGGCGCCGCCACGTCACCGTGACACCGCCCGCGACCTCGCTTCACCGAGCGTCCGCATTTGCTCAGCGAATCCTGTGCAACTCCCCCGGCGGGGCACTCACCTCTCGCCGGTCGCCCGCCCGAGCCAGTAGCCGAAGCCCCGCCGCGTATGGATGAGCGCCGCACCTTCCCGGTCCACTTTGCGCCGGAGGCGGGAGACGAGCTGCTCCATCGCGTTGTCGCCGCGGAAGTCGCCCCAGACGTAGCGGCTGATCTGCTCCTTGGAGAGCACCTTGTGCGCGTTGACGAGGAGGTGGCGCAACAGGCGGTACTCGGCGGGCGTGAGGTCGAGGACGCGTCGGCCGCGCCGCGCCTGGCAGGTGGTGTCGTCCAGCACCAGGTCCGCATAGTGCAGCGCGCCGTCCCGCCCGCCGTCCCGGCCGCGCAGCAACACCTGTATACGGGCGAGCACTTCGGCGATCCGGAACGGCTTGGTGACGTAGTCGCGCTCCCCCGCGCCCAGTTCGGGCAGCAGCTTGCCGAGGACGTCCCAGCCGGTGAGCAGGAGGACGGGCGGGCGGTGCGTGACGAGCCGGTGGCCCTGCGCGAGGGCGCCCATCTCCGGCAACTCGGCGTCGATGACGACCAGTTCGAACCGCTGCTCCGCCAGCCGTGCCACCACCTCGGTGCCGTTCCCGGCCGTTCTGATGCGGTAGCCCGCCAACTCCAGTGTCATGGAGAGGAGTTCGGCGTTGTCCGGCTCGTCCACGGCGACGAGCAGGTGTTGCCCGCCACCGCGGGCGAGAGAGGGTGTCTCACTGATGCTGCCGTACGTGGACATGCGCTCAGCCTACCGTCCTGCTTGCCTGACTCAAGCAATATCCAATCGCTTGCTTGACTCAAGTAAGTCATATATGGTTGCCTAACTCAAGCAAGCCCGCCGGAAGTGCGGACTGGCAACAGCAGGAGCACAACTGAGCCCTCGCTCACCAGAGCCGGGGTCGCCTTGAGCGGAAGGCGGCCCCCGCGCCGAACCCGTGGGGACGGGGGTCGGCGCTGTCCCGGACCCGGTCGCCGGCCACTCCCCCAGATCGGCGCCGGGTCCGAGGACACACCCTCCTCCCCGTGCCCGACGTACAGCGGACCAAGGAGTACGGCATGCGCGGCAGTGGTCGTGAGAGACGAGGAGTACGCCATGCGCGGCAGCGGGCTTGAAGGGCGCAGTGTCGTCGTCACCGGGGCGGGATCCGGGATCGGGCGGGCCGCCGCGCTGCAGTTCGCGCTGGCGGGTGCCGAGGTCGTGGTCGCGGACCTCGATCCGGCGGGCGCCGAGGCGACGGTCAAGGAGATCGAGCACGACGGCGGCTCCGCCGTCCGCGTCATCGGCGACCTGAGCGAACAGGCGGTGGTGGACGCGGTGGTCGCCACCGCCGTCGACGCGTTCGGCGGACTGGACGTGCTGGTGAACAACGCCGGGATCATGGACCGGATGTCGGCCCTCGCGGACACCGACGACGCCGAGTGGGAGCGGGTCCTCCGGATCAACCTGACGGCGCCCTTCCTGCTGACCCGGGCCGCGCTGCCGCACATGCTCGCCGCCGGGCGCGGCGCGATCGTCTTCACCGCCGCCGAGGCCGGACTGCGCGGCAGCGCGGCGGGCGCCGCCTGCACCGCCGCCAAGCACGGGATCGTGGGCCTGGTGAAGTCCCTCGCCGTGATGTACCGGAGCCGCGGAATCCGCGCCAACGCCATCGCCCCGGGGGCCACCGCGACCGGCATCACCTACGACGTCGACGCGCGGGCCCACGGCCCCGGGGTGATCGGCCCCGGCCTCGGACTCTCCGACCGGATCGCCTTCCCGGAGGAGCAGGCGGCCGCGCTCGTCTTCCTCGCCTCCGACGCGGCCCGGCACATCAACGGGGTCGTGCTGCCCGTGGACGACGGCTGGTGTGCCGTATGACGGGCGGCACTCGGGGCTGCCGCCCCGGTCGGGTCACATCGCCGGACGACCTGAGGTTCCCGCCGGGCCATGACCTTCAGGGGCGCTCGGCGTCGTCCGTGTCGGGCAACAGGCCGGGCTGGTCGGGGAGTTCGAAGGAGCGGTCCTCTGGACGGCGGGCGGCCGGGGCAGGCGACGCCGGCGTCCGGCGCCGAGCTGCCGCCGGGACTCGGGACCAACTCCCGGGTACCGCCGACCACTTCGGTCCGCGCTGTCGTGCTGACCGCCCTGACCCGGGTTCCCGTGTGATTCCCTCCGGATCGAGCAGAGTTGGATCTTCGCTGACGTGTTGCCTCAACAATCCCGTCCTTCGCCCGACGCCACGAGGGAGCGGTCTCCCGAACCCGCGGTGGAACGCGTCGCACCCGTGTCGGACCGCCGGCTCCCCCGTGTCCGGGCCGACACGCCTAACCTGATCTCCATGCGATCTACCCTGCGGCAGGCGGCCCGGGCGACACTGCAGCTGGTCCTCACCGTCGCGATGACCTTCGGGTGTTTCATCTTCATCACCGTGCTCCTGATCACCGCGATCCTCACGGCCACGGTGGTCGGCGCGTTCATGCTGCCCGAGACCGTGCTGCTGATACGGCGGATCGCCGGGGCCAAGCGGCAGCAGGCGGGCGCCTGGACGGGCCTGAAGATCCCCGAGGCGTACCAGCCGCTCACCGGAACCCTGCGGGAGCGGGTGCGCACGGCGGTGCGCGATCCGGGCACGCTGACCGACTTCCGCTGGTTGGTGGCCAACTACGCGTACGGCGCCGTGCTGCCCGCGCTGATGCTGCCGTTGTGGCCGCTGGGTCTGGTCGTCGACGGGGTGTGGTGCGGGCTGCTGCGCCGCGAGGCCGTCGTCCTGCCGTTGATCAGCCGGCTCGCGGACCTGGACGCCGACTGGTCGACCGCCCTGCTGAAGCCGTCACCGAAGGCCCGACTGGCCGTACGCGTCGAGGAGTTGGTGCAGACCCGGGCGGGCGCGATCGCCGCGCACGAGGCCGAGCTGCGCCGGATCGAACGCGACCTGCACGACGGCACCCAGGCCCGGCTGGTCTCGCTGTCGATGCGTGTCGGGCTCGCCAAGCGGGCCTACGACCAGGACCCGGAGGCGGCGCGCAAGCTGCTCGACGACGCGCAGACGCTGGCCGAGGAGGCGCTGACGGATCTGCGGCATGTCGTACGCGCGATCCATCCGCCGATCCTCACCGACCGCGGCCTGGTCGGCGCAGTGCGCGCGCTGGCCGCCAGCAACGCGCTCTCCGTCACCGTGACCGTGGACGGGCTGACCGACGGGCACGACGGGCCGCGCGCGCCTGCGGCGGTGGAGGCGGCCGCGTACTTCGTGATCGCCGAGTCGCTGACCAACGCGGCCAAGTACAGCGGTGCCGAACGCGCCGACGTCCATCTCGCCCGTGTCCGCACCGGACTGCGTGTCCGGGTGCGCGACGAGGGCCGGGGCGGCGCCGACGAGGCGGGCGGATCGGGGCTGCTGGGCATGCAGCGCCGGGTCGCCGCGCTCGACGGCGGTGTGACTGTGACCAGCCCCGTGGGGGGACCTACCGTGATCGAAGTGGAGCTGCCGTGCGTCTGGTGAGCGTAGGGGAGGCGGGACTGTCGTGAGGGTCGTGATCGCCGAGGACAACGCCCTTCTCAGGGAGGGCCTGGTCCTGCTGTTGACGTCCGCCGGGCACGAGGTGGTGGCCGTCGCCGGCAGCGGGCCCGAGGTGCTGCCCGCGCTGCTCGCACACCGGCCGGACGTGGCCGTGCTCGATGTGCGGATGCCACCCGGTTTCCGCGACGAGGGGCTGCGGGCCGCGCTGGAGGCACGGGAGAAGATCCCCGGGCTGCCGGTGCTGGTGCTGTCGCAGTATGTCGAGGAGTCGTACGCCGCCGAGCTGTTGGGCGTCGGCGCGAGCGGGGTCGGCTATCTGCTCAAGGACCGGATCGGCCGCGTGGACGAGTTCCTCGACGCGCTGGACCGGGTGGCGGCCGGCGGTACGGCGCTCGACCCCGAGGTCGTGACCGAGCTGCTGACCCGACGCCGCAATTCACCGCTGGACTCGCTGACCCCGCGCGAGCGCGAAGTGCTGAAGCTGATGGCGGAGGGCCACGACAACACGACGATCGCCAAAACATTGGTCGTCACGGAACGCGCGGTCAGCAAGCACATCGGCAATGTGTTCCTGAAGCTGAGCCTGCCGCCGAGCGACAGCGGGCACCGGCGGGTGCTGGCCGTGCTGGCCTATCTGCAGAACGTGTGACACACGCCGCCGGTCGTCCCCGGGGATGACACGACCGGCGGCGCGTACGGCGTTCTCAGTAGCGGCGATCCGCGTTCTCAGTACCCGCGATCGTCGGCAGCCGTACGACGACAAGACGGGGTAGGCCCGGGAGACTGGGTCTGTCCCCCCAGCAGAAGCAGAGGATGTGGAGTGCTCCGTCCCGTGGCCGCTCTCCGCCGACCGCGGTCGGCCTCGGTCCCAGGAGCCCCGGCGGAGACACCCATGAACGACAGCTGGCAGCGTTACGCGGACGAGCACCTCCGCACCGTCGACACCATGTCGGCCGTCCTGCTGTTCGCCCTGTTCCTCTTCGGCAGCGAACTGGGCGTACCGAGCGGTCCCCGGCCGACCGAGGTCGGCCCCACGATCGCGCTCGCCGCGGTCTCCTGCGCGGCCCTGTTCTGGCAGCGGAGCCGTCCTCGTACGGTCGTCGCGGTCACGGCGACGACCGCCGCCGGAGCTGCCGCGCTGGGCTGCCTCCTCACCCCGCTGATGCTGGGGCCGTTGATGCTGGCCCTGTACCGGCTGGCCGTTCTCACCCGTCGCAGGACGGCCCGCCGTTACTTCCTCGCGTCGGTCGTGCTGGTGGTGACCACGGCGACGGTGGTGGACGCGGTGCATCACCCCTGGCCGTTCAAGACCGTCGGCCCGGCCGCCTGGCTGCTGTTGCCGGTCGTCGCCGGGAACGCGGTCCGGCTGCGGGACGCCTATCTGGAGGCGGTAAGGACGCGGGCCGAGTACGCCGAGCGCGGCCGGGAGGAGGCGGCGCGGCACCGGGTGGCCGAGCAACGGATGTGCATCGCCCGGGAGTTGCACGATGTCGTCGCCCACCATCTGGCACTGGCCCACGCCCAGGCCGGTACCGCGGCCCACCTCGCGCGCACGCACCCCGACCATGTGCAGCGGATCCTGACGGAACTCGCCGGTACGACGTCCTCCGCGCTGCGCGAGATGAAGGGCACGGTCGGTCTGCTGCGCCGGCCCGACGACCCCGGCGCGCCTCTGGCCCCGAGCCCGGGTCTGGCCCAACTCGCCGAACTGACCGGCACGTTCGCGACCGCCGGGCTCACGGTCACCGTGACGACGGAGGGCGAGCCGCGCCCCCTGTCCCCCGGGGTGGACCTGACGGCGTACCGCATCGTGCAGGAGGCCCTCACCAACGTCGGCAAGCACGCCACGACCCGGTCGGCGCACGTGCGGCTGCGCTACTCCTACGACCGGCTGACCGTCACGGTGACCGACGACGGAGCGAGACCGGTGGCGACCGCCGCGCCCGTCCCGGGCAGGGGTTCCGGCCTGTTCGGGATGCGCGAGCGCGCCCGGTCGGTCGGCGGCACCGTCGGGACCGAACGCCCTGCCGACGTTGACGACGAGGTGGACGCGGTACCGGCCACCGCACCAGCCGCAAGCCACGGTCTCGGACTCGTCGGCCTTCGCGAACGCGCCCGGTTCGTCGGCGGCACCTTCCGGACCCGGCACCCTGCCCAGTGCGACAACCGGGCGGGCGCGGTACCGGCCACCGCACCAGCACCAGCACCAGCACCAGCACCAAGCGCAGGCCCAGGACCAGGACAAAGCTACGGCCCAGGTCAAAGCCACGGCTTCGGACTCATCGGCATGCGCGAGCGCGCCCGTTCCGTCGGTGGGGCCCTCCATGCCGGGCGCCGTGCCGACGGCGGCTTCGAAGTCACCACCGAACTGCCGCTGTATCCCAGCGCCCCGGAACCGGAAGAAAGAACCCCATGACGATCCGCGTACTCCTCGCCGACGACCAGGCCCTTCTGCGCGCCACCTTCCGGATCCTGATCGACACCTGCGAGGGCATGGAGGTGGTCGCCGAGGCGGCCGACGGCGCCGAGGCGATCGCGCTGGCCGCCGAACACCGCCCCGATCTCGTCCTGATGGACATCCGGATGCCCGGCACGGACGGCCTGGCCGCCACGACCGCCATCTGCGCGGACCCGGCGCTGTCCGGCACCCGTGTCCTCATCCTGACCACCTTCGAGGTCGACGAGTACGTGGCACAGGCCCTGCGGGCGGGCGCGAGCGGCTTCCTCGGCAAGGACGTCACCGCCGAGGCCCTGCTGGCCGGCATCCGCACGGTCGCGTCCGGCGAGTCACTCCTCTCCCCGCTCGCCACCCGCACCCTGATCACCCGCTTCCTGGCCACACCCGCGCAGGGCGCCCCGCTGACGGCGCCCGACCGGCTCGGCGCCCTCACCGCCCGCGAGCGCGAGATCATGGCCATGGCCGCCGCGGGCCGCTCCAACGACGAGATCGCCGAGAAGCTGTACGTCAGCCCGCTGACCGTACGTACACATGTGCACCGCGCCATGACGAAGCTCGACGCCCGCGACCGCGCCCAGCTCGTCGTGATGGCGTATCAGACGGGCCTGGTACAGGCGCCGCCACCGCCGGGCCCCGAGTTCTGATCCATCGAACGTGAGCTACAACTGGCTGCGGGTCCAGGGTAGTTGGGGACAGTCACCGATGAACGAACAGCCATGCGTTCCCCCACTGCGGAGCCCCGTTCGGGCGAACCCTCCCCCTTGGACGCGTGCCGTCCCGGCCGTCCGTCGACACCTCTGCCGTGACCCTGCCCCGCATCTCCCCCATGCTCGCCACCCCAGGCACCCTCCCGCCCGCCGAACAGGACACCCGCTGGGCCTACGAGACCAAGCAGGACGGCCAGCGTGTCCTGGTGTATCTCCCCGGCGACGGAAGCGTCCTCCTGCGTGCCCGCTCCGGTGCGGACATCACGGGCGCGTATCCCGAACTGCACGCCCTGGGCGGCGAGTTGCCTGCCACGCCGACGATCCTGGACGGTGAAGTGCTGGCCCTGGACCAACAGGGCCGCGCCGACTTCCAGTTGCTCCAGAACCGGATGGGCCTGGCCGGGTCCCCCGCGCTGGTGGCGCACCGGGCCGCGAACACACCGGTGCATCTGGTGCTGTTCGACCTCCTTCACCTCAACCGGCCACTCCTCGCGCTCCCTTACGCCGACCGTCGCGCGGAGTTGGAGCGGCTCTGTCTCGACGGCCCGTACTGGTCAACTCCCGCCGCGCTCACCGGACATGGCGCCGAGGCGCTGCGGGCCACCCGTGCGCACGGGCTGGAGGGCCTGGTCTGCAAGCGGCTGGACTCGGTGTACGAACCCGGGGTGCGGTCCCGCGCCTGGATCAAGATCCGCAATCTGCGCAGCGAGGACGTGCTGGTCGGCGGCTGGGTGCCCGGCAAGGGGCGGCTGACGGGCCTGCCGGGTGCGGTGCTGGTGGGGCAGCGCGCGGGCGGCCGGCTGCGGTACGTCGGCAACGTGGGCACCGGCTGGAGCGAGGCCGAACGTGCCGAACTCACCGTGCTGTTGGGGGCCGCCGGGACCGACACGTGCCCCTTCGATCCGGTGCCGTCGGTGGCCGGTGCGCGCTGGGTGGTGCCCCGGCTGGTCGGCGAGGTCCGCTACAGCACCCGCACCCGGGCCGGGATGCTGCGCCAGCCGTCCTGGCTGCGGCTGCGCCCGGACCTCACACCGGAGGAGTCGGCCGCCGATCTGCCGGACGACTGAGAAACTTGCGAAGATCAAGTATTGGGCACCGTGTCACCATCGTGACACCTCACCCTCTTGGCGCGTACATGAAAAGCAGGGACTCTGAAAGCCCTTTCCATCCCCAGCCCCGTCATCCACCGCCGCCGGGCTGCGCCCAAGAGGAGGACGCAGTGTCGTCCCAGAAGTCCCGAACCCGCCGCAGAAGGTGGCTCGCCGGTCTCGGCGGTGCCGCCGTGCTCGTCATCGCCTTCCCCTCCGCCGCTTTCGCCGCTCCGCCCACCGCGCTGCCCGCGAACGCCGAGACGGCGGAGAAGACGTATCTGCCCGCCTTCGACTACGACACGGACGGCTGCTACCCGACGCCCGCGATCGGCCCAGACGGGACCATCAACGGCGGCCTGAAACCGACGGGTTCACTGAGCGGCGAGTGCCACGACGCCTCGGACCTCGACAACACCAACAGCTACTCGCGCTACAAGTGCAACAACGGCTGGTGCGCGTACATGTACGGCCTGTACTTCGAGAAGGACCAGGCCATCGCCAACTCCAGCATCGGGGGGCACCGCAACGACTGGGAACACGTCGTGGTGTGGGTGCAGAACGGCGCCATCCAGTACGTGTCGACGTCCAACCACGGTTCGTTCACCGTGCACGCGGCCTCCGAGGTCCGCTTCGACGGCACCCACGCCAAGATCGTCTACCACAAGGACGGCATCGGCACGCACGACTTCCGGCTGGGGAACGCGAACGACGAGCCGCCGGAGAACGACAAGCACACCTGGCAGTACCCGCCTCTCGTCGGCTGGAACGGCTACCCGGCGGGCCTGCGCGACAAGTTGAGCGCGTACGACTTCGGCAGCGCGAACTTCGGTCTCAAGGACGCGAACTTCGTGGCCCACCTCACGTCGGCGAAGCCTTCCGGAATCTCGTTCGACCCCGCTGCCTGACGGTACCGTCCACAGGGCAGCATCGTTCTCAGGGCTCCCGGGATCATCTCGACCCCGGGGGCCCGAGAGGACGGAACGTGGCAGCTGAACGCGGGATCTCGCGCAGGGCACTGCTCATCGCCCTGGGAATCGCCGGGGCGACGGCCATCCCCGCGGGTGCGCAGGGCCCGGCGCCCGGGAACGGGTACACCATGCCCACCCTCGCCTTCGACGACCCGGCCGCCCAACGCCGGATCGGTGCCCTGTACGCGTCCGCGCTCCGCTCCGTGTCCGGCGCCAACACCATCGGCGCCGACCGCGCGGTGTACGACAAGGCGGGCCTGCTCTCCTACCCGCCCGGCACGGTCGTCCGGGCCGGTGGCGGCTATCCCGCGCCGCAGCGCTGGACCCGGGACGCGGCCGTCAACGCGTGGAGCGGGGTCAGCCTGCTGGCGCCGGGGGTCGGCCGCAACACCCTGTGGTCCGTGGTCGACCGCGTCCGGGACGGGTTCGTCGTCCAGCAGGACAACCAGTGGTGGGACCAGATCGTGTGGGTCCTGGCCGCGCACCACCACTACCTGGTCACCGGCGACGGGGACTTCCTCACCCGCGCCCACGACACGTCCGCGCGCACCCTCGCGGCCCGCCGCGCGCAGCACTTCAACCAGTCGTTCGGCCTCTTCGAGGGCCCGGGCTTCATGAACGACGGCATCTCCGGCTACCCGAGCCCGCCCGCCTCGACATCCGTCCACTCGTCCTTCGTCCTGGACCACCCGCACGCCGACAAGCTGATGTGCCTGTCGACCAACTGCCTCTACTACGGCGCCCATATCGCCCTCGCGGCCATGTCCGAGGCCCTCGGCCACCCCGTACAGGCAGCCTCGTTCCGCTCGGACGCGAAGCGCCTGCGCACGGCGATCGACCAGCACCTGTGGCGCGCGGACGCCGGCACCTACGGCTACCTCGTCCACGGTGAGGGCCCCCTTGCAGGACACCTCGACACCTCCCAGGAGGGCGCGGGACTGGCCCTCGCCGTCCTCCTCGGGGTCGCCGACGCCCGCCGCGCCGGACAGCTCCTCGACTCCACGCACTGGCAGCCGTACGGCATCGTCAACGTCTGGCCGCACTTCCCGCGCTTCGACGACCGGCGTCCGGGACGGCACAACGTGATGGTCTGGCCGATGGTCCACGGGCTGTACGGCCAGGCCGCCGCCGTCGCGGGCCGCACCGAGCCGTTCGCGCTGGCCGTGGACACCCTCGCCGGTCTGGTGACCGCGAGCGGCGGCTTCTACGAGCTGTACAACTCCGTGACCGGCGCCGTCGACGGCGGCTGGCAGGGCGGCGCCGGCGGCCACGCTCACCACTTCGTGTCGCAGCCCGACCAGACCTGGTCGGCGACGGCGTATCTGCGGCTGATCCACGACGGCCTGTTCGGACTGACGTTCACGGACGACTCACTACGGCTGCGCCCGTGCCTGCCGTCGACCTGGGGGCCGGTGAGCCTGCGCGGGCTGCCGTACCGGAGCATGACGCTCGACGTGACCCTGAGCGGCGGCGGGAGCCGGGTGCGGTCGTGCACGGTCGACGGCAAGCCGGGGGAACCGGTCCTACCCGCGGACGGGACCGGTCGTCACACCCTGCACCTGGAGCTCACCGACGCGGCCTGAACCCGTGCGTCACCGGCGCCCGGTGTCGGGGTCCGGTCCACGGCGGGGTGCCGGACGGTCTATCGTGTCCGCATGTCCGTGCCCGAACTGATCCGAATCGTCTCCCGTGACTCGCCCATGGCGCTGGCCCAAGTGGAGCGTGTTCGCGCCGAGTTGGCCGTCCTCCATCCGCAGGTGCGCACCGAGGTCGTGCCGGTCAAGACGACCGGTGACAAGTGGATGGGCGATCTGGCCCTGGTCGAGGGCAAGGGGGCGTTCACCAAGGAGGTGGACGCCGCTCTGCTCGCCGGTGTGGCGGATCTCGCGGTGCACTGCGTGAAGGACGTGCCCGCCGACCGGCCGCTGCCGGCCGGTACGACGTTCGCCGCGTTCCTGAAGCGGGACGACATCCGTGATGCCCTGGTCCACCCCGGTGGGCTGACCCTCGACGAGTTGCCTGCCGGTACCCGGATCGGCACCTCGTCGGTCCGGCGGGTCGCTCAACTCGCCGCCACGCACCCGGAGTTGCAGTGCGTGCCGTTCCGCGGGAACGTCAACCGGCGGCTGGAGAAGCTCGCGGCGGGTGAGGCCGACGCGCTGCTGGTCGCGATGTCCGGGCTGGAGCGCATCGACCGCCGCGACGTGATCAGCGAGGTGCTGTCCCCCGAGGTGATGATGCCGCCGATCGGCGCGGGCATCCTCGCCCTGCAGTGCCGCGAGGGCGACACCGACGTCATCGACACAGTCAGCGGGCTCGGTCACCCGGAGACGCATCGCGAGGCGACCGCGGAGCGCATGTTCCTGCACGTCCTCCAGGGGCACTGCAACAGCCCGATCTCCGGGTACGCGCAGGTGGACCGGAGCGGTGAACTGTCGCTGCGCGCCTGTGTGTTCACCCCGGACGGCAAGACCCGGCTCAATGCCCACGAGTGGGCGGGGCGGCTTGACCCGGCGACGCTCGGCACCTCGGTGGCGGTGGCACTGCTGCGGCAGGGTGCCCGGGAGATCATCGACGGCATCCCGCACTGACCGAAGGGTCTCGGACCAGCGAGGTCTCGGACCGGCGGGTCTCAGGGGGTGCCGGGTTCCGCCTGGTCCCGGAGGAAGTTACTGACCTGGTGCGCCAGGCCGTCCCGCCCGGCACCGGCCGCGACGGCCTCCTCGCACAGACCGATGCCGCCCGCCCACAGGCGCCGTTCGGTCCACTCCTCCTCCACCCGCAGCTGGACCTGTACGTCCACCTGCTTCAGGGCGGCCTCCGCGCCGGCCGCGTACACGACGGCGGTGGCGCGGCGCAGCGGATAGACGTCGAAGCCCTCGATGAACTGCGAGCTGCGCCAGTCGATGAAGGCGCTCTCCCCGTCCGGGCCGAGCCTGACGTCGATCTGGCCGTCCTCCAGGTGGATGCCGTAGTGCCGCGCGCCGCGGTTCTCGACGGTGACACGGAGAGTGAAGTACGTCAGCCCTTCGGCGGCGTCGTCGCGTCCGCGTGGCGGCTCGGCGGCGGCCAGGCTGTGGACGCGGACACGCAGACCGGCATGTTCGTCGTACTCCTGCCAGTCCCCGACCACGTTCGGCTCGTACACAATGCACCCTCTCGACCTCAGAGAGCTGCTTCCTATCTGTGTGCTCAGCGCACTGTCAAATGAGCGGAATGCGCTGTGGCCAGCGTTTTCGCCCGCTTGATCACTGATCAAGCGCTGCGCAGCGAGAATCCGCTTTCCGGCCGTCGCATCCCGGCCGGGGGCGTGCCGCACATCACGTCCCCGGCAAGATCAGCGGGCCAGCCGTCCGAGCAGGGAGGAGGCGGCCGCGATGCCCAGTGCGGCGGCCACCAGCAGGACGGCGAAGTCGGTGCCGACATGGGACGGGGTGCCGAGCAGCAGCCCGCGCAGGGCGTCGACTTCGTAGCTCAGCGGGTTCGCCTTGCTCACCGCCTGCAGCCAGCCGGGCATGATCGCCACGGGGTAGAGAGCGTTGGAGCCGAAGAACAGCGGCATGGTGATCGCCTGTCCGAAACCCATCAACCGGTCCCTGCTGAGCACGATGCCGGCGATGGTCATCGAGAGGCAGGAGAAGAAGGCCGAGCCGAGGATCACGATCGCCCCGACACCGATCAGCTTCAGCGGGTTCCAGGTGAGCGCGACTCCGAGGATCGCGGCGATGACGACCACGACGACGGCCTGGATCAGCGACTTCACACCGGCAGCGAAGGCCTTGCCGGTGATCAGCGCCGAGCGCGGGGTGGGGGTGACGAGGAGCTTGTTGAGGATGCCGGCGTCGCGTTCCCAGATGATCTGGATGCCGTAGAAGATGGCGATGAACATCGCGGACTGGGCGATGATGCCCGGCGCGAGGTAGTCGATGTAGGGGATGCCGCCGGTCGGGATCGCCTTGATGCGGGTGAAGGTCTGGCCGAAGATCAGGAGCCAGAGCGCCGGTTGGACGGCCCGGGTGTACAACTCGGTGCGGTCGTGGCGGAGTTTCTGGAGTTCGACCGCGCACATCGCGATGACGCGGGCGGGCAACAGGCGCCAGCCGGCCCGGGGTTGGGGCGGGATGAGCAGCAGGTTCAGGTCGTACTCGGGGGCGGGGTCAGCCGACGCGGTTCGCGGTGCGGCGGGTGCTTCGGACATCGCGGAAACCTCCTGACTGGTCTTCGAGACCGCTGCCGGCGATGTCCCGGAAGACGTCCTCAAGGGTGGGCAGCGGATCGGTGGCGGGCGCTCCGGCGGCGCGGCGGCGTTCGCCGAGGCCCTCGCGGAGCTGGTCCGGGGTGCCCAGGGCCCGGATGCGGCCGCGGTGCATCAGGCCGACGCGGTCGCAGTACTGGTCGGCCTCGTCCATGTAGTGGGTGGTGACCAGGACGGTCATGCCGGTGGCCTCGCGCACGGCGTTGATGTGCTCCCACACGCTGGTGCGGGCGATCGGGTCGAGGCCGATGGTGGGTTCGTCGAGGATGAGCAGGCGGGGCGCGCTGACCAGGGCCTGTGCGAGTTCGAGGCGGCGGACCATGCCGCCGGAGTAGGTGTTGGCCAGCCGGTCGGCGGCGTCCGTGAGGTCGACGGCCCGGAGCGCCTGGGCGACGCGGGCGGCACGTTCTCTGCGCGGTACGTCGAAGACGCGGGCGAAGAGAGCGACGTTCTCGCGGCCGGTGAGGCCGCTGTCCGCGGACAGCTGCTGCGGGACGTAGCCGAGCATGCGGCGCACGGACATCTGCTCCTTGGCCGTGTCGTGGCCGAAGACGTGGACCATGCCCGCCGGGACCGGCAGGAGGGTGGTGATACAGCGGATGGCCGTGGTCTTCCCGGCGCCGTTGGGGCCGAGCAGGCCGAAGACCTCGCCCTCCCCCACGGACAGGTCGAGCCCGTCCACCGCGGTGGTCTCGCCGAAGGAGTAGGCGAGCCGGGTGCAGCTGACGGCTGCGGACCGCTCGGTGGCGGTGTCGGTGTCAGCGTCGACGGACGGCTTCATGAGTCCTCGGCCTCCTCGTGCAGATTGACGGCCAGCCGGTGCAGGGCCGGGATCGCTGCGCGCAGCGCGTCCCGGTCCGCCTGGTCGAGACGGTCGACCTGTCCTCGTACGAGGGCCGCGCGCCGTGCGTGCCAGTCGCCGAGGCGGGTCTTGGCCGCCTCGGTGAGCTGGAGGCGGGCGGCGCGCCGGTCGGCGGGGTCCGTCTCGCGGATCAGGAAGCCGTCCCGGGCGAGCTGGTTGACGAGCGTCGACACCGAGTTGCTCGCGAGGAACAGCTCCTTGGCCGCCTCCGAGATACCGATGCCCGGCCGGACCTCGACCAGGCGCAGCAGCTCCACCTCGGCGCCGCGCAGTCGCGGCAGGGTCATCTCGCTGCGCAATCGCCTGCGGATCAGCCGCTGGACACCGACTAGCGCGTCGGCCAGCTCTTCCGGGAACTTCTCCGTCTCCACATCTGGAGATTACCTCTTTAGCAGAGGTAACTAACCCAAAAGGATGGTCAAGACACCCGCTCGGCAGGCCGTCGGACCGGTTCCGGTCGGACACTGGTGGAGACCGGTGGCCGCCGGTCCACGAGATCGGAAACGCGACTGCCATGAACCACGACAGGAAACCGCCCTTCGGACAACCGGATTCCGTCTCCACCCGTACGGTGTTCGGCGCCCCCTGCTGGGTCAGTCTCACGAGCCGCGACGTGGAGACCACCGAGGCGTTCTACGAGGCCGTGTTCGGCTGGAAGTGGCGTTCCGCCCGCCTGGGTGACCGCTTCCGGATCGCCACGGCGAACGACGTTCCGGTGGCCGGTCTGGCCGCGGTGGCCTCCATGTGGCAGGTCGCGGTGGCCTGGACGCCGTACTTCGCGGTGCCCGACGCGGATGTGACCGCGGCCCGGGTCCGTGAGCGCGGCGCCACGGTCGCCGTGGGACCGCTCTCCTTCCCGCCCGGCCGCGCGGCCCTGCTCGCCGACCGGGACGGCGCGACCTTCGGCATCTGGGAGGGCGACCTCATGGGCGGCTGGGAGACCTGGCGCCGCTCGGCCCCGGCCTTCGTCCGCCTGCACACCCGCGACGCCTTCGACGCGGCGATCTTCTACGGCGAGGTCCTCGACTGGGAGTCGGCGGACCCGGCCAGCTGCGAGGTCCGCTACGAGGGCGGCGAGGTGGTCCTGCGCAGCGGCGGCAACGTCGTGGCGCGGATCGATTCGGGCGCGCTGGAGGCGGCCCCGGACCCGACCGTCCGGCCGCACTGGCAGGTCCACTTCGCGGTCTCGGACATCCGGTCCTGCGCCCGGGCCACGGAGGCGTACGGCGGGAGCATCCTGCGGGAGAACGCCCACGAGGCCGTGCTGCGCGACCCGGACGGCGCCCGGTTCACGGTGACCTCGCGCGACGCCGCCTGACGCTCAGCCATGGGCGGGCCCCGCGGCGTCCGGTGCGTGCTCCGGGGGCCTCCCGGCCGAAGGCTGGAGGAGCGCCGGGCGGAAGCCCCCGCACCGGACTCACTTGGGCTTTCGCCCGGTGCGGCGAGTGGGGTCACCTCCCACGGAGGAGCGTGCCGTGCCGGGCACGGCGGGGCTGGGGGTACCCCCTCTGGGGGGCGGGACTTCGCGGACGCGGCCCGGCCGCCTGCCCCCTCAGCGCCGGGCGGGCCTCGACAGCAGCACCAGGCTGCGCGCCTCTACGACCATCTCCGTGTCCGCCTTGTGTTCCGTCTCGTCCGGGGTGCCCTGCGGTTCGGCGGTGTCGATCAGGGTCGTCCAGCGCTCGCCGTAGGTGGCGTCGGGGAGGCGGAAGTCGACGGGTTCCCAGTAGCTGTTCAGCAGGAGCAGGAAGGAGTCGTCGACGACGGGTCCGCCGTGCGGGTCGCGCTCGGCGATGGCGTCGCCGTTGAGGAACACGCCCACGCAGTGCGCGTCGGAGCGCTGCCAGTCCCGGTCGGCCATCTCGCGGGCGTCGGGCAGCAGCCACACCAGGTCGGGCAGCGGTTGGCCGGCGTGCACGGCGGTCTCGCCGCGGAAGAACCGGCGGCGGCGCAGCACGGGATGTGCGGCGCGCAGCCCGATGACGTACCGCGTGAAGGCGGCGAGTTCGCGCTGCTCGTCGGTCGACTCCCAGTCGATCCAGGCGAGTTCGTTGTCCTGGCAGTAGGCGTTGTTGTTGCCGCGCTGGGTGCGGCCCAGTTCGTCGCCGTGGCCGAGCATCGGGATGCCCTGCGAAAGGAGCAGTGTGGCAAGGAAGTTGCGCTGCTGACGGGCGCGCAGCTCCAGCACGGCGGGGTTGTCGGTCTCGCCCTCGGCTCCGCAGTTCCAGGACCGGTTGGCGCTCTCGCCGTCTTGATTCCCTTCCCCGTTGGGCTCGTTGTGCTTGTCGTTGTACGAGACCAGGTCGCGCAGGGTGAACCCGTCGTGCGCGGTGACGAAGTTGACGCTGGCGCGCGGCCGTCGCCGGTTGTGCTGGTACAGGTCGGAGGAACCGGTGAGCCGGGAGGCGACCTCGCCGAGCGTATGCTCGCCGCCCCGCCAGAAGTCCCGTACGGCGTCCCGGTACTTGCCGTTCCACTCCGACCACAGCGGCGGGAAGTTGCCGACCTGGTAGCCGCCCTCGCCCAGGTCCCACGGCTCGGCGATGAGCTTGACGCGGCTGATCACCGGGTCCTGCTGGATCAGGTCGAAGAAGGCCGACAGCCGGTCCACCTCGTGGAACTGCCGGGCCAGGGTGGCCGCGAGGTCGAAGCGGAAGCCGTCGACGTGCATCTCGGTGACCCAGTAGCGCAGCGAGTCCATGATGAGCTGAAGGACGTAGGGGTGCCGCATCAGCAGGCTGTTCCCGGTGCCCGTCGTGTCGTAGTAGTGGCCCCAGTCTCCGTCCACCAGACGGTAGTAGGAGGCGTTGTCGATGCCCCGGAAGGAGAGGGTGGGGCCCTTCTCGTTGCCCTCGGCGGTGTGGTTGTAGACGACGTCGAGGACGACTTCGAGCCCGGCGGCGTGCAGCGCCTTCACCATGGACTTGAACTCGGTGACCTGTCCCCCGCGTTCACGGTGCGCGGCGTAGGCGTTGTGGGGCGCGAAGAAGCCGATGGTGTTGTAGCCCCAGTAGTTGGACAGGCCGCGGTCCTGGAGCACCCCGTCCTGCACGAACTGGTGCACCGGCATCAACTCGACCGCCGTCACACCGAGTTGGGCGAGGTGGTCGACGACCGCCGGGTGCGCGAGTCCCGCGTACGTCCCGCGGAGTTCCTCGGGGACCTCCGGGTGGGTGCGGGTCAGGCCCTTCACATGGGCCTCGTAGATCACCGTGTCGGCGTACGGGCGCCGGGGCGGCCGGTCGTCGCCCCAGTCGAAGGCCGGGTCGACGACCACGCCGAGCATGCCGTGTCCGGCACTGTCGCCGGGGGCGGGTCCGGCCGAACGCTCGTACAGCGAGGGGTCGTTGTCGATCTGTCCGTCCACCGCCCTGGCGTACGGGTCGAGGAGCAGTTTCGCCGGGTTGCAGCGGTGTCCGAGGGCCGGAGCCCACGGGCCGTGCACCCGGTAGCCGTACCGCTGGCCCGGCCCGATTCCCGGCAGATAGCAGTGCCACACGAAGCCGTCGGTCTCGGTCAGCCGAACGTCGCGGTGGCTGCCGTCGTCCTCGACGAGGACGAGGTCGACGCGTTCGGCGACCTCGCTGAACAGGGCGAAGTTGGTGCCGTTCCCGTCGTAGGAGGCACCCAATGGATGGGGGTGCCCGCTCCACACGGACACCCCTTTCCTGCGCGGGCTCGCGGTCACCGGGCGTCCTCCAGGAGGCCGGGTCTCGGACGGGCCGGCAGGGCGGCAGGCACCTCGCGGGGGAGCTGGAGCGTCTCCCGCAGGCGCGGTGCGGGCGTCCTCGGGACACGCGGGACGCGTTCGCCGCTGCGGGCGCGCTGGGAGAACCAGATGATCTTGCTTCCGGCGTCGGTGGCGCAGCAGCCCCAGCCGTCGCTCATCGCGGCGATCCGGGCGAGGCAGGCGCGCAGGTCCTGGTCCGGGCGCAGATCGCGGTCGTTGTCACCGATGGCGGTGATCAGGTGCTGGCCGTTCCACCACAGCTCTATCGACGTGTGCTTGTCCGTGGCGTGCTCGTCGATGGCCCGCAGCAGCAGCTCGGCGCCGCGGCGGACGGGCTCCACGAGGATCTCCAGGTCCCAGAGCCGGAGGTGGGCGGCCAGGATGCGCCCGACCTGCCCGACCCGGTCCGGAGTGACGTCCACATCGAGGTGGTAGTAGCAGGGCACTGCGGTCTTCATCGTCGTTGGCTCCCTACCGGCGAAGCTCACGCTTCCCCTCGCCCTGCGGGGCCGGGGCCCCGAACACGAAGCGTGAGCAATGATCGCTTCTGAGTCAGCTCCAGCGTGCGAGCGCTAGGCCATTCGTGCAACACGAGCGACGGGCGGGGTAGTTGAAGATCCAACAAGACGCTTGGTCATCATCTGTGCACCATGAGTGAAAGCCTCGACTGCCGTGCCGGAGCCATGCCGCTCCGCGCACGGCCGCCACCCGACGGTCGGGAAACGCGGTCCGCCGAGGCGGAAGGTGAACAGCGCCATGCTGCTACCCGCCAAAGCCGAAGTCGCCCGCCAACTGCGGCGCTATCGGGCGTGGGAACGCGTGATGCTCGCGTCGCCGGACGACCGGACGGTGCGGGCCACCTTCGAGGACTCGGGCTACACCTTGTGCGTGCTGATGGGGAAGCGCTGCGCGCGCGAGGCCGCGGAAGCCGCCGAACGCTATCTGCGCAGTAGCGCGGGCTCGTACCTCCAGGAGCAGAACGGACGCCCCCGTACGACGGCTGTCGTGCACCGCGGGCCGCCCGTCACCGCCGCCGCCGACCGGCGTTCCCCCGCCGGAAGGTAGTCCCCCTTCCGGCGCAGCTCGGACCCCGGCCGGGTGAACAGCCCGGCCTCGAACACGGCGGAGGTGAGACCCATGAACGCGACCCCGGCAGCCATCGGCCGCATTCCGGTACGTGACGTGCGCCCGGCCGTGGACGGCGGCGCGCGCCCGGCGAAGGCGGTCGTCGGCGAGACCTTCGAGGTCACCGCCACCGTGTTCCGCGAGGGCCACGGCACGATCGGCGCGAACGTCGTTCTCCGCGACGAGAACGGCCGCCCCGGCCCGTGGACCCCGATGCGCGAACTGTCCGCCGGCAGCGATCGCTGGGGCGCCGAGGTCACCCCGGACGCGCCGGGCCGTTGGTCCTACGTCGTGGAGGCCTGGGGCGATCCCGTCGCCACCTGGCGCCGGGCCGCCCGCGTCAAGATCCCGGCCGGCATCGACGTCGGCCTGATGCTGGAGGAGGGCGCGGAGCTGCACGCGCGCGCCGCCGCCGGGGTGCCCGAGGGACCGGCCCGCGCCGCGGTGCTGGCCGCTGCGGAGACGCTGCGCGACGACACACTGCCGGTGGGGACGCGGTTCGTGGCCGCGCTGACGCCGGATGTGGAGCGGGTCCTGGAGGCTTGTCCGCTACGGGAGTTGGTGACCGTTTCCGAGCCCCGCGCGTTGCTGGTGGAACGGGAGCGGGCGCTCTACGGCGCCTGGTACGAGTTCTTCCCCCGCTCCGAAGGCACCTCCGAGACCCCGCACGGCACGTTCCGTACGGCCGTGCGGCGACTCGACGCGATCGCGGCGATGGGCTTCGACGTGGTGTATCTGCCGCCGATCCATCCGATCGGGACGGCCTTCCGCAAGGGCCCGAACAACTCGTTGTCCGCCGGGCCCGAGGATGCGGGTGTCCCCTGGGCGATCGGTTCGCCC
>NZ_JAENRY010000019.1 GCF_016612545.1 Streptomyces sp. MBT65 | reverse complement strand
GTCAGCGCGAGTTGGGCGGGCACCGCGACGGCGCGCAGCTTCCGCAGGGCGGGTCCTCGGGCGGGGGCTTCGGGCAGGGGGACCCGGATCTCCGGCGTGGTCATGACGGAGCCTCCTGTCGTCGCCGCACGAGTTCGATCGCGTGGAGCACCGCCGCCGCTTGGGCCGGTGCCAGGTCCGCGAAGATGACGTCGGTCAGGCCGTTGTCGGGCTGGTCGGGGAAACCCGCGATCAGGTCGGCGGGGAGCAGGGCCGCGAGCGCGGTGGCGGCGCGGGTGACCCCGGGGTCGTCCGGTGCCTTGTCGGCAAGGGCGTCCAGCAGGGCGTACATCTCGCCGGCGTGCTCCTGCATCCCCCGCAGTGTCTCCATCAGCCGGACCCGCTCCGCCTCGGGCGCCACGGTGTCGAGGAGAGCAAGGATCTCCCGGTCCTTCGCGGCGATGGGGGAGTCCGGGATCTCGCCGAGGCCCGCCAGCAGCGCGGTGAGCTGCGGCGACAGCGGTGCGTCGGCGGTCAGCCGTCCGGCCCGGGCCTCCGCCAGCAGCGCGGCGAGGCGTTGGCGTCGCTCCCGGACCACCGCTTCCTGCCGTCCGAGGTCCTCGTCCAACTCCTGGAGGACTTCGACCAGTTCGCGGCCCTCGTCGTCGGCGAGGACGTCCCGCACCTCGTCGAGACCGAGGCCGAGTTCGGTCAGCCGCCGGACGCGGGCCAGCAGGACGGCGTCCCGGATGCCGTACTCGCGGTAGCCGTTGCTCCGCCGTACGGGTTCGGGCAGCAGCCCGAGATGGTGGTAGTGCCGCACGGCCCGCGGGGTGACCCCGACGAGGGCGGCGAGCTGGCCGATTCGCATGACCTCAGTAGAAACCCTGACGTCGCGACAAGGTCAAGGCGACGCGTGAGCCGCTTGACCTTGCCGCGGCGTCAAGGTCCGTACTGAGTGGCATCCGGCCCGGAGCGAGCACCGAGCTCGCTCCCAGTGATTCCGGCTATCCCGGTTGTCCCGGTGATGTCGGCTCGGGCGCGTTGAGCGAACCCAGCAGTGCCAGAGCGTCCGCCGAGGGTGAGTCCGGCTCCGCCTGCAGAATGACGAGCTGCTGCCCGGGCGCGCTGCGGATGGTGAGGGCCTCGTGTCGCAGCTCCAGGTCGCCCACCACGGAATGGCGCATCCGCTTGACCTCGTAGGGCGGGACCCGGGTGTACTCGCGGGCCCACAGCGAGCGGAACTCGCCGCTGCGCACGGAGAGTTCGCCGACGAGTTCCAGGATGCGGGGATCCTCCGGGGTGCTCGCCGCGGTCTGCTGGAGATCGGCGACCGCGCGGTCCTTCGCCCGCTCGGGGCTGCGGTAGAACGTCTTCGCCGCGGGGTCCAGGAAGAGCATGCGCAGCACGTTGTCGTGCTGGGCGAAGTCGCGGTAGAGGGCGTCGGCAAGGGCGTTGGTGGCCAGCAGGTCCTGGGCGTGGCCAATGATGAAGGCCGGGGTCCTGGTCCAGCTCTCGATCAGCTGCCGCAGATGCGGGCGCACCCGCTCGACACGGGAGGGCGACTTCGTCCGGCGGGCCGGGGGCCGCGCCAGCCGGAACAACTCGAGCCGGTCCGCCTCCGCCAGCCGCAGCACCCGGGCCATGGCCTCCAACACCCGTACCGAGGGGCTGAGTTCACGGCCCTGCTCGAGTCTGCTGTAGTAGCTGGGGCTGACCCCGGCGAGCACGGCGACCTCGTCCCGGCGCAGCCCGGGCACCCGCCGCCGGCCGGAGCCGGACAGACCCGCATCGGCGGGGCTGACCCGTTCCCGGCGGGAGCGGAGAAACTGACCCAGCCCTTCCACCGGGTCGGGGCGCGTGTCGTTCTGCATACCGTCGAGGCTAGGCGGAAAACACGGGGAGAAGCGCTGCCGACGGTGGGTGCGTTGCACCCAGGATGACGGCTCCCCGGGTCGCTCGAAGAGCATCTAGTCTGGCCGCATGAGCAATGGGACCCCTTTGGGTGATTTCCTCCGGGCTCGCCGCGAGGCCCTCAAGCCCCAGGACGTCGGTCTGCCCGAGTACGGGCGACGCCGGGTGCCGGGACTGCGCAGGGAAGAGGTCGCGCTGCTCGCCGGGGTCAGCTCCGACTACTACATCAGGCTCGAGCAGGGACGCGAGAACAGCCCCTCGCCGCAGGTCCTGGAGGCCGTGGCCCAGGCGTTGAAGCTGGACGCGGAGTCCGCCGATCATCTCAACCGCCTCTGCCTGGCGCCCTCGCAGCGTCCGCACGACGCGGGCGAGGCCGAAGTGAGCCCGCAGTTGCTGCGGTTGATGGACGGCTGGAAGCACACCCCGGCGTTCGTGCTCGGCCCGGCTCTCGACATTCTCGCGGGCAACTCGCTTGCCACGGCGCTGCACAGCGGATTCGACGCGTTCGACAATCTCGCCCGGAATGTGTTCGTCGACCCGGCGGGGCGTGAGTTCTACCAGGAATGGGAGCGGGCCGCGCATTCCTGTGTCGCCGAACTCCGGGCCGCCTACGGACACGATCCCGATTCGGACCGTATCGCCGAGGTGGTCGGGGAACTCTCCGCCGAGAGCGAGGAGTTCGCCGGTATCTGGCGACTGCACGACGTCAAGAGCAAGTCCCAGGGAGACAAACACCTCAAGCACCCGGACGTCGGCGACCTGCACATCGCCTTCGCCGCGTTCACCGTCAATGGCGCCCCGCACCAGCAACTCGTCGTCTACCAGGCCGAACCGGCCAGCCCCACCGCCGCCGCCTTCGAGACGCTGCGGGCGATGGCCGCCGAGCCGAAGAAGGCGCGGACGAAGGCGAACACGTAGGAGAGGACGTCTTCACCCCTCAACTGGTCGTGGAACCCGCTGAATTGGTCTCCAACAGCCTGCTCACCGTCCCGATCAGCGAGGTGTACCCACTGGAACAGGTCCAGGAGGCCTACCGGCAGGTGCGGCGGCGCCATGCGCGGGGGAAGATCGTGCTCAGCCCGGTCCCGCCCGACGAACGCCCCGCACTGCCCGCCGAACTCCGCGCCCCTCGTCCCTGACCGCACTTCACGGAGGACCCCATGCCCGTACGCCGTATCGGTCTCGTCGTCCACCTGGGACGGGAGACCGCCCGGGACGCGGCGGCCGCCGTGCACGCCTGGAGTGAGGCGCACGACGTCCGCTGCACGGAGATCGACGTGTGGGCCAAGGACCACCACCGCCGCACCGGACGCGAGGAGGCCGAGGCCGCGGGCAACCCCGACCTCGTCGTCACCCTCGGCGGCGACGGCACCTTCCTGCGCGGCGCCCGCATCGCCGTCAAGAGCGACGCCGACGTCCTCGGCGTCGACCTCGGCAAGGTCGGCTTCCTCACCGAGGTCCCCGCCTGCGACATCGGCGACGCCCTGGACGCCGTACACGAAGGACGGGCGATCGTGGAGGAGCGCATGACGCTGACCATGCGCGCGTCCCGTCCGCTGGACATCCCCGAGGAGATGGAGGCCCTGCTGCGCTACGGCCGCGGGCCCGCGCTGCCGCCGCCGCAGGTCCGGCCGGAGACCACGGAAGGGGGCGGCTGGGGGTGCGCGCTGGACGTCACCGCGCTCAACGACGTCGTCCTGGAGAAGCTGGCCCGCGACCGGCAGGTCGGCGTCGGTGTCTACCTCGCCGGACGGCTGCTGGCGACCTACTCGGCCGACGCGCTGGCCGTCGCCACCCCCACCGGGTCCACGGCCTACAGCTTCGCCGCCGGCGGGCCCGTCCTCTCGCCCCACATGGACGCCCTCGTCTTCACCCCGATCGCCCCGCACATGACGTTCAACCGCAGCGTGATCGCCGCCCCCGACGAACCGATCGGCCTGCGCGTCCTGCCCCAGTCCGGGCAGGCCGCCGTCAGCGTCGACGGCCAACTCCGCGGCGTCCTGGACCCCGGCGACTGGATCGGCGTCTTCCGCGCCCCCCAGCGCGTCCGCCTCGTCCGACTGCGCCCGACGGATTTCTACGGCCGGCTGCGCGACCGGTTCCGGCTCACGGACGCCCCCGCGAATGCCCAGGACGGGCCCTCGGAACCGTTCTTCCGGCCGGACACCCCGGTCCCGGCGGACCTCGCCGGGATGCGACTGCCGCCGCCCGCCCAGTAGTTCCGGGTGGTTCAGGAAGGAAGACGGACGGTGAAGACCGTCCCCGCGCCGACCGTGCTGGTCACCGTCACCGTCCCGCCGTGCGCCTCGGTCAGCCGGCGCACGATGGCGAGGCCCAGACCGCTGCCGCCGGTGCGGCGGTTGCGGGACTTCTCGGCGCGCCAGAAACGGTCGAAGACCCGGGGCAGGTCCTCGGCCGGGATACCGGTCCCGGTGTCGGCGACCTCGATCGTGACCTGGCCCGCGGCCTGGCGGGCCCGGAGGGTGACGCTGCCGCCGCGCGGGGTGTGCCGCACGGCGTTGGAGACCAGGTTGCCGACGACCTGCCGCAGCCGTACGGGATCGCCGGACACCTCGGGCTCGCCGTCGATGTGGGTGGTGAGGGTGACGCCCGCGGTCTCGGCACGGCCGAGGTGGGCGGTGGCGACATGGTCGAGAAGGTCGCGCACGAGGAGGGACTCGAGGTGGACGCGCAACTGGCCCGCGTCCGCCTCCGCGAGATCCTGGAGGTCGTCGACGATGTGCTGGAGCAGCAGCGCCTCTTCGAGCAGGGAGTCCACGAGCGCCTGGTCGGAGGTGGCGATGCCGTCCTGCACGGCCTCGAGCCAGCCTCGGATGGTGCTGAGCGGGGTGCGGAGTTCGTGGGCTACATCGCTGACCATCGCCTTACGCCGGCCTTCCACGCGCTCCCGGCGCTGGGAGAGGTCGTTGAAGGCGGCGGCGAGGTAGCCGATCTCGTCGTTGGTCGTGACCGGTACCCGCTGGTGCTCCTCCACCGGACGGCGCGCGGCGTCGGCCAGCGCGCGCAGGGGCCTGACGAGCCGCGTTCCGACGACGACGGTGACGGCCACGGTGACCAGCAGCACCAGCCCGGCCGCGCCGGCGATGCGGGTGGTGTTGGCGGAGGTGAAGTGGAACGCGGGGGCGGCGGTCGTACCGGCCGGGGTGGTGACGTACAGCAGCGCGGCCGGTGCCACATAGGGGGTGAGCTGGTCGCGGCGGGCGGTGTCGAGACAGGTCTGGGCGGCCTGGGCGCCGATCTTCGTACGGACGACGAAGTCGATGGACACCTTCACCTCGGGCAGGTCCTGGCCCCTCAAGCAGGCGTTGACCATGGTGTTGAGCCGGTCGAGCGGCCCGATCTCGGTCGGGACGGGGGCGGCGAGCTGGTCGAGGCCGCATCCCCTGTCCACGAAGGCCCCGTCGAGGACGCTGTCGGGGAGCTTGATGGACGGGCGGCCGGTCGGCTTCTCGGTGAGGGTGGCGGCACCGGTCGTGGCCCTCAGGCAGTAGACGATCTTGGTCGCGTCCCGGCGCAGGCCCTTCCGCTCCGCGGCGGTCAGCCGGTACGGGCCGACGGCAAGCGGGTCGATCCGGTCGCTCACGCCACCGGACAGCAGGGCCGGGTCGGTGCGCAGCGGGTCGACGACCGCCGACGCCCTGGTGGGCAGCGCGGCGCTGGTGGCGGACGACGCGGCGATGGTACGGCGGCTCTGGGTGGTCAGGGTGATACGGCGGCCGGTGTCCCCGGCGAGGCGGCGCAGGGTGGGGGCGACACCGTTCCAGTCCCGGTGCGTGGCCGCGTAGCCGACGAGGGTGTCGTAGATCTCGGTGTCGGACGACAGGAGTTGACCCTGTTCCTGCTGGATGGCGCTGCTCGTGGTGCGCGCGGCCAGCCACGCGGTGGCCGCGACCGAACAGACGGCGATCATCACGGAGGTGGCCAGCAGCCGGACCAACAGGCTTCTGTGCAGGGGCACTTTGGCCCGCGGCCGGGTCCTGGGCCGACCCTCGCCGCCGGTCTCCGCGTCACCGCGCACGGGTGCCGTCCATGAGCTTGTAGCCGACGCCGTACACGGTCTGCAGATAGGCCGGTCGCCGGGGCACGGCCTCTATCTTCTTGCGCAGGTTGAGGACATGGACGTCGATCGTGCGCTCGGTGATGTAGCGGTCGAACCCCCGGGTCAGGGCGAGCAGTTGGCGGCGGGAGAAGACCCGTTCCGGTTCGGCGGCCATCGCCGCGAGGATCTCGAACTCCCCTGGCGTGCACACCACTTGGCGTCCGTCGAGCGCGACGGTACGGCGGACCGGGTCGATGGCGAGCGCGCCGATCCGCAGCACGGGATCGTCCGGCGGCGCCGTGGCGGCCCGGGTGCGCCGCAGCAGGGTGCGGATGCGGGCCATCAACTCCCGTGGGCTGTAAGGCTTCGTCATGTAGTCGTCGGCGCCCAGGTCGAGGCCGAGCAGGAGGTCCTCCTCCGTGCTGCGCGCGGTCAGCATCAGCACGGGCACCTCGCACTCCCGGCGCAACACCCGGCACACGTCCAGCCCGTCGACCAAGGGCATCATGACGTCGAGGACGAGCAGATCCGGCAGCCGCCGCCGCACCTCGTCGATGGCCGCACGCCCGTCGTGGACGACCAGACAGGAGTGGCCCTCGCGGTCCAGATAGCGGCGGATCACCTCGGCCTGTTTGACGTCGTCCTCGGCCACCAGGACATATGCGCTCACGCGGCTCACCCTAAGGTCGCCGCCCGGACATCAGACAGGAGTCTGACGGTGGCCTGACAGGATCTTCATATCCTCCGGCCACTGTGCCGCCATGGCGAAACCCCCCCCCAGCGAAGGCGGTCCGTAGCCTTCGCCGGCCTCGGCGCGGCACCGGCTCTCCCCTCCTCGCCGCGTGCGGCGGTTCGGGCGGCCACGGGAGCACCGCGCTGGGCATCTCGATCGGCATCGCCACGATGATCGTGGTCACCGGGATCCCGGCGTCCAGCCAGAAGGCGCTGATGGAGCAACTCTTCGCGCCGGGCACCAACATGCTCCAGGTCGCGCCGGTCCCGAACCAGACCCCGCCCGTCGAACTCCCTCCCCGGTCCGTGGACATGGTCCGCCGGATCGGTCCGGTGACGACGGCCGGCGCGGTCGCCAACACCCGTGCCGAGGTGTTCGGGCGTTTCCTCAGCGCGAGCACCGAGAAGTTCCCCACGGCCGTCCTCGGCTCGGTGGCCGCCACCCGGATGGGCGTCGCGCGGATCGTCCCGGGGCGGCCCGCCCCGCAGATCTACGTCGACCAGCGCTGGTTCACGGTCATCGGCATCCTCGCGCGGACCCCGCTCTCGCCCGACATCGACCGCTCGGTGCCGGTCGGCCGGGACGCGGCCCGTACCCGACTGGGCTTCACCGGCCACCCCACCGTCATCGACGTCAAGGCCAGGGAGGACGGCATCGACGCCGTCCGCAACGTCCTCGCGCCGACGGTCTGTCCCGAACTCCCCTGATCCCGCTCCCGGCGGTGGCGGGGCGGCTTCGCCGGTGCCGTCCTCATCGGCATGGCCGCCGGTGTCCACCTCTCCGTCCGGGCCTCCCGGCTCACCCCGACGGAGGCCCTCGCGACGACGTGACGGTCCGCCCCCGCACGTACGGGCGAGTTTCACATGGGCGCCACCGGACCCTTCCCTGACGTTTGTTGCTCTTGGAACACTCGCACCGCGCGCATTTCGCCATGTTCCGGCCGGCCGCGCGTCAGGATGAGAGGTGCCTCACCCATGTCCGAAGTCAATCGGCGTCGATTTCTCCAACTCGCCGGTGCCACCACGGCGTTCACGGCACTGTCGAGCAGCATCGAGCGGGCCGCCGCGCTTCCCGCGAACCACAGCTCGGGGAGCATCGAGGATGTCGAGCACATCGTCGTGCTGATGCAGGAGAACCGGTCCTTCGACCACTACTTCGGTTCGCTCAGAGGCGTCCGGGGCTTCGGCGACCCCCGCCCGGTCGTGACCCGGCAGGACGGTAAACCGGTCTGGTACCAGTCGGACGGCACCAAGGACATCCTGCCGTTCCGCCCCGAGGCCGACGACCTGGGCCTCCAGTTCATCCAGGACCTCCCGCACGGCTGGAACGACGGACACGCCGCGTTCGACGGCGGCAAGTACGACAAGTGGGTGCCGTCCAAGGGCTCCACGACGATGGCGTACCTGAACCGTGAGGACATCCCCTTCCACTACGCGCTCGCCGACTCCTTCACCATCTGCGACGCCTACCACTGCTCGTTCATCGGCTCCACCGACCCCAACCGCTACTACCTGTGGACGGGTTACACCGGCAACGACGGCCAGGGCGGCGGCCCCGTCCTCGGCAACGACGAGGCCGGCTACAGCTGGACGACGTACCCCGAGCGGCTGGAGAAGGCGGGCGTCTCCTGGAAGATCTACCAGGACGTCGGCGACGGCCTCGACGCGGCCGGCGGCTGGGGCTGGATCACGGACGCCTACCGCGGCAACTACGGCGACAACTCGCTCCTCTACTTCAAGCAGTTCCAGAACGCCCAGCCCGGCGACCCGCTCTACGACAAGGCCCGCACCGGCACCGACGCCACCAAGGGCGAGGGCTTCTTCGACCAGTTGAAGGCGGACGTCAAGGGCGGCAAGCTGCCGAAGATCTCCTGGATCGTCGCCCCCGAGGCCTTCACCGAGCACCCCAACTGGCCCGCGAACTACGGTGCTTGGTACGTCGCCCAGGTCCTGGACGCGCTCACCTCCGACCCCAAGGTCTGGGCGAAGACGGCCCTGTTCATCACGTACGACGAGAACGACGGCTTCTTCGACCACATGGTGCCGCCGTTCGCGCCGGGCTCGGCCGCGCAGGGCAAGTCGACCGTCGACGTCGGCCCGGACCTCTTCGCGGGCAACGCCGGCCACCCGGCCGGTCCCTACGGTCTCGGCCAGCGCGTCCCGATGATCGTCGTCTCGCCCTGGAGCAAGGGCGGTTACGTCTGCTCGGAGACCTTCGACCACACCTCGGTCATCCGGTTCATGGAGCGCCGCTTCGGTGTCCACGAGCCCAACATCTCGCCGTGGCGGCGCGCGATCTGCGGCGACCTGACCACCGCCTTCGACTTCTCCCGCAAGGACGTCAAGAAGGTCCCGCTGCCGGACACCGACGGCTACCAGCCGCCGGACAAGAACCGCCACCCCGACTACGTCCCGACCCCGCCCGCCAACCCTGCGCTGCCCAAGCAGGAGCGCGGACTGCGCCCGGCCCGGCCGCTCAAGTACGCGCCCACGGTGGACGGTTCGGCCGACACGGCGGCCGGAAAGTTCACGCTGACCTTCGCCTCCGGCGCGAAGGCCGGCGCCAACTTCCTGGTCACCTCCGCCAACCGCACGGACGGGCCCTGGAGTTACACCACCGAGGCCGGCAAGTCCGTCTCCGACGCCTGGAACTCGGCGTACTCGAACGGCTCGTACGACCTGACCGTGCACGGCCCGAACGGCTTCCTGCGCGTCTTCAAGGGCCACGGCAAGAGTGCCGGACCCGAGGTCACCGCCCGCACCTGCGGCGACGACATCGAGCTGATCTTCACCAACAAGGGCTCCGGGACGGCGCAGTTGAAGGTCGCCAACGGCTACGGCGGCAAGGCCCGGACCGTCAAGGTGCGGGCGGGCGCGACCGTACGGCACACCGTCGACCTGGGCGCGAGCAAGCGCTGGTACGACCTGACGGTCACCTCCGACGGCGACGCGGGCTTCCTGCGGCGATTCGCCGGACATGTCGAGAACGGCCGTCCCGGGGTCAGCGACCCGGCGATCGTCACCGTCTGAGGGGCTTCGTGAAGCCGGTTGTTTTCCGGGGCACTCGCGGTAGTGTGCCCCGGTGACCACGCATTCGAACACACCTGCAGGCTGGTACCCGGATCCGCACGGAGCGCCGCAGACCCTCCGGTACTGGGACGGCGCGAAGTGGACCGACCACACCAACGCGGACCAGCAGGCGCAGGGCGCCAAGCCGCAGCAGCCGCCGCAGGCCGTGCCGCAACAGGCGGCCGGTCCTGACCCGCGGGTCCAGCAGCAGGTGCAGCAGCAGGCCGGGGTCGCGGGTGGCGGCCCCGGCGGTGGCAGCCTGTTCAGCGAGCCGGTCCTGGTGGTGAACCAGAAGGCCAAGCTGATCGAGCTGACCAACGAGTACAAGGTCATGGATCAGAACGGCAATCTGATCGGCTCGGTCACCGAGATAGGCCAGAGCGCGCTGAAGAAGGCGCTGCGCTTCGTCTCCAGTCTCGACCAGTTCATGACCCACCGGCTGGAGATCCGGGACGCCTACGGGCAGCCGCAGTTGGTGCTGACCCGGCCCGCGAAGATCATGAAGTCCAAGGTGCTCGTGTCCCGCCCGGACGGCTCGCCGGTGGGCGAGATCGTGCAGCAGAACATGATCGGGAAGATCAATTTCGGCATCTTCGCGGACGGCCGGCAGATCGGCGCGATCAAGGCGGAGAACTGGCGGGCGTGGAACTTCGCGATCGTCGACCACGCGGACAACGAGGTCGCCCGGATCACCAAGACCTGGGAAGGCCTCGCCAAGACGATGTTCACCACCGCGGACAACTACGTCCTGCAGATCCACTACCAACTGCCCGAGCCGCTGCTGAGCCTGGTGGTGGCGACGGCGCTGACCGTCGACACCGCGCTCAAGCAGGACTCGCGGGGTCTCGGCTGACCCCCGTCACAGCGCGGTGAGATGCCCCGGCTCGGACCGTCGGTTCGGCTGCCGGGGCATCAACGCCGGTTCCGGGGAGGCCGATTCGGGCTCCAGCGCCAGCACGGCGGCCACCGGGTGATCGTGGTCGCCGTACTCGTGCGGCAGGGGTAGCGCGGGGACCACCCGGGTCAGCAGGACCACGCCCCAGGACGCGATGCCCGCCCCCGTCAGCGCGAGGAGGATGCCGGCCGCGCCGCCCTGGAGGCGTTCGCCCAGCAGCGCGAGGCCGATCGCGGCGGCGGCCACCGGGTTCGCCAGGGTCACCACCGCGAGCGGGGCACCGAGGCCGCCCCGGTAGGCGGTCTGCGAGAGCAGCAGCCCGCCCGCCGCGAACACCGCGACCAGCAGGGCGACTCCGACCACCTGCATGCTCAGCAGCGGGCCCGAACGGTCCGTCGCCGCGACCGTCACGGTCTGCGTGAGCGCGGAGGCGACACCCGAGGCGACACCGGACGCCGAGGCATGGCGTAGACCCGGCTTCGCGCCGCGTCGTGCGAGGAGGCCGATCAGCGCCGAGGTCGCTCCCGCGACCGCCAACGCCTGGGGAACGGTGAGGACTTGGTCGGGCTGGGGGCCGGACGCCGTGACCAGTAGGGCCGACAGGCCGAGCAGGGTGAGCGCGGTGCCCCGCCACTCGACCGCGCTGACCCGGCGCCCGGCCACCCGCGCGCCCATCGGGACGGCGGCGACGAGCGTGAGCGCGCCCAGCGGCTGTACGACGGTCAGCGGACCGTACTTGAGGGCCACGACGTGCAGCAGCGCGGCGCCCGCGTTGAGCACGACCGTCCCCCACCAGGCGCCGGTGGCGAGCAGCCGCAGCGTGCCCGCGTCGGAGTTGCGGGAGGCGAGCCGTTCCTGGGCCACGGCGGCGGCCGCGTAGGCGACGGCGGAGAAGAGGGACAGGACGACGGCGACGAGCGTGGCGTTCATCGGCCGGCTCCGACGAGCACCGGCTGCTTCTCGGGGGCGAGTTCCGGCTGACCGCGGCCCGCCGTGCTCGCCGTGCGGTGCGGCGGGTGGATCAGCGCGAGGGCGATGCCGAGCATCGCGGCGGCCACGATCGCGTCGAGCCAGTAGTGGTTCGCCGTGCCCACGATCACCGTCAGCGTGACCAGCGGGTGCAGCAGCCACAGCCAGCGCCAGCGCGAGCGGGTCGCCACGATCAGGCCGATCGCCACCATCAGCGCCCAGCCGAAGTGCAGCGAGGGCATCGCCGCGAACTGGTTCGAGAGGTGGTCGCTGGTCGGCGGGCCGTAGACCGAGGGACCGTAGACCTTGGCGGTGTCGACCAGGCCCGTCGCGGCCAGCATGCGCGGGGGCGCGAGCGGGAACACGAAGGGCAGGACGAGGGCGGCCGAGGTGACCGTCGCCAGGACCCGGCGGGCCCAGACGTAGTGCGCGGGGCGCCGCAGGTACAGCCAGACCAGGAAGGCCACGGTGGCCGGGAAGTGGACGGTCGCGTAGAAGGTGTTCGCGAGGTGCACGAGGGTGTCGCTGTGCAGCAGCACCGACTGCACCGAGCCCTCGTTCGGGAGGCGCAGGGTCCGCTCCAGGTCCCATACGTGGCGGGCGTTGTGCAGGGCCTCACCGGTATGGCCCGTCGCCAGTTGGCGGCCGAACTTGTAGACGAGGAAGAGTCCTGCGACGAGCAGGAGCTCACGGACGAGCGGAGGCCGCGCTATCGCGCTGGTCTCCGGCTCTGCAGGCTCGGTGCGGGCATTCATCCCCCGGCCCCTTCGCTGACGGTGGTGCGTGTGGTGGTGCTGGCAGGGCTTGTGACCCTTCCGGCGGACCGAACTCATCGGTACGAGTTCGTTCCGATACGCCAGTGTACCGATACGTGCGGGTACCGATACGGCGGAGTACCGGTACACTGGCGTATCGATAGCGAAACGAGACACACGGGAGAGCGGACCCCGAGTCCGCGGGCCGAGCGAGGAGAAGAGCCATGACGTCGCAGGCTGAGGACGCACCGGACACGGTCGCCGCCTCGCGCCGCTCCAAGATCACGCCGGAGCGTGAGCGGGAGTTCTTCGACGCCGTGCTCGAACAGATCAGAGAATGCGGCTACGACTCCGTCAGCATGGAGGGCGTGGCCAGCAGCACGCGGTGCAGCAAGTCCACGCTGTACCGGCAGTGGGGGACCAAGCCCCAGTTCGTCGCCGCCGCGCTGCGCGCCAACCGCCGGGTGCACTTCACCGGCATCGACACGGGATCCCTCGCGGAGGACCTGCGCCAGGCCGCGCGGGCGGCGGGCGCGTGGTCGGCGAAGGACACGAAACTCGTCTCGGCGCTCGGCCACGCCGTCATCCAGGACAGCGAGCTCGCCCAGGCGGTCCGTGAGGCGCTCGTGCACCCCGAGATCGCCGCGCTGGAGGACATCCTGCGCCGTGGTGTGGAACGCGGCGAGGTCCCGGCCGACCATCCGGCGCTGCCGTACGTCCCGGCCCAGATCTTCGGCGTCCTGCGGGCCCGTCCGGTCCTGGAGGGCTGTTACGCCGACCCCGACTACCTCGTCAGATTCGTGGAGGCCGCGGTGCTGCCGGCACTCGGTCTCACCTAGAACTCAGGCCGCCGTCCATGGGATGACCGGACGGTGACCTGATCGCGCCGCACCGTGGGGACGGGGGCGGCGCGCACCCCCCGGCCGGGTGGGGTTCCTCTTGAGCGGAGAGGCGCCACACCCGGCCGACCGGTGTGCGGGGGCGGGATCAGATCTTCTGGCCGTCGCCGCTGCCCGTGGACACCTTGATGCCCGAGGTGATCTCGTCGATGACGGACTGCTTCTGGCCGACGTCGACACCGAAGCGGACCACGACGATCTGGCCGCTGCTCGCGGGCGAGGGGAACGCGAGCGACTCGACATAGCCGTCGGCGCCCTTGCTGGTGACCGCCTTCCAGCGGACCAGATAGCCCTTCTGCCCGGCCACGGTCACGGCCTTGGAGGCCAGCACCTCGTGCGAGGTGATGCTGCCGTACGACGTACCGCCGTAGGACTCCTTCGCATTGGCGGCGATGTCCGCCTTCGCGACCGCCTCGGCCGTGCTGCCCTTCGTGCCCAGCACCACCGCGGGCGCGGAGTACGCGCCGCCGTTGGTGCAGGTCTGGGAGGTGTTGCCGGGGCACTTGTACGAGGTGTTCGACGTGACCTGCGCGCCGATCTGGATGACCTGGCCGTACCAGTCGGACGGCACGGGGAGGCTGATGCCGTCGAGGGAGTCGGTCACGGCGCCGCCGGCCTCGACCTTCGGCTGCGCGGACTCGCTGGGTGCGGGGGTCGCACCGCCCGTACCGCCGGAGCCGCCGAAGGGATCGCTCTGACCGCCGGTACCACCGGACCCGCCCGTGCCGCCCTGTCCCTCGGGACCGCCCTGGCCGCCGAAGCCGCCCTGGCCGTTCGGCGCCTGCTGGTTGCCGGCCTGGGTGCCGTTCCCGCTGCCGTTGTCGGACAGCGCGTACGCACCGACACCGATCGCGGTGAGCACCGCCACGGCCACCGCCACGGCTATGCCCGTGCGCAGATTGCGGCGCGGCGCGGCCGGGGGCACGGCGGGATACGCCGGATACGCCCCGGCGTACGGCGGCTCGGTCGGGGGACCCCACTCGGCCCCCGACCCCGCGGGCCGGGTCCGGTCCGTCCATGCCTTGCCGTCCCACCAGCGCTCGGCGGCGGGACCGTCATTCGTCTGCCCGGGATCGGGGTACCACCCGGGGGGAGTCACCTGCGTCATGCCCCTACCGTATGAGGCGTCGGTGAAAGCGGGATGAGAGGATCCGGCCCGGATCGGGGGGACGGGGCGGTACGGGCGCGTCGGCGGGGGTGCGCCGGTACGACGGCGGGCTGTTCTCCGTCACCCCAACACCAGCCGCACAGGCCCCCGTTCGACCGTCGGAGGCCCCGGTGTCATGGACCCGAGCACGCTCGGATGCCGGGCGCCGGTGCTGGTCGGGATCGTGCCCGGGAGGCCGTGGGCCGTGAGGAAGCCGAGGACGGCGAAGGCGTAGGCCTCCTTCGCGGGGGACGGGAGGCCCAGGTCGTCGGAGGTGCGGACGGGGACGCCCGGGAGTTCCGTGGCGAGCAGGGTCATCAGGACCGGGTTGCGGGTGCCGCCGCCCGAGGCGATGACCTCGGTGGGAGCCAGCGGCCGGAGCGCGTTCGCGACCGTGCGGGCCGTGAGCAGGGTGAGGGTCGCGATGACGTCCTCGGCGGGGAGGGTGCCCAGGCCGGCCAGCGCGTCCTGGAGATATCCGAGGTGGAACAGTTCCTTGCCGGTCGTCTTCGGGGCGGGCAGCGCGTAGTACGGCTCGCTCAACAGCCGTTCCAGCAACGGCTCATGGACGGTTCCGCGGGCCGCGAGGGCGCCCTCCGCGTCGTGGTCGAGCCGCCCGCCGCTGAAGCCCCGCGCCGCCGCGTCGATCAGCGCGCACGCCGGTCCGGTGTCGAAGGCCGTGCCGTCGGGGGCGGTGAGGTTGGCGATCCCGCCGAGGTTGAGCGCGACCGGTGTGCCCGGACGGCCGCGCAGCCACAGCAGGTCGACCAGGCTCACCAGCGGCGCGCCCTGGCCCCCGGCGGCGATGTCACGTGGCCGGAAGTCGGCGACCACCGGCAGCCCGGTCGCCTCCGCGATCCAGGCCGGCTGCCCCAGTTGCAGCGTGCCGCGCACCGCGCCGCCCTCCACCCAGTGATAGACGGTCTGCCCGTGCGAGGCCACCAACTCGGCCCGCCCGCCGCACAGTTCGTCGTTCGCCCGGACGGCCGCCGCGGCGAAGGCCTGCCCGATCAGGGTGTCCAGCCGGCACACCTCGGCCAGCGTGGTGGCGGCCGGCGGCAGCGCCGCCGCGAGCGCCTCCCGCAGCTCCTCGTCGTACGGCGTGCTCAGCATCCCGAGCGGTTCCAGTACGACACTGTCACCGACGAGGCTCAGCCCGGCCGCCGCCGCGTCGATCGCGTCGTACGACGTCCCGGACATCAGCCCGATCACCAGCATCCGACCAACTCCCCTTTCCTGTACGGCTCTTGACGAGCGCGAGCGCGCTCACCGCGCAGGCCGCCGCCGCGTAGTACGCCGGAATGTCCACGTTCCCGGTCCGCTCGACGCTCTCGGTGATGATGAGCCCGGCGCACCCCGAGAACACGGCATTGGACAGGGCGTAGGCGAGTCCCAGACCGGTGTGGCGGACGCTCGTCGGGAACATCTCCGCGAGCATCGCCGGGCCGGGCCCCGCCATCAGCCCCACCACGGCACCCGCCCCGAACACCCACGCACCCTTCACCGCGGTCGAAGTCCCGTCGTCCTGAAGGAGGTTGAGCAAGGGCACGGACAGGGCCACGACCAGCAGCGCGCCCGTCAGCATCACCGGGCGGCGCCCCACCCGGTCGCTCAGCAGCCCCGCCGGAAGGATGGTGGCCGCGAACCCGACGGTGGCCAACACCGTGGCCAGCAGCGCCTGTTGGAAGCTCGCGTCGAGCGTGCTCTGCAGGTACGACGGCAGCACCACCAGGAAGGTGTAGCCGGCCGCCGACCACCCCATCACCCGCCCGACACCCAGCGCGATCGCCGCCCGGACCTCCCGCGCGGGCGGCACCTCCCGTACCGCCCCGCTCACCGTCCCGTTCCGGAACGACGGTGTCTCCTCCAGCCGCAGCCGGAGCCACAGCGCGCCGAGCCCTGCCGGCAGCGTCAGCAGGAACGCCAACCGCCAGCCCCAGTGCGCCAGTTGACCGGCGTCGAGCACGGTCGCGAGCAGCGCCGCGATCCCCGCCCCGCCCAACAGTCCCAGCGCCACGGTGAACGACTGCCACGCCCCGTACAGCCCACGCCGTCCCGGCGGCGCGAACTCCGTCATCAGAGCCACCGCACCGCCGAACTCCCCACCCGCGGACAGCCCCTGAAGGACCCTCAGAAACGTGAGCAGCCAGGGCGCGAGGGCACCGACCGTCGCGTACGTCGGCAGCACACCGATCAGTGTCGTCGCACCGGTCATCAGCGCGATCACCAGGATCAGCACCGGGCGCCGCCCCACCCGGTCGCCGAGCCGGCCGAACACGGCGGCGCCGACCGGCCGGAAGAAGAACGCCAGCGCGAAGGAGGCGTACGTCCGCACCAGCCCCTCGGCCGCGCCGGTGCCCTCCGGGGTGAAGAACTCCGCCGCGATCACCGTCGAGAAGGAGCCGTAGACACCGAACTCGTACCACTCGATGAAATTGCCCACCGACCCGGCGACCAGCGCCCGTACCGCAGGCCTGTTCGAGACGGGTCGGGATTGATCGGAAAACACCTTCATTTCAGCGCCTCTTGACCGTTCGTCACCTGCGTGAGTCCTGCGGAAAGACCGCCGTCACCCGTTGCGGCAACAGCTGCCCGGACCGGCCTCCACTTCGGCATCCGGACGGCTACGCTCAAGGGCTGTACGTCGTTCGGGCTACTGGGGAGGTTTCGGGATGACGGAGGAACGGCCTCCGGGAGCCGGATCGGCCTCCCTGTGGGAGCGCGAGAAGGCGGTCGAGGGCGTCGCGGAGGCGATCGACGCGCTGCGCGCCGACGAGTCGTCCTCGGGCAGCCTGCTGATGATCCGGGCCGAGGCGGGGTTCGGAAAGACCGCGCTGCTGGCCGAGACCCGCCGTATCGCCGAGGCACGCAAGTGCGTGGTCTGGCACGCCCGCGGCGGCGAGACCCTCAAGTCCGTCCCCTTCAACGTCGTACGGCAGTTGCTGCAACCCGCGCTCCTCTCGCTGATGCCGGAGGAGATCCGGGAGTACCTCGGCGACTGGTACGACATCGCGGGCCCCGCCCTCGGCGTCACCGAACCTGGCGAGCGGCAGGCCGACCCGCAGGGCGTGTGCGACGGCCTGGTCGCCGCGGTGCGCCGGCTCGCCAAACGCGACTGGCCGCTGGTCCTGCTGATCGACGACGCCCACTGGGCCGACCAGGAGACCCTGCGCTGGCTCGCCGCGTTCGCCGAGCGCCTCGACGACCTGTCCGTGCTGGTCGTGGTCGCCCGCAGGCCCGGCGAGGTCAGCGGGGAGAGCGCCCGCTACCTGGACGCGATCGCCGCCGCCGCGGGCCCGCCGCCCACGGTCCTGGAATCCCTCACCCCGAAGGCCACCGCGGGGCTCACCCGCGCCACCCTCGGCCCGCACGCCGACGGCGCGTTCTGCCGCGAGGTGTGGGCGGTCACCGACGGCAACCCGTACGAGACCGTCGAACTCCTCGCCAAGGTGAAGGACAGCGGCCTCGCCCCCGTCGAGGACTCGGCCGCCGAACTGCGCGAGCTCAACCGCTCCGCGCGCGGCGGCGGACTGCTCGCCCGCCTGGACGACCTGGGCTTCGAGGCCACCCGGTTCGCCTGGGCCGCCGCGATCCTCGGCACCGGCATCTCCGTGGACCTGGTCGCCAAGCTCGCCACCATGAGCCGCGAGGAGGCGGTCCGCTGCGCCGAGTTGCTCCGCGCCGACCGCATCCTCACCGCGCCCGACCCCGCCGCCTCCCAGGCCGGCGCGGGCGAGCTGGAGTTCGTCCACCCGCTGATCGCCAGTGATGTCTACGACTCCATCCCGGGCGGTGTGTGCACGGCCATGCACGGCATCGCCGCCCAGGTCGTCACCGACAACGGGTACGGCGCGGCCGCCGCCTCACGGCACCTCCTCAAGGTGCACCCGGACGACGACCAGGAACTCGTCGAGCAACTCCGCGAGGCCGCCCGCGAACACCTCTCCATCGGCGCCCCCGACGCCGCCCGCCGCTGTCTGGAGCGCGCCCTCCTGGAGCCGCCGCTCACCGAGACCCACGCGCACGTGCTCTACGAACTGGGCTGCGCCACCCTCCTCACCGCGCCCGCCACCACTATCGGCCACCTCCAGACCGCCCTCGGCATGCCCGGCCTCGACGGCCACGCACGCGTGGACGCCGTCTTCCGGCTGTCCCAGGCGCTGACCCACAACGACCAACTGGAGGAAGCCGTCCGCACGGTGGAGGCGGAGGCCGCGCGGTACGAACCGGGCGCCGCCCGGATGCGGCTCCAGGCCGTGCAGTTCATGTGGGAGGGCATCCACGCGGGCGAGGGCACCTCCCCGGGACGCTCCGAGCGGCTCGCCGCACTCGCCGGCACCTGCACCGGCCGGGACAACTCCGAGCGGGCCCTGCTGATCCTGCGCGGCTTCGACGCCATGACCCACGGGGAGAACGCCGAGGAGGTCGTCGAGGTCTGCGACCGCGCCCTCGTCAACGGACGGCTCGCCCCCGGACTCGGCTGGACCGACACCGAGTGGGGCCTGGAGATCCTCATGATGCTGGCCAGCGCGTACGCCTACACGGACCGCCTGGATCGCGCGGAGAGCCTCTACAACGAAGCCCTGCGCGCCTACGTGTCCGCCGGCTGGAGCGGCGGCCACCTCTCCCTGGCGCACGCCTACGTGGGCCTCGGCCACCGTCGGCGCGGCCGTCTCCGCGAGGCCGAGATCTCGCTGCGCGAGTCCCTGCGTCTCGCCGAGCGCGTCGGCCGCGGACTGCCGCTGTACTGGTCGGCGACCTGCAACCTGGTCGACACGCTGCTCGCCCGCGGGCATGTCGAGGAGGCCTGGGAGACGGCGGAACAGTACGGCTTCACACCCCCGTACCCGTCCACCATCGTGCTGCCCGACCCGCGCTGTGTGCGCGGCCGGCTCCTGCTCGCCGTCGGCCGCACGAAGGACGGCATCAACGAGCTGGAACAGGCCGCGAAGGCGGCGACCGTACGCGGCCACCACAACCCGGTCCTGGTCCCCTGGGCCGTGGACCTCGCCCGCGCCCTCGCCGTCGAGGACCCGACCCGCGCGGCCCAACTCGCCACCGACGCCCGCCGCCAGGCCGAACACTTCGGCACGGACACGGCGATCGGCGAGGCCCTCCGCTGCGCCGCGGCCCTCGAAACGGGCCAGCGCGCGGTACGGCTCGCCGCACAGGCGGTCGCTTACCTGGAGTCCTCGCCCTGCCAGTACGAGCATGCGGCGGCGCGGGTCGAGTACGGCATCGCGGCGCGGTCGGTGGCGGAGATCAACAGGGGCCTGACGCTCGCGCGTTCCTGCGGGGCGGACGGACTGGTGACCCAGGCGCGGGAGGTGTTGGAGACGGGGAGGGGGCTGCGGTGAGTTGTCGTTCGGCCGCGGCCAGCCACGACACACCCGCAGTTGACACACAACAGGCCCCCCACCCCCTCAGTCGCCCTCTTCCTCCAACACCCGCTGAGCCACGGCAAACGCCGAGTTCGCCGCAGGCACCCCGCAATACACCGCGCTCTGCATCAACACCGCCCCGATCTCCTCCGGCGTGAGCCCATTGCGTCGGGCCGCCCGCACATGCATCGCCAGTTCGTCGGAATGGCCACCCGCGACCAACGCCGTCAGCGTGACCATGCTCCGCTCGCGCCGCGACAACGTGGGGTCGGTCCAGATCTCCCCCCACGCGTACCGGGAGATGAAGTCCTGGAAGCGGGCCGTGAACGGCGTCTGCCGAGCCTGCGCTCCGTCCACGTGGGCGTCACCGAGCACCTCCCGCCGCACGGCCATCCCCAGCCGCGCACCCCCACCGAGATGCGCCCGCAGCGCGCTGAGAACGGCCGAAGGACACTGCGCCGGCGCCAGATGCGACGCCCCCGGAATCTCGACCAGGGCCGAGCCCGCCACCGCGTCGGCGATCTCCCGCAGATGCGCCGGCGGCGTCGCCGGGTCCTCGCGCCCGGCGATCACCAGCGTCCGCGCGCTGATCTCGGAGAGCCGCGACCGCAGGTCGAACGCGGCCAGCGCGTCACAGCAGGCGGCATACGCGGCCGGGTCGGCGGCCCCCTGGTCGGCCACCAGCTCCGGCACGGTGAACCCGGGTGTGAACCAACGGGAGTCGGCGCTCTCCACCAGCCACCCCACCCCCTCGCTCCGCACCCGCGCGGCCCGTTCCTCCCACGCCTTGGCCCCGTTGAAGTGCGCCGAGGAACAGATGACGGCGAGCGAGGCGACCCGCTCGGGGTGGTGCACCGCGAGATGCAGACCGACCGCACCCCCCAACGACACACCCGCGTAGGCGAATTGCCCGATCCCGAGCGAGTCGGCGAGCGCGAGCACCAGACCCGCGAGGTCCCCGACACTCGCCCCGGGACCGATCAGCTCCGGCGCCGAACCACCGTGCCCGGGCAGGTCCCAGCGGATCACCCGGTGGGTGACGGACAGTTCGGGCGCGACCCTGTCCCACAGGGCGTACGACGTGCCCAACGAGGGCCCGAGCAGCAGCGGGGGAGCGGAAGTGGGCCCCTCGGCACGGAAGGTGAGGAGTTTCTCGGTCAACGTCGCTCCAGCGCACGGTCGGTGAGGGCTCCGGCGGAACCCGTGTAGCGGGCGGGGTCGGTGAGGGCGGAGAGATCGAGGTCCTTCAACTCCGTTTCCCCGGAAAGCAGTTCGGCCAGCGGACGACCTTCGGTGTACGCCCGCCGGGCGACCTCCGTGAGCAGCTCCTTCGCCCGGGCCCGCCCGAGCAGCGGCGCCAGTTCAGCGGACAGCCGCTCGGAGACGATCAACCCATGGGTGAGATCCAGGTGTTCACGCATCACGTCCGGGTGCACCCGCAGCCCCTCGGCCAGTTCGGCGGCATCGCGCGCCGCGCCGCCGACCAGCCGCAGCAACTCGCGCAGCGGCTCCCACTCGGCGTGCCACGCCCCGGCCGGCCGCTCGTCCTCGGCGACCAGCGAGCCGTAGAGGACGGCCGCGAGCTGCGGTGCCCGGCGCACGGCGGCGGCGATCAGCGTGGACCGTACGGGATTCGCCTTGTGCGGCATGGCCGAGGAACCCCCGCCGCTGCTCTCCGAGACCTCGGCGATCTCCGTACGGCACAGCACGAGCACATCGGCGGCGAACTTGCCCAGCGCCCCCGCCGCGAAGGCCAGGCACCCGGCGAGATCGGCGATCGGCGTCCGCAGCGTGTGCCAGGGCAACAGCGGCGCCGCCAGGCCGAGTTCACGGGCGTACGAGTCGGGCAGCGCGAGCGCGTCCTCGGCGCCGTACGCGGTGAAGGCAGCCAACGTGCCTGCCGCGCCGCCGAGTTGAACGGGCAGCCCGCCCCGCACGACCCGCACCCGGTCCCGCGCGTCGAGCACCAGCGACCGCCACCCGGCGGCCTTCAGCCCGAAGGTCGTCGGTACGGCGTGCTGGGTGAGCGTGCGGCCCGGCAGCGCGGTGTCGCGGTGGGCGGCGGCCAGCCGGGCCAGCGCCTGCTCCGTGCGCGTGAGGTCGGCCAGGACCAGATCCAGGGTGCGGGCGGCGACCAGCATCGTCGCCGTGTCCATGATGTCCTGGCTGGTCGCGCCCCGGTGGACGTACGGGCCGTACTCCCCGCCGACCGCCTTCGTCAGATCCGCGACCAGCGGGATCACCGGGTTCCCGCCGCCACGGGCGCGCTCCGCGAGGGACCGTACGTCGAAGCCGTCCACGTCGGCCGCCGCCGTCACCGCCGTCGCCGCCTCGGCGGGCGCGAGCCCCAGGGCCGCCTGGGAGCGGGTGAGCGCGGCCTCCGCGTCGAGCAGGGCCCGCAGATACGCGGTGTCGCTCGTCGCGGAGGCGGCGGGGGAGCCGGCCCACCCGGGGGCGAGCAGGCCGGTGTCCGACGGGTCGGAAGAAGTCACTGGAACTCCAGGAAGACCGTTTCGCCTTCGCCCTGAAGGCGGATGTCGAAACGGTAGGTGCCCCTGCCGTCGTCCTGCGCGATCAGTGTGTCGCGCCGCGCCGGGTCCAGCCCGGACAGCAGCGGGTCGGCGGCGAGCGCGGCCTCGTCGCCCGGGAGGTAGATCCGGGTGAAGAGGTGCACCAGGAGTCCGCGCGCGAAGACGCAGGCGCTCAGGTACGGGGCGCTCTGTCCGCGCGCACCCGGCCGCAGGGTCCGTGCGTACCAGTGGCCGTTGGCGTCGGTCTGGATGCGGCCCCAGCCGGTGAACTCCACGCCGTTGCGGCCGAGATAGCCGCCGCTCGCCGGGTCGCGCCGGATCGAACCGTCGGTCGTGGAGACGTTGCCCTCGGGGTCGGGCCCCCACAGCTCCACGAAGGCGTCCGGCAGCGGATTGCCCTCGCCGTCGTACACGTATCCCTGGACGGTGATCGTGTCCGGATGCCCGACCGGCGCGATGTCACCGCCGCCCGGGAACGGCAGCGCGTAGCCGTAGAAGGGCCCGACCGTGTGCGAGGGGGTCGGCAGCACGGACTCCGGGCGGCTCGTGTCGATCTTCGTCATGGCGGGTCAGCGTCCTTCTTCGATCCAGGTGGCGTGCGGGCCGTCGAGCACGATGTCCCAGTGGTAGCCCATCGAGAACTCGGGCACCGACAGGCTGTGGTCGTACGTCGCGACGAGGCGCTGGCGGGCCGCGTCGTCCGTCACCGACTGGATGATCGGGTCGTAGGGGAAGAGCGGGTCGCTGGGGAAGTACATCTGCGTCACGAGCCGTTGGGTGAACGCCGTGCCGAACATCGAGAAGTGGATGTGCGCCGGGCGCCAGGCGTTGACGTGATTGCGCCAGGGGTAGGGGCCCGGCTGGATCGTGGTGAAGCGGTAGGTGCCCTCGTCGTCGGTCAACGTCCGCCCCACACCGGTGAAGTTGGGGTCCAGCGGGGCGTCGTGCTGCTCGCGCTGGTGCGCGTAGCGGCCGGCCGAGTTCGCCTGCCAGATCTCCACCAACTGGCCCCGGACGGGCCGCCCGTCGCGGTCCAGCAGCCGCCCGGAGACGGTGATCCGCTCACCGATCGGCTCGCCGTTGTGCTGCCGGGTGAGGTCGTTGTCGATCTCGGTGATGTCCCGCTCGCCGAACGCGGGGGAGGCCAGCTCCACCAGCTCCGGGTCCTTCGACACGTCGATCGTGACCGGCGGCTGTTTCGGGTGGCGCAGCAGCGAGGAGCGGTACGGGGCGTAGTCGCGGCGCGGGTGGTGCTCGACCGGGGCGCCGTCCGCGACCCGCTTCTCGTACGTCGCGTGCTCGGCCGCTATCTCGAGGTCGATGTCGTGCTGGGTGAGTGTCATGGGGGTTCCTACCGTTCGAGGACGAGGGCGAGGCCCTGGCCCACGCCGATGCAGAGGGTCGCGACACCGACTCCTGTTCCCTTGCGGGCGAGTTGGTGGGCGACGGTACCGGCGAGCCGGGCACCGGAGGCGCCGAGCGGGTGACCGAGGGCGATGGCGCCGCCCTGCGGGTTGAGGATCGCCGGGTCGAACTCGGGCCATTCGGCGACGCATCCGAGCACCTGGGCGGCGAAGGCCTCGTTCAGTTCGAGGACTGACAGGTCGTCAAATGCCTTGCCCGCCTTGGCGAGTGCGCGGTTGACCGCTTCGACGGGGGCGAGTCCGAAGTACTGCGGGTCGAGCGCGTTCACGCCAGTGGCGGAGATGCGGGCGAGCGGCTGGCGGCCGGTGGCCTTGAGCCCTTCCTCGTCGACCAGGAGGAGTGCGGCGGCACCGTCGTTGAGCGGTGAGGCGTTGCCCGCCGTCACCGTGCCGTTCTCTGGGCGGAAGGACGGCTTCAGCCTGGCCATGGCGGCGAGGGACGCGTCCGGTCGTACGGACTCGTCGGCGGCGAAGACGACCGGGTCGCCCTTGCGCTGCGGGATCGGCACGGGGGCGATCTCGCCGTCGAAGAGGCCCGCGGCCTGTGCCTTCGCCGCCTTGTGGTGGCTGGCGAGTGCGAACTCGTCCTGCTGTTCGCGGCCGATCTTGTGCTTGTCCGCGATCAGCTCGGCGCTCTCGCCGAGCGGGATGGTCCACTCCGGGTTCATGGCCGGGTTGGTCATGCGCCAGCCGAGCGTGGTCGAGTACAGCTCGGTGTGCCCGGCGGGGAAGGGCCGGTCCGACTTGGGCAGGACGTACGGTGCGCGGGTCATCGACTCCACACCGCCGGCCACGGCGATGGAGGCGTCCCCGACCGCGATGGCGCGGGCCGCCTGGATGACCGCCTCGAGGCCGGAGGCGCACAGCCGGTTGACGGTCACGCCCGGCACGGAGGTGGGCAGGCCGGCGAGGAGGGCGGCCATGCGGCCGACGTTGCGGTTCTCCTCGCCGGCGCCGTTGGCGTTGCCGAAGTAGACGTCCTCGATGCGGGCGGGGTCCAGGTCCGGGGTGCGGGCGAGGAGTTCACGGAGGGCATGGGCGGCGAGGTCGTCGGGGCGGACGGACGCGAGCCCTCCGCTGTATCTGCCGATGGGGGTGCGGACGGCGTCGACGATGTAAACCGGGTTCACAGCAGGCCTTCCGTGATGATGAGTTTCGCGTCGGTCTTGGCGACGATCTCCTCGACGCCCACACCGGGTGCGGTCTCGGTCAACACCAGACCTTCGGGTGACACGTCGATCACGCCGAGATCGGTGATGACTCGGTTCACACATGCTCTGCCGGTGAGCGGCAGTGCGCACTCCGTGAGGATCTTCGGCGAGCCGTCCTTGGCGGTGTGGGTCATGACCACGATGACCGTGCGGGCGCCGTGCACGAGGTCCATCGCCCCGCCGATCCCGGTGATCATCTTTCCGGGAATCGCCCAGTTCGCGAGGTCACCGCCCGCCGACACCTGCATCGCGCCCAGGACGGCGACGTCGATGTGACCGCCCCGGATCATCCCGAAGGAGAGCGCCGAGTCGAAGAAGGACGCCCCCGGCAGGACCGTCACGGTCTCCTTGCCGGCGTTGATCAGATCCGGGTCGACCTGGTCCTCGGTCGGATAGGGCCCGGTGCCCAGGATGCCGTTCTCGGACTCCAGGATCACCTCGACGCCCGGCGGGAGGTAGTTGGGGATCAGGGTCGGCAGACCGATGCCGAGATTGACGTACTGACCGTCTGCGAGTTCGCGGGCCGCGCGGGCCGCCATCTGCTCACGTGTCCAGGCCATCAGCCGCTCACCGTCACCGTTCGCTGCTCGATCCGCTTGTCGGCGGCCTGCTCGGGGGTGAGGGCCACCACCCGCTGCACGAAGATCCCGGGCAGGTGCACCGCGTCCGGGTCGATCTCGCCGGGCTCGACGAGTTCCTCGACCTCGGCGATCGTGACCTTGCCTGCCATCGCCGCGAGCGGGTTGAAGTTCCGCGTGGACTTGTTGAAGACGAGGTTGCCGTGCCGGTCGCCCTTCGCGGCGCGGACCAGGGCGAAGTCGGTGCGGATGCCACGCTCCAGGACGTACTCGGTGCCGTCGAACTCCCGCACCTCCTTCGGCGGCGAGGCGAGCGAGACCCCGCCGGAGCCGTCGTACCGCCAGGGCAGTCCGCCCTCGGCGACCTGCGTGCCCACCCCGGCCGGGGTGTAGAAGGCGGGGATGCCCGCCCCGCCCGCGCGCAGGCGCTCCGCGAGGGTGCCCTGGGGGATCAGCTCGACCTCCAGTTCTCCGGCGAGGTACTGGCGGGCGAACTCCTTGTTCGCGCCGATGTAGGAGCCCGTCACCCGGGCGATCCGACCGGCGGAGAGGAGGACGGCGAGACCGGACTCCATCGCCCCGCAGTTGTTGGAGACCACGCCCAGCGCGCCGACACCGCGCTCGTAGAGGGCCTGGATCAGCACGTTCGGTACACCGCTCAGTCCGAAGCCGCCGACCGCGAGGGTTGCTCCGTCCGGCACATCGGCCACGGCCTCGTCGGCCGTGGCGACCACCTTGTCCATCCGTGAAGCTCCGTCCCGTTCGAGCGCCCGGTCGGCATGTGGCCGGCAATTGGTCAGGGCACTGAGCATTTCGGTGAAGTTTCCTTCACGCTGCCACTGCGGGGGCTCGTCGTCAAGACCCGGGGGAAGTGCCAGTTCAGCTCCCTGCATGGGGCTGGACGCATACGTAGGGCCTCCCGGTATCGTTCAGTGCACGGATGAATATGACTTCGGGAGGGCACATGGCCGCGGTGGACCTCACCACCCACCCCGGGCACCTCGCCCGGCGACTGCAGCAGGCGCACTATCTGCTGTGGAACACGATGGTCTCCGAGGAGATCACCTCGCCGCAGTTCGCGGTGCTCAACGCGCTCGTCGACGAGCCCGGGCTCGACCAGCGCACGGCGGGGGAGCGGGTGGGCCTGGACCGGTCGACCATCGCCGAGGTGATCAGCCGGCTGATCCGGCGCGGACTGCTCGACAAGGTGCGCGATCCGCAGGACGGCCGTCGTTTCCTGCTGCGCCTCACCGACGACGGCATGCGCGTCCACCGCAAGCTGATCGTGCGCACGGCCCGGATGAACCAGCTCTTCCTCGCCCCGCTCTCCTCCGAGGAACAGACCGTCTTCTTCGACCTCATCCGACGGGTCGCGGATGCGGCGGAGGGGCTCCGCAATCCCGGGGAGCCGCTCGCCGCCCAGCGGTAGCCGGGGTCGGAGGGCGCGCCTCGGTCAGCAGGTACTCGGTGCGGTGCTGTCGGCTCGCGGAGATGCGCGCGTGTGCCTGGTGCGTGTCGCCGGTCGGCGGTCGGTGGACATGTCCCGGCCCGGCAGGGAGGGGACCCGCGCACACGTCGAGAGTCGTCGCTCTGCGCGGCTGAGGCTCCCGTGCGCCGAGTTGCAGCGCCGTCGCCAAGTCGCCGCGCACCAAACGGCGTTCGGCCGTCCGCACCTCGGCCAGGCGGTGGGCGAAGCCGGAGCTACTTCCCTTCGCGCGCGGCGATGACCCGCAGTGCGTGCTGCGCCTGCGCGTCCCCCAGGTCGGCCGCCCTGTGGAACCAGACGAGGGCCTCGTCCGTCCGGTCCTGCCCGTCAAGGAGTTGACCCAAGCCGTACATGCCGCCGGCGTTCCCGGCGTCGGCCGCTGTGCGGAACCACTCCTCGGCCTCTGCCGTGCGCTCCTGCTTCTTGTGCAGGAGCGCCAGATTCACCGCCGCACCGCTGAACCCCGCCGCGTGGGCTCGGGCGTAGAATCCGGCGGCCTGCTCGGTGTCACCTTGCTCCGCGGCCAGTTTGCCCAGGAAGTCGAGTGCCCCGGGATGGTCCTTGTCCGCTGCCCGGCGCAGCAGTTCCTCGGCCTCCCGCCGACGGCCCCGGCCGAGCCACAGACCGGCCAGGGACACCTCCGCGTCGACGTCTCCGTGCTGCGCGGCCTGTTCGAAGTAGCGCTCGGCGAGGGCGAGTTCACCCGTAACCCGGTGGTGGAGACCCAGGTTGAACTGCGACGGCGCGTGGCCGCGCGAGGACGCCTCGGCGTACCAGCGCAGCGCCTCGGCGGCCTCCTTCCGGTCCCCGTCGGCGAGTTGGAGCGCGAGACTGTGCATGGCGCCGGCGTCTCCCGCGGCGGCGGCCCGGCGGAACCACCGGATCGCGTTGGCGCGGTCGCCGAGATCGACGTAGACGAGCGCGAGGTTGTACTGGGCGTTCACGCTGCCCGACTCGGCCGAGCGGAGGTACGCGTCGCGTGCCTCCGTCAGCCGTCCCTGCTCGGCGTGAGTGACCCCCCGCTTGAACCACTTCCGGCCGCTGAACCACCCACGTCCGCCCACGACTTCCCCCGCCCCGGCCGCACCGATCAAGGACGACAGAGTGGCACAAGCGTGCGAAACCGCGAAAGGGCACCAGACGGTCAGGCCTTCGCGAACACCACCCAGACCTGGCCCTTCGCGAAGTTCACCGGCGTACCGTCCGGGGTGGTGAACTCCGTTCCGTCCGTGGCCTTCTGCCGCTTCCAGTCGACGCTGAAGGTACGGCCGTCCCGCAGGACGTCCGCCTTCCCGGAGCCGACCGACTCGGTGTACGGCGTGTTGTTGCCGAGGACGTCGTGATAGACGGACCTGCGGATCTTCACGTACTGCACGACGACGGTCGCCGGAGCCACCCGCTTGCCGTCGGTCGTCACGGTGGGCGTGCCGTCCTCGGTGACCAGCCAGCGGTGCTTGCTCCCGGACCAGGTGAAGGTGAAGCGGGCCGCCGGATAGCGCACGGTGCGGGAAGCGGTGGGCTTGCCGCCCGCGGGGGCCGCGCCGTAGCGGAAACCGGTCGTCAGGGCCGCCGCGCCCGGCGCCGAGGAGAGCAGCTTGCCCGGGTGCAGATAGAGGTTGTGCGGGGCGGACTTGGTGACGCCCCGGTAGTAGGCGCTCGCCACCTCGTCCGGCGACGCGGAACGAAGGGGCGCCTTGGCGATCAGCGGCAGCAGTTTGTGCTGCGCCCCGGAGAAGGCGAGCGTCGGTTCGTGGAACTGGCGCAGCAGTTCCAGGTCGGACACGCGGGCGCTGCGCACCGGTCCGACGGACCGGGGGAGCTTGGTGGCGAAGACCGCCATCAGCCGGCTCAGCCCGCCCTCGACCTGCTCGGCGTAGACGATGTCCGCCGAGTCCAGACCCGTCTGCGGGCGGGCCGCGGGGACGTTGTCGATCTTCACCGCGAGCACCGGACCGGCGGCGGGGGCGACCGTGCCGTCGGCGCTCGGGCTCTGGGCCGGGCTCTGCGTGGGGGTCTGGACCTTTCCGCGCCCGTCGTCGACGGACCGGCCGTGATGGGCCGAGCAGCCCACCGCCAGGGAGGCCGTCATCGTGGCGGCCAGCAGCGCCGCTCTTCTCGCACCGCGCCGCCGAGGCGTTCTCTGTCCCATGCCCACCGTTGCCACCAAGTCTGTATTTTCGATTGTGCGCTTATAAGTTCATTGATGGCCATACCCGCTCGGTTGTGTTTGTGCGCGCTGATTGCGCCGATCGGACCAGGGGAAATGTGGAAGGGCTCGGTCCCTGACCTGCGGAAGGGTCAGTCCGCAGCGTTCCGCGGGCCCAGAATCTCCGCGAGGTCGTAGCGGACAGGTTCCTCCAGTTGTGCGTAGGTGCAGCTCTCGGGCGTGCGGTCCGGGCGCCAGCGGCGGAAGCGCGCCGTGTGCCGGAAGCGCGCGCCGTTCTCCATGTGGTCGTACGCCACCTCGGCCACCCGCTCCGGTCTGAGCGGCACCCACGACAGGTCCTTCTTGCCCGACCAGCGGCTCGGCGCGCCCGGCAGCCGGGCCGACTCTTGCGCGGCCTCCTCCGCCCAGGCCGCCCACGGATGCCCCGTCGGGTCGTCCATGCGCAGCGGCGCCAGTTCCTCGATCAGCTCGGCGCGCCGCTTCATGGTGAAGGCGGCGGACACGCCCACATGCTGGAGGGTGCCGTGATCGTCGTTCAGGCCGAGCAGGAGGGACCCCACGACGGGCCCGCTCTTGTGCAGCCGGTACCCGGCGACGACCACATCCGCCGTCCGCTCGTGCTTGATCTTGAACATGGCGCGCTCGTCCTGGCGATAGCCCAGGTCGAGCGGCTTCGCCACGACACCGTCGAGCCCGGCGCCCTCGTACTGCTCGAACCACCGCCGCGCGACCTCGATGTCGGTGGTCGCGGGCGCCAGATGCACGGGCGCGGTCGCACCCGACAGCGCCCGGGCGAGCAGCGCCCGCCGGTCGCCGAGCGGTACGTCCAGCAGCGACTCGTCGGCCAGCGCCAGCAGGTCGAAGGCGACGAAGGAGGCCGGCGTCCGCTCGGCCAGCGTCCGCACCCGTGAGTCGGCCGGGTGGATGCGCTCGGTCAGCGCGTCGAAGTCGAGCCGTCCCTCCCGGGCGATCACGATCTCCCCGTCCAGCACGCACCGCTGCGGCACCCGCTCCTTCAGCGCCTCGACCAGTTCGGGAAAATACCTGGTCAGCGGCTTTCCGGTACGACTGCCCAGCTCGACCTCATCGCCGTCACGGAACACGATCGCCCGGAAGCCGTCCCACTTCGCCTCGTAGTGCAGGCCCGGCGGAATGCGCGCCACCGACTTGGCGAGCATGGGCTTCACGGGCGGCATCACCGGCAGATCCATGGTTCCGATTCTGCGCCCGTACGTCGCTCGCCGCCCGGTGTGCGAGCTGTGCGCGGGAGGCCTACGGTGGCTCGCATGGGCGAAGCGGTGGAACTGGAGGCGGGCGGCCGGACCGTACGGCTGTCCAGTCCCGGCAAGATCTTCTTCCCGGAGCGCGGCTTCACCAAGCTGGACCTCGCCCGGTACTACATCGCGGTCGGCCCCGGGATCCTGCGCGCCCTGCGGAACCGCCCCACCACCCTGGAGCGCTATCCGGACGGGGTCGAGGGCGAGAACTTCTTCCAGAAGCGGGCGCCGAAGAACATGCCCGACTGGATCCCGACCGCCCACATCACCTTCCCCAGCGGACGCAGCGCCGACGAGATGTGCCCCACCGAGGAGGCCGCCGTCCTGTGGGCCGCCCAGTACGGCACGCTCACCTTCCACCCCTGGCCGGTACGGCGTGACGACGTCGACAGCCCCGACGAACTCCGCATCGACCTCGACCCGCAGCCCGGCACCGACTACGACGACGCGGTCCGCGCCGCCCATGAACTCCGGTCCGTACTCGACGAGTTCGGCGGTCTGAAGGGCTTCCCCAAGACCTCCGGCGGCCGCGGCCTGCACGTCTTCGTGCCGATCGAACCCAACTGGACCTTCACCCAGGTCCGCCGTGCGGCCATCGCGGTAGGCCGTGAACTGGCGCGCCGGATGCCCGACCAGGTGACGATCAACTGGTGGAAGGAGGAGCGCGGCGAGCGCATCTTCGTCGACTACAACCAGACCGCCCGCGACCGCACCATCGCCTCCGCCTATTCCGTACGGCCCCGCCCGCACGCCCCCGTCTCGGCGCCCCTGCGCTGGGACGAGGTCCCCGTCGCGCACCCCCGGGACTTCGACCTCGCGACGATGCCGGCGCGGTTCGCCGAACTCGGCGACGTGCACGCCGACATGGACGACCACCGCTTCTCCCTGGAGGCCCTGCTCGAACTCGCCCGCCGCGACGAACACGACCACGGGCTGGGCGATCTGCCGTATCCGCCGGAGTACCCGAAGATGCCGGGGGAGCCGAAGAGGGTGCAGCCGAGCCGCGCGAAGAAGGACCCCGACGCCGCCCCTGACGGATCATGAACGGATGACGCGCCTCCTGACCCGGAGCGACCTCGGTGACCTCCTGGAACCCTCGGCCTGTCTCGCGGCGCTGCGCGACGGCTTCCGCGCCGTGGGAGCCGAGGCGGCGATCCCCGGCCAACGGGTGCGCACCGACCTGCCGTTCCCCGGTACGGCCACCGCCCTGATCCCCGGACTGCTGCCCGGCATCGAGGCCTACACCGCGAAGGTCAACGCCAAGTTCCCCGGTGCGCGGCCCGCGTTGCGGGGTGTCATCTGCCTGTACAGCGGTGTGGACGGCGAGTTGCTCGCCCTGCTGGACTCGGCGACGATCACCGCCTGGCGTACGGGACTGGCGGCGGCGCTGGGCACCCATGTGCTCGCGGGGCCCGCCGAGGACGCGGTGGTGGGCGTGATCGGTGCGGGCGCGCAGGCCGAGTTGATGGTGCGGGGGCTGGGTGTCCTGCGGCCGTACGGTCAACTCCTCGTCCACGACACGGACTTCGACCGGGCGACCGACTTCGCCGTACGGCACGGCGGCCGGGTGCTGGGCTCGGCGACGGAGATCGCCTCGGCCGCCGACATCGTGCTCCTCGCGACCTGGTCCCGCACCCCGCTGCTGTCCCTCGCGGACACCCGTGCGGGCCAGCACCTCACCAGTCTCGGCGCCGACGAACCGGGCAAGCGGGAACTCGCCGCGGATCTGCTCGACGCGGCGCTCGTCGTCGTCGACGACCGTCAACTGGTCGCTTCCGTGGGCGCGTTGGCGCCGGACGACATCGACACGACACTCGGCGACGTACTGCGCGGCGACCACCCGGGCCGCACCGATGCCGCCACCCGTTCCGTGTACGCCCCCGTCGGCCTTCCCTGGCAGGACCTGGCGCTCGCCTGGCTGGCGTACCGGCGTGCGGAGGAGGACGGGGTCGGGCGGCGGGTGAATCTGCTGGGATGAGCAAGGGGTTCCCGTCGGGTTGGGAGCGCTCTCACCGTCTGCCTCGCCCGCGGCTATCCTGATCCGCATCATCGAGGAGGGGTCCACACGTGACCGAGACAGCACCGCGTCCCACGCTGGAGGCCGTGGCCGCGCGGGCGGGGGTGTCGCGGGCCACCGTGTCCCGGGTGGTCAACGGCGGGGACGGGGTGCGGGAATCACTCGTCGAACGGGTCAGGCAGGCCGTGGACGAGCTCGGGTACGTGCCCAACCAGGCCGCCCGGAGCCTGGTCACCAAGCGACACGACGCCATCGCCGTGGTGATCGCCGAACCGGAGACCCGCGTCTTCGCCGACCCCTTCTTCGCCATGCAACTCCGCGGCATCAGCAAGGAGTTGACCGCCCACGACTCCCAACTCGTGCTGCTCCTCACCGAAGGCCGCGCCGACCACGCCCGCGTCGGCCGCTATCTCGCCGGCGGCCATGTGGACGGCGCGCTCGTCTTCTCCCTGCACCTCGACGACCCGCTGCCCGGCCTGATCCAACGGGCCGGTGTCCCCACGGTGTTCGGCGGCCGGCCCTCCTGGAGCGAGGGGGCACGCGCCTTCGGCCCCACGGTGTACGTCGACTGCGACAACCGGGGCGGCGCCCGCGAGGCCGTACGGCATCTCGTCGGGCTCGGCCGCACCCGGATCGCGCACATCACCGGCGCGCTCGACCAGACGTCCGCGGTCGACCGGCTCGACGGGTTCCGGGACGTCATGGTCGACGTCGATCCGCGGCTGATCGTCGAGAGCGACTTCACGCCGGGCGGTGGCGAGCGCGCGATGCGGGAACTCCTCGACCGGTGCCCGGACGTGGACGCGGTGTTCGCCGCGAACGACCTCACCGCGTACGGCGCGCTGAAGGTGCTGCGGGAGGAGGGGCTGCGGGTGCCCGAGGACGTGGCGGTGATCGGCTTCGACGACATGCTCCCGGTCGCCGAACAGACCGAACCACCGCTCACGACGGTCCGTCAGGACATAGAGGAGATGGGCCGCTTGATGGCCCGCCTGCTGCTGCGCGGACTCGACCGCCGGGGTGCCCGCGACGGCATCGGAGGCGCACCGTCCAGCGTCATCCTGCCGACGACCCTGGTCCACCGGGCTTCCGCGTGAGCGACGACCTCGCGGTGCTGCGGGGTTCTGAGCTGCCGGGGGCCCGGGTGCTGCCCCCGGGCAAGGCGCACCCCTGCAACCTGCGTGAGTCGCACCTGGGGTGGGCTCACCCCGGGGCGGGCCGCGCCTCCGCGTGAGGCATTTCTGCGCCCGGGTCGCGCCGCTGTGCAACCGACGTCCCCATGAGACCGGCACCCCGCGCGGGTCGCGGATCGTGGCCCCGCGCGGGCCCGGCGTCGTCAGCCCTGGGGCGGCTCGCTCTTGATGATGGCGAAGCGCGCGCCGTGGGGGTCGGTGAGTTGGGCCATGCGGCCGACGCCCTCCATGGTGGTGGCCGGGACGGCGACCTTGCCGCCGGACTCCAGGGCCTTGGCCACCGTGGCGTCGACGTCGTCGACCTCGAAGTACGCCAGCCAGTACGCCCCCGAGGCCGCGCCGGTCGGGTCGACGTCGAGGGGGACGATGCCGCCGAACATCGCGTCCTCGCCGAGGCCGGCCGGGTTGACGCAGGTGTAGTCGACGCCCGCCATGGGCGCGGCCGAGGTCTCCAGACCGAATGAGGCGTAGTAGAACGCCGCCGCCGCGGCGATGTCCGGCGTGTACAACTCGACCCAGGTCAGCGAACCGGGGTCGCCCGCCACGTCGACCCCCTTGGTCCGCCCCGGCTGCCAGATGCCGAACGCCGCGCCCGCCGGGTCCCGGAGGATCGCCATGTGGCCCTCGCCCATCACGTCCATCGGCTGGAACAGGACCGCGCCGTGCGCCTGTTCCACCGCCTTGGCCGTGGCCTCCGCGTCCGGGCTCTGGAAGTACACCGTCCAGGCCGACGCCTCATGCTCCGCGGGCAGGGGCATGCCGCCCGCGACGGTCTTTCCGTCCAGTTGGAAGAAGCCGTACCCGCCGGCCTCGGGCCCCGCCGACTGGAACTCCCAGCCGAAGAGACCGCCGTAGAAGGAGATGGCGCTGTCGATGTCGGGCGAGCCGACGTCCAACCAGTTGGGAGCGCCGTTGACGAAACGGGTGGTGAGCATTGTTGCCCTCCTCATTGAAGGGTCCCGTTCTCTGCACTGCCGAGTCTTGCACCGCCCACTGACAATCGCTGCCGGAGTGCGGCAGCGGTTCGGGGACACGGCCATGATTACCCTCGGTGACCATTGAAGTTCTCCGTGTTTTCATATGGTTCCGCGCGCCGCCGTGCGCCGGTGTGGTCGCGGGGCCATCATCGGGGCGGCCGGAGGCCTCGGAGCGCGGCGTTGATCCCGCGTTGATCGAACGTTTTTCGCCGGACGGCACGATGTGGCCATGCACATCGACACGATCACCACGCCCGACCTGGCCTGGCAGCAGGAGGCGTTGTGCGCGCAGACCGGGGCGGACTTCTTCTTCCCCGAGCCGGGCAGCTCCGTCAGGGAGGCCAAGCGGATCTGCGGCATGTGCCCGATCCGCTCCGCCTGTCTGGAGTACGCCCTCGACAACGACGAACGCTTCGGTGTCTGGGGCGGACTGTCGGAGAAGGAGCGCCTGGAGATCCGACGTGGCTCGCGTTGAACGGGACGCGTTGAGTCGAACGGGTGCGTTTATCGGTGCGGGTCGCGCGGGGGAGTGCGGCTAGGATCCGGGGGCGCACCCGGGCGTAGCGCAGAGGCAGGCGCACGTCGTGCTCTGACGAAGCACATCGGTTCGAATCCGATCCCCGGGCTGCGTTCGGGGGCCCTGTAGAGCAGAGGCAGACTCGCCGCCTTCTCAGGGCGGATACGCCGGTTCGAATCCGGCCGGGGCCCCACTTCACGGTACGGCCGGGGCGGGAATCGATGACGGACGAGGGCGGGATCACCGAGGCGGAACTGGCGGCCTTCCACCAAGTGGTGGGCAGGCTGCGGGAGTTGCCCGTCGACGATCCGGTGCGCCTGCGCGCGGAACAGGTCGCCGCGTCCTTCGCGCGGGACGGCCGGCTGCGCCGCCGCAAGGCCCGCGGCGCCGATGTGACCGCGGCCGACGCGGCGGCGATGGCGGCGACGGCGACGGGGGCGGTGGACCGACGCGAGGACGCTCCGCTGGGTCTTCCGGACGGGCTCGCCGAGGTGGACACCGGGGGTGTGTACCGCAAGCCGCGTGGTTGCTATGTCTGCAAGTCGCCCTATCGACAGGTGGATTCCTTCTACCACCGGCTGTGCCCCGACTGCGCCGCCGACAACTCCGCGCGCCGGGCGCTGCGTACGGATCTGAGCGGGCGCCGGGCGCTGCTCACCGGCGGGCGGGTGAAGATCGGTTTCCAGCTGGCGCTGATGATGCTGCGGGACGGTGCGGAGCTGCTGGTCACCTCGCGGTTCCCGCACGACACCGTGCGCCGGTTCCGCGCCGAGCCCGGCAGCGGGAAATGGCTGGACCGGCTGACCGTGCTCGCCGTGGACCTGCGTGATCCCCGTCAAGTGCTGGGCCTCTGCGAGGAATTGCGGCAGGCGGGCGAGCCTCTGGACATCCTCGTCAACAACGCCGCGCAGACCGTACGACGCCCTCCGCAGTCGTACGCGCTGCTGGCCGCGGGCGAGCGCGACGCGCTGCCCGAGGGGGCCCGGCAGGCACCGGGCTTCACACCGATGCGGATGCTCGCGGGCGGGGCCTCGGCCCTGCCGGTCGTCCTGCGCGAGGCCGACGAGGCCGGACTGCTGCCCGACCCGTCCCCGGAGAACTCCTGGTCGGCACGGCTCGGCGCCCTCGACCCGGCCGAGGTCCTGGAGACCCAACTCGTCAACGCCCTCGCCCCCGCCCTCCTCTGCGACCGACTGCTGCCCCTGCTGCTCGCCTCGCCGCACCCCCGCAGATACGTCGTCAACGTCACCGCCGTGGAAGGCCGGTTCGCCGTCCGCAACAAGACGGCCGGCCACCCCCACACCAACATGGCCAAGGCCGCGCTCAACATGCTCACCCGCACCAGTGCCGCCGAACTCGCCGACCAGGGCGTCCACATGTGCGCCGTCGACACCGGCTGGATCACGGACGAGAACCCCGCTCCCAAGAAGGGCCGCATGGCCGGGGCGGGCTTCCGCACACCGCTCGACATCGTGGACGGCGCGGCCCGCGTCTACGACCCGATCGTGCGCGGCGAGTCCGGGGACCCGGTGTCCGGTGTGTTCCTCAAGGACTATCGAGAGGCGGCGTGGTGAGCGGGGACGCGAGGAACACGGGAGGTTCCGCCGCGCCGGGTTCGGGGGACGGGGCCGTGAAATCTCCGGTGACGGGGTCGGGCGAGCCGCGTCCGACGGCTGCGCCGGTCGGCCCGGAGGCGGCGATGCCGTCGGCGACCGCGCCGGTCGAGCCGCCCCCGGTGCCCGCGCCGCCCGCTCCGGACTCGGAGCACCCGGACTCCCTGCCCGTCACCTTCGCCGGTGTGCCGAGCGTCGTGCCGCGACCGGTCACCGAACTCGGCCCGCTGCTCGACTGGTTGAGGGCGGGGCGACCGGCCGGGGAGCGGCTGGACTTCGCCGTCGGGACGGCCTTGCCCGACGGTCGACTCGACCTGTGCAAGCAGGAGTTGGGGGCGGAGGGCGCCGCGCTGGTCGCCGAGGCCCTGGGCCAAGGGCCCGTCCCCTGTACGGCACTTGCTGCTCGGCACCGACGGGCTCGGGGACGAGGGGGCCGAGGTCGTCGCCGGGGGGAGCGGTGATGTCGAGACGCTCTATCTCGGGTGCAACGGGATCACGGCCGGCGGTGCCTGCCGGATCGCCGACCAGTTGCGCGCCTCGCCGCAGGTCGTCACCGGGGTGTGGCTCAAGCGCAACCCGCTGGGCAGCGGCGGAGGGCGGGCGGCGGCCGAACTCATCGAGTCCGCACGGTCGTTGCGCACACTCGACCTCGTGCAGACCGGGCTCGACCCGGCGGGCGCGACCGTCCTCGCCGACGCGCTGCTCGCCGCCGCCGGCAACGGGCGCCGTATCGAGCGCCTCTTCGTCGGCGGCAATCCGCTCGGCGCGGACGGCACCGTGCCCCTCGCCGCCGTCGTCGGGGCGGGCGCGATCGACGAACTCTATGTCTCCGCCGCCCGGTTGGGAGACCCGGGCGCCCTCCTCCTGGCCGACGCCCTGGAGCGCGCGCCGTACGGACGGCTCACGCGGTTGTCCGTCGCCAGCAACGGCATCGGTCCACAGGCCGCGGCACGACTGGTGACGGCGGCCACCGCGGCCGGGGTCGGGCTGCTGGACCTCGGCCGGGTCCGGGCGGCGGCCGTGCTCGGCGCAGCCGACAACCACGTCGATCTGCGCGCCGCCGAGACCATCGCCGGAGCCCTCGTGGCGGCCGAGCACCGCCTCACCCATCTCGTCCTGTCCCACACCGGGATGCGCAGCCGCGAGGCCCACCGCCTCCTCGACACCGCACCCCGCGCGATCACCCCCACCCGCTTCGTCCTCGGGCAGGGCATCGCCGCCAGCATCAAACGCCGCCTGGGGTCCCTCACCGCCCACCTCCCCGCACCCGCGCTCGCCCCCGACGTGGCCGCCGTACGCAGCGTGCACCGCACGGCGCGGCCGGGGGAGGGCGACCACGGGGTCAGCGACGCGCCATCCCGGTGAAGATGTCGGTCCAGAACCGCTGTTGCTGTGCCGACGCCCCCACCAGATACGTCGCCCGCAGCTTGGCCGGCAGCAGCGCCACCATGCGGGCCACCACCGCGCGGTGCTTCTTCAGCTGGGACAACTCCGCGTTGGCGAGGATCTGGTGGACCACGTCGCTGTCGTCGCCGCCCTCGTCGGTGTGCTCGGCGGCGCGCCGCAGCCGGGCCGCCCAGAGGTCCGCGTCACGGGCCAGTTCCCGCAGGCCGGTGACCGGGCGGCCCTTGAAGCGGTCGATCAGGGCGGTGAGCGGCACGGGCGCGTACTCGCCGTCGCCGAGGTAGACCGTCGCCATCTCCAGCGGCAGCCCCTTGCGGTGCAGCTTGACGAGCCGCTCCAGGGTGCGCTTGGTGATCCAGGCGCGGCCGTCGTCGTCGATGTCGTGCTTCCACCACTCCAGCACCGTCTCGGCGTCCGCGCCGTACCGCGCGAGCAGCCACTCGTTGGCCGGGATGTCCTCCGGCTCCACCGTCAGCGAGGCCGTGAACCGCGTCGCCTGGGCGATGTTGTTCCGCGAGACCAGCAGCTTGCGGCCCAGATGGTACGGCGGGTTCTGGACGGCGATCTGCGCCTTCAGGTTCTCGATGCGGCGGCCGGCCAGCGACCACTCCTGGGTGATCTCCATGAGCTTGGCGAACGCGGCCCTGTCCTTGGGGCGGTTGTACTCGTCCCACACGATCGCCTTGGGCCCGGGCCCGGTGAAGTTCGCCGCGAGCAGGTTGTCCAGGGTGCCGTCCGGCGACGGGATCGGGGCGCACAGGTCCTCGACGTTCGTCACCGGCAGCGAGAAGTACAGCGGCTCCCGGCCCAGGCCCGCGCGGACCGTCTCCCGGACCAGCTCCGTCTTGCCGCAGCCGGGCGGCCCTTGGAGCAGCACTGTCCAGCGGTTGCGCAGCGCGGCCCGCACCACCTGCCGTACCGGGTCGGGGATCGTCGTCGGGTTGGGCACGCCGAGGGCCTCGGCGACGCGGTCCAGGATCTCCGCGGTGCGGTTCTGCCCGGGCCTGCCGTCGGGGCCCGGCTCGGCCAGCCGCAGCCGCTCACCGTCGATCAGGGGCAGGCCCCAGCTGAGCGGGAAGCCCTCCTTCGCGTTGGCCAGGAGATGGTCCAGCGTGCGCGGGGACAGCAGCTCGCGCAGCGCGGGGGAGAGCGACGCCCACACGGCGAACACCGGATTCAGGTCCCAGGGGCGGTACTTGACGGCGAGATGCCGGCGCCAGGACGTGTCGTTCGCCGTGATCCGCATCGTGACCATGCGGTCGAGCAGCGCGAGGTCGCCGCGCCGGGCCGAGGTCTCGGACAGCGACTCGTTGTCCGTGAGGAAGACCCCGACGCAGCCGAGCGCGCGCAGATCGTGCTCGCCGAGCGTCCAGTTGCAGGCGATCTGCATCAGCTGCGACTGGATCGTGTCGCCCGCCTGGAGCGAGTCGTCGATGAGCAGCACGAACGGCGTGCCCGGCTTCAACTGGCTCATCACCAGCTGCCGCAGCACCAGTTCACCGGAGTGCGGGTCCCGCACCGGCGCGTTGACCAGCAGGTCGTCCGGTGTCAGATTCGCCGCCGGGACGTACACCAGCGCGGTGCCCGGGTGGGCGCGGCCGATGTGGGTGAAGAACGTCGCCGTCTTGCCGATGCCGTGCTCGCCGAAGATCTGCCCGGTCTGCCCGATGTCGATCATCGCGTCGATGAAGGACTCCAGGCGCGACACCTCACGCCCGTCGCGCTGGGCACCCGTCGACTGCTCTGTTCCCGTGCTCATCTACCGCGATCCTGTCGTGACGCGATGGCAGTCCATCGCCGGGGTGTGCGTCTCGGGCCACTCGCTGCCGCCCTCGGTGATCAGCCAGATCCACCTGTCCGGCTCGGCGGGCGTGATCGGCGGCGCGTACCCGTCGGTGAGCATCACGACCGCGTCCGGGGTGACGTCGAACCGCCGGCCCTTCACCTCCGTACGTCCCTCCACGTAGTCCGCGACCACCTGGAAACTCGTGCCGCCACCGCCGTAGACCCGCTCGCCCGGCCTGAACGGCATGACCACGGCGTCGAAGGACAGCCAGTGCGCCTCGACCCCGTCGATGCGGCCGACGAGTTCGGTGAGCCAGGTGATCACCTGGTGCGGCATCGAGCCCGAGGTGTCGTAGGCGATGACCAGGACCTTGTCCCGGACCGGGCCGCGACGCGCGAGCATCGGGTCCTGGCCGAGGGCCGCGAGCAGTGCGCCGCGCTTCTTCGGGTACACCAGCCGCTCGCCGTCGCGCAGCTTCGAGCCGAGGACGTCGACCAGCCAGCGCTGCCACCAGTGGACCGTACGCGTGCGTGCCGTCTCGCCGCGCAGGACGCCCGCGCCGAGGCTCCCCCAGATCCGGCCGGCCCGCGCGGGACCGTCCTCCGTGCGGCCCATCAGGTCGAGCAACTCCCGCTCCGCGCCCGCGTGTCCGCGCCGGGCCGCCAGCAGGGAGTTCAACAGCGCGGACGACGTCACCGCGTCCACCGTCTCCTGGTCGGCCGGTACCCACCCGTCCAGCAGGTGCACGCACAGGTGCCGCTCCGGGACCGGAGGGTGCCGCATCCGCTTCAGCTCGCCGTAGACCTTCAGGTCGGTCGCGACGAACTCGTCGTACGGGACGGGCTCCAGGCCGTGCGCGGTGAGGTCCTCGCGGTACAGGGCGTGGATCTTCCGGGGGTCGATGCCCGTCGGCCGGCCGTTCAGCAGCGGCAGCTCGGGGCGGGCGAGGCGGACCAGGGCGACATGGTTGATGGAGACCTCGGCGGCCAGCTCGAAGACCGGGTCGTCGCGCAGTTCCAGGTCGGCGAACAGATGGCGCTGCACCAGGTGCCGGGCCTCGTGGAAGAGCACGAACTTCACGCCGTCCAGGCCGAGTCCGACGAAGAAGTCCGGGTTGAACAGCAGCAGGCAGGAGCCGTCGCCCGAGGCGACCACGGCCGCCGTGTCCACCGCCGTGGTCGGGATCTGGTGATGGCACTTCGCGTACAGCCAGGACGCCACCGCCGACTCGGTCAGCCCGAAGTCCAGCAGCGCGGCCTCCTTCAGCCGCCGCGCCTCCGCGACCGTCGCCGGGTCCGCCGGCCGGTACCGCTCCAGTGCCCTGCGGTCGGCCAGATCGACCACAGGGGTACGCCGACCCCGCTCCCCGTACGCCATCTCACGTCCCCCGCGCCGCAGTTCCCCCGATGGCTCATTGGTACCAGGCCGCACTGACAACGGGCCAAGGCATTACGCTCTGGCCCCAAGGGCGGGGTCGTAGCGCAGAGGCAGGCGCACCGGTCTCCAGAACTGGGACACGCTGGTTCGAATCCAGCCGCCCCGCCCCCCTCAGGCGACAGCGCCCGCCGTCAGCACCAGTTCCACCGTGTTCCCGTGGAACGTGTCGATCAGCTGCGCCAGCACCGACCAGGCGTCCTCGTGGTCGGACAGGTGCTCGCGCACGAGGGGTCGCAGGGCGTCCTCGGCCTCGGACACGCGCGCTGGGAACAGCAGTTGACCGGTGGACAGCACCTTCAGTACGTGTGACGCGGGGCCCCAGGCGGTCGCGTAGTCGGCGGGGCTGTCCAGCACACCGGCCTCCTTCACCCGGTGGGTGAACTTGCGGTGTGTGCCGAACCGCGCGCGCAGTGCGGGTGGGCAGTCCGGGCGTACGGACAGCGCCCAGCGTGCGTAACCGGGCAACGGACGGTCCTGGTCCGCCTCCGTGACCGCCTGCCAGTCGGAGCGCTCCAGGACCATCGACGCGGCCGTCCGCGCGGACTGCATGGAGGTGCCCTCGCGCAGGGCGCCGACCAGGCCGAAACGGGTGTAGTTCTCGGGAACCGGCGGCTCCAGTTCCATGCCCAGGCCGTTGATCACGGTCAACGGCCCTTCGCGGCCGGGACCGAACGGCACACCTCGCACGATGGCCCGCCGCATCGCGTTGTCCGCCGACATGTGCCGCCAGACGCTGAGGTTCAGCTCCGGATCGTCCTCCTCCAGAACCCACAGCAGCACGGAGGCCGGCACCGGGACCCTCGTCCAGGACCACATCTCGACGTTGCGCCGGGCCTCGGGAGTCCGCTCGGGATCCGGCTCCGGGAGGCCGATCCGCCGCCGTATCCGCGCGGCGTCCCCGCTGTCGATCAGGCCGAGCAGAAAGCCGACCGCCGCCCCCGACGTGCTGTTGTCATGCATGGCGGCATGATGCCGCAGGCCGGCCGCCTTCCGCACCGGCGATTCGGTCGCCGGTGCGGAGGGCCGGGGTGGGTCAGGCGCTCGCGCGGGCCGCCATGCGGGCCTTGCGGATCGCCAGCTTCTCGTCGAACTTGGAGGCCTCGGAGTCCAGGCCGCCCATGTAGAGGCCGATCTCCTCCTGGGCCTGCTGGCCCTCGGGGCCGAGACCGTCGATGTCCATGACCTTCAGGAAGCGCAGCACGGGCTGGATGACGTCGTCGTGGTGGATGCGCAGGTTGTAGACCTCGCCGATGGCCATCTGGGCGGCGAAGCGCTCGAAGCCGGGCATGCCGTGACCGGGCATCCGGAAGTTGACCAGGACGTCGCGCACGGCCTGCATGGTGAGGTCGGGGGCGAGCTCGAACGCGGCCTTCAGGAGGTTGCGATAGAAGACCATGTGGAGGTTCTCGTCGGTCGCGATGCGGGCCAGCATGCGGTCGCAGACCGGGTCGCCCGACTGGTGGCCCGTGTTGCGGTGCGAGACGCGCGTGGCCAGCTCCTGGAAGGCGACGTACGCCACGGAGTGCAGCATCGAGTGCCGGTTGTCCGACTCGAAGCCCTCGCTCATGTGCTGCATCCGGAAGGCTTCCAGCTTGTCCGGGTCCACCGCGCGGGAGGCGAGCAGGTAGTCCCGCATGACGATGCCGTGCCGCCCCTCCTCCGCCGTCCAGCGGTGCACCCAGGTGCCCCAGGCGCCGTCGCGGCCGAACAGGGAGGCGATCTCGTGGTGGTAGCTGGGGAGGTTGTCCTCGGTAAGGAGGTTCACGACCAGGGCGATACGGCCGATTTCGGTGACCTTGGACTGCTCCTTGCCCCAGGCCTCGCCGTCCTCGAAGAAGCCGGGGAAGTTACGGGCGTCGCTCCACGGGACGTACTCGTGCGGCATCCAGTCCTTGGTGACCTTGAGGTGCCGGTTGAGTTCGGTCTCGACGACTTCTTCCAACGCGTACAGCAGCTTGGCGTCGGTCCAGACTGCGGGGCTGCCGAGGTGCGGGGAAGTGATCGTCACGGGGACTCCAGGGGGACGTGGTGCAAAACCGAACAAACCGGCGAGCGGTGCCGGGGCCTGTGCAACTTACGGAATCGTAGGCTACGAAACCGTAGGTTACGAGACCGTAGGTTAAGGCCGCTGTAAAGGTCGCTGTTCAGGCCGTATCGCGGGGGAATCCGCAGAAGTCCCAGGACCGCAGGTCCCGGCGCCGAACGGGCGGTTCGGTCACCCGGTCAGGCGTACAGATCCCGGAGCCGGACCGAGAGGCACGTCACACATCCTTCGAGTTTCTCGAACTCGCTGATGTCCACCACGACCGGCTCGTGGCCGAGGTCGGCGAGCAGATCGGCCGTCTTGGGCGCGCTCGCCGCCATCAGCAGCTTGTCGCCGCCGAGCAGCACCACATGCGCGCCGGACTCCTCGGGCACCGACAGGAAGCGCGGGAACAGCGAGGGCCGGTCCACCATCGGGATGTGCCCGAGCACCGTCCCGTCGGGCAGCGCGGTGACCGCCGACTTCAGATGCAGCACCTTGCTCACCGGCACGGTGACCACCCGCGCCCCGAGCGGCTCGAACACGGCCCGCAACTGCTGCACGCCGGCCGCGTTCGTCCGGCCGCCCCGGCCGACGTAGATCGTGTCGTCGACCTTGAGCACGTCACCGCCCTCCAGGGTGCCCGGGTCCCAGACCCAGTTCACCGAGCAGCCGAGCCGGGCCGCCGCCTCCTCGACCCCGCCGGTCTCCTCGCGCCGGGACTCGGCGCCGGGCCGGGCGATCAGCGCCACGTTCTTGTACATGACCACCGCGTCCTCGACGAACACGGAGTCCGGGCAGTCGTCGGCCGGGTCCACCTCGATGGTCTCCCAGCCGTGCACCCGCAGCGTCTGCGTGTAGGCCTCCCACTGCTCGAAGGCCTGCTCGACATCGACCTTCTCCCGCTCGATGTGCGTGACCAGCCCTTCGGCCAGGCGCGGGCTGGGGCGGCGGACGAGCGCCTTCTTGCTGGGCACGAGCGGGACTCCGTATCGGCGGGATCGTTTCGGCACCGTCGGCGCGGCACCGGTTGGCCATCATGCGTCACCCGTCCGTGCCGACAAAACCCCTCGCGTGAGGCTGTGGCCCTCCTGAGACGCGCCCGGAGGGCCCGGGCCGGGTGCCGCACGGGCGCTATGCCGGGTGTTCCACCTCCTCCGGCGTGATCGTCCGCAGCTCCCCGTCCAGCAGCAGCCAGCGTGTGATGCCGATCGACTCCAGGAACGGCAGGTCGTGACTGGCCACGATCAACGCCCCTTCGTACGACGCCAGCGCCGAGGTGAGTTGCCGCACACTCGCCATGTCGAGGTTGTTCGTCGGCTCGTCCAGCATCAGCAGCTGCGGCGCGGGCTCCGCCAGCATCAGCGCGGCCAGCGCCGCCCGGAAGCGCTCACCGCCGGAGAGGGTCGCCGCCCGCTGGTCGGCGCGGGCACCACGGAACAGGAAGCGGGCCAGCCGGGCCCGGACCCGGTTGTTGGTGGCGCTCGGCGCGAACCGGGCCACGTTCTCCGCCACCGTCAGCTCGTCGTCGAGGACGTCGAGCCGCTGCGGCAGGAAGCGCAGCGGGACATGGGTCACCGCCTCGCCCGACACCGGCGCCAGCTCCCCGGCGATCGTGCGCAGCAGGGTCGTCTTGCCCGCGCCGTTGCGGCCGATCAGCGCGATCCGCTCCGGCCCGCGCAGATCGAGCCCGCCACCCACCCGCGCGCCGTACGCGAGGTGGAGGTCGAGGAGGGTGAGGACCTGGCGCCCCGGCGGTACGGCCGTGTACGGCAGGTCGACGCGGATCTCGTCGTCGTCCCGTACGGCCTCCACCGCCTCGTCGAGCCGTTCCTTCGCCTCGGCCAGCCGCTCCTCGTGCAGGATGCGGTGCTTGCCCGCGGACTCCTGCGCTGAGCGCCTGCGCGCGCCCATGACGATCTTCGGCTCGCGCTTCTGCTCGAACATCTTCTGTCCGTACTTCTTGCGCCGGGCCAACTTGACCTGGGCGTCGGACAGTTCGCGTTTCTGCTTGCGGAAGTCCGCCTCGGCGACGCGCACCATCCGTGTCGCGGCGTCCTGTTCGGTGGCCAGGGCCTCCTCGTAGGCGGAGTAGTTGCCGCCGTACCAGGTGATCTCGCCGGAGCGCAGATCGGCGATCTGGTCGACGAGGTCCAGGAGTTCACGGTCGTGGCTGACCACGATCATCACCCCGGGCCAGGAGGCGACGGCCGCGTACAACCGTCTGCGTGCGTACAGGTCGAGGTTGTTGGTCGGTTCGTCGAGGAGCAGGACGTCCGGGCGGCCGAGCAGCAGCGCGGCCAGCCGCAGCAGCACCGACTCCCCGCCCGACACCTCGCCGATCGTGCGGTCCAAGTCGATGTGCCCCAGGCCGAGTTCGCCGAGTGTGGCAAGGGCGCGCTCTTCCACGTCCCAGTCGTCGCCGAGTGTCTCGAAGTGCTCCTCGGCCGCGTCACCGGCCTCGATGGCGTGCAGGGCGGCGCGTCGAGCGGCGATGCCGAGCGTCTCGTCGACGCGCAGGGCGGTGTCGAGCGTGACGTTCTGCGGGAGGTAGCCGACCTCGCCCGCGATCCGCACGGTGCCGTCCACCGGGGCGAGTTGCCCGGCGATCAGCTTCAACAGGGTCGATTTTCCTGAGCCGTTGACTCCGACGAGCCCCGTTCTGCCGGGTCCGAAGGCGGCGTCCAGCTCCTCGAAGACGGAACTGCCGTCGGGCCAGGCGAAGTCGAGGGACGTACAGGTGACGAAGGTATGCATGAGGGCCTCGCGGTTGCTTGACGCGGTCAGGGCGGACGCGTAGCGAGACACCGCGAGGCGGGAGACTGGTCCCGGGGCAGAGGAGAAGGCCCTGTTCCGGAGGACGGCTCGAACGCCGAGGTCGTACACGACGAAACACACCCCACGGGTGTGTACGCGGTGTCTCAGAACCTCAGACGAGCAACGTCCTACTCCTATCGACGGCAACAGAACCGAGGGCAACGCTACGAACGGTGCCGCAGGGCTGTCAACGCATTAAAACGGGGGCCCGCGGCCTTCACCTCCGTGTCGGATTCCTGCCAGCCAGGGCGCGCCCGCGCCTGCTTGAGTGGGACGCATGACGAACCAGAACACCCTCCGTGACCGGGCTCTGGCCTTCCGCGCGCTGCATGTGCCGGGGCATCCGCTGGTCCTCCCGAACGCCTGGGACGCCGCGAGCGCCCGCATCGTCGAGGACGCGGGCGCGGCGGCCGTGGCGACGACCAGCGCGGGCCTCTCCTGGGCCCTCGGCGTCCCGGACGGCGACCGGCTGGTCCGGGAGCGGGCCCTGGAGGTGGTCGCGCGGATCACCGCGTCCGTCGCCGTACCGGTGAGTGCCGACATCGAGAGCGGTTTCGCGCCGGACGCGGAGGGCGTCGCGGACACGGTCCGCGCGGTGCTCGCCGCGGGTGCGGTGGGGGTGAACATCGAGGACGCGCTCTACGGGGGTGAGGGCGTCCTGCGTCCGGTCGCCGAGCAGGCCGAGCGCATCACCGCCGCGCGCGAGGCCGCCGACGCGGAGGGCGTGCCGCTGTTCGTCAACGCGCGGATCGACACGTATCTGCGGGGCGCCGGGGGAGTGGACGCGACGCTGGAGCGGGCCGCCGCGTTCCGGGCCGCGGGCGCCGACGGGATCTTCGTCCCCGGTGCCGTCGAACCGGGAACGGTCAAGGAACTCGTCGACGGGATCGACGCGCCGCTCAATGTGCTGGTCGGCCCCGGGGCACCGGCGGTCGCCGAACTGGCCGCGCTGGGTGTCGCCCGCCTGAGCGCGGGCTCCGGCATCGCGGCGGCCGCCTACGCCGTGGTCCGCCGTGCCGCGCGGGAGCTGCTGGACACGGGCACCTACGACACGCAGACGGGAGGGCTCGGCTACGGCGAGCTCAACTCACTGCTGGCGCGGGGGCGTTAGGTCAGTAGGCGTCGCGCATCAGCTCGGCGAGGTCGTGGTCCAGGTCGAGCTGGAGGTGTTCGAGACCGGCGGGCACCAGCTCGCCGGTGGCCGCCAGGAAGCGGCGCACCTCGGACGAGTGGACATGCACGACGGCGGTGCCCTCGGGCGCGTGGAACTCCAGGACGGTGCGGTCGAAGCCGTAGGGCCGCACCCGGACGTCGCCATGGCCCTCGGCGCCGTGCAGACCGGCCGCGAGGAGGTCACGGGCGAAGGTCCAGCAGACCTCGACGCCCTCCAGGGTGGCCGGTGCCGGGAAGGTCATCCGGACGGCGAAGGGGTCCCGCCGGTCGTAGTGCAGGGTGGCGGGAATGCTCGGCATCCGCGGTGCGGCGGCGACGAGGCGGGCCTCTACGGGCTGCTCGATGACGATGGACAAGGCCTTGCTCCCTTGAGTGACGGCGGTGCTACTGCGGTGAAGACCGGAGGGACTCCTGAAAAGATTCCGGAACGGACCCCCGAGTGGATTGGTCCGCACTGGAAGAGACGCTGGAACAGGCCTCTCCGTGTACATGAATTTCGAGTGACCTCTGTCACCGCCGCCCATATGCGCCCAAGGCGGGCGCGGGCATCTGGACGGCCCTCGGGGAGTGGGCTAGCTTCGCCCGCCATGAGGCGCATGGGGAAGACGCGACGGGTGGGACGTACGTACCGGAGCATGGCGGCGGCGGTGGTGTGCGGCGCGGCGCTGACCGCGCTCACCGCCGTACCGGCGCAGGCGCGGGACACGGCGCACCGGGCTCCGCACTGGGAACTCAAGGACAGCGGGGCCGCCGACGTGCGCTTCCGGGGACTGTCGGCCGTCAGCCGGAACACCGCGTGGGTGGCCGGGACGGCGGGCACGGTGCTGCGCACCACCGACGGCGGGGCGAGCTGGCGGAACGTCTCGCCGCCCGGGACCACCGACCTTCAGTTCCGGGACATCGAGGCGTTCGACGCGCGGCGCGCGGTGGTCCTGGCGATCGGCGAGGGGGAGGCGTCCCGCGTCTACCGCACCGACGACGCCGGAGCGACCTGGACGGAGTCCTTCCGCAACACCGACGCGAAGGCCTTCTACGACTGCATGACCTTCTTCGACAGCCGGCACGGTCTCGCGATGAGCGACCCGGTGGACGGGAAGTTCCGCATCCTGTCGACCGGCGACGGCGGCCGCTCCTGGAAGGTGCTGCCGAACACCGGGATGCCGGCCGCGCTCGACGGCGAGGCGGGCTTCGCGGCGAGCGGCCAGTGCCTGGTGAGTTCCGGGCCGAGGGACGTCTGGCTGGCCTCCGGCGGGGGTGCACGCGCGCGTGTCCTGCACTCCGCGGACCGGGGCCTCACCTGGACGGCGACCGACACGCCGATCCCGGCCGGTGACCCCGCGCGCGGGGTCACCGGCCGG
>NZ_JAENRY010000199.1 GCF_016612545.1 Streptomyces sp. MBT65 | reverse complement strand
TGGACTACGCATACGGGGTGGACTGGCGGCGGGCGCGCGCCGGGGTCTCCTCCAGGGCGATGTAGTAGGTGTGCGTGTAGTCGGTCCAGCCGCCGAAAATGACGACGTGCGAACCTTTCTCGGGGTTCACCGGATTGTGGAACAGCAGAATGTCGCCGGGCTGGAGTTCGTCCTTGGAAATACGTACTCCGTACTGGTCGAGACTGCCGGTCCATTCGTTCCCCGGCAGGCCCCAGGCCATCGAGACGAACCCCGAACAGTCCTGCCGGTAACCGTCGGACCAGTACGCGTTCATGCTGTACGGCACCTGCGCCGCGATCCAGGTCTTGGCCCGGTTGATGATCTCGGCGCGGGTGGTCGTGGGCGCCTTGAGGACACCGGTCGGCTTCGCCGGTTGCCCGCTCGGGCCGTGCAGCGGGGCCTTGCCGCCCTGCGGGGTGGCGGGTTCGTCACCGGTGTCACCTGCGGGAACGCCCGGGCGGTCCGGGGCGTGCGGGGCGGCCGCCGCCGGTAGGGCATACCCGGCGGCGAGGGCGGCGGACGCGGCCGACGCCACGACGAGGACCCGCTGGGCGGCGGGGAGACCGCCCGTGCGGCCGGTCGGGGAATGCGACAGGGCGCGCCGCCGGTGAACACATCCGGCGCAATCGCAATCGCTCGCGGGCTCGAATTCCTCGAATACCGGAGTCTCCATGCGACGCCCCTCACACTCCAGGTGGAAATATCCGCGCTCGTGCACATCCGCCAGCTTCTCAACTGTCTTCCGGACTCGCATGTTGACGGTCCGAATGATGTACAGCGGGCCACCCGGGCCGGTCCGGGGGTGGTCAGGAGCACCCCCGGACGTCCGGTAGAGTTGTCCAGGTCAACACGCGCGCCGCTAGCTCAGTTGGTTAGAGCAGCTGACTCTTAATCAGCGGGTCCGGGGTTCGAGTCCCTGGCGGCGCACAGACAGCGAGGCCCTCCGCAGTGCGGGGGGCCTTTCGCATGGGCGGGACATCTGTGCGGACGGAACACAGGTCTCCCCCCGTTTGGCCGGTTACCCTCTGGCCATGACAGCCCGCGACCTGCAAGAGCGGATCAAGAAGCTCATCCTCGACCGTCGGCTGTCCTCCGGGGCACCGCTGCCGACCGAGCCCGAGCTGATGGTGTTTCTCGGTGCGAGCCGGAACTCGGTGCGCGAGGCGCTCAAGGCCTTGCAGGCGATGGGGATCGTCGAGATCCGGCACGGCTTCGGGACGTACGTCGGCCCGATGTCGCTCGCGCCGATGGTCGAGGGGCTCGCGTTCCGTACCGTCGTCGGGCACTACCGCGGCGAGGACAGCCTGCTCCAGTTGCTCGAACTGCGGGAGGCCGTGGAGTCGGGGCTCGTGGCCCGGCTCGCGGGGCGGCTGCCGGAGCGGGATCTCGTCGAACTGGACGCGCTGGTACGGCAGATGGAGCGCGAGGCCGCCGAGGGCGTGGGGCTCGCGGCCACCGACCGCGCCTTTCACGCCACGCTCTACCGGGGGCTGGACAACGCGCTGCTGAGCGAGGTCCTGGAGGCGTTCTGGGACGCCTTCCACCGCGTCCACACCGACCTCGCGGCCGGCCCGCAGGACCCCGACGTCACCTGCCGCCAGCACCGGGCGATTCTCGACGCGGTCCGGTCCGGGGATGCGGAACGTGCCGAGAACGCCATACGGGAACACTTCGACAACGTGCGCACCCGGCTGTCCACAACGGGTCCGCATGATCCCCACACGCGCCCCAATGAACGCGTATGACCGGTAAACACCGCGTTTCATATCTTGCGATCAAGATGAGCACCGTAGAACCCTGGTTTTGACGATGCTGCCGATACATGGCAGTTGAGGGGGATACGGAACCGGTTGCGCTGTTTCGCGGGGTGGAGGGGCCCCGCCCTGGAACAGATGTCGGAGGGGGCATCGCGCAACCGGCCGGTCGCAGTCGCATATCTCTGTGCATGGACTGTGTGGTGACTGTGGCCACCACTGACACGTCCGGCGGGGTCGAGGGGGACGCCGACGGGCGGCCGCGACAAACAGACACGCGTGTTCTCGCGTGTGGGGGGATGACTCATGACGTCGACGCCGACGGGCGCCCGGCAGGGCTTCGACCCGTCACCAACCACCGAACTCAGAGTCCCGGGACACCGGACCGGCGGCTTCCGCCGGATCAGGAGCACACTTCCGAGATACGACTACGAGCACTACAGCCGCCTGGCGGGACCTCTCACCCAGCCCGCCCCGGACCGGCCGTACAAGGTCCAGTACCGCTCGCTGCTGTCACAGGAGACGCACCGGATCCGCGCCGCGCTCATGCTGAGCGCGGCGCCGCTGTTGTCCCTGGTCCTGCTGGGCTGGCTGATGCAGCCGAAGCACTGGACCCAACGCGACTATCCCGCCTACGACTTCCTGCCCGCGCTGGACATCGTGATGCTGGTCGCGATCGGTCTGATCGAGTTCTTCCGCTGTATGAACGTGCTGTCCAACGCGCACGCCACGCTGGTCGCCCGCGACCCGGTCCCGGTGGTGCCCGAGACCGGCACGCGGGTCGCGTTCATCACGACGTTCGTGCCCGGCAAGGAACCCCTGGAGATGGTCACCAGGACCCTGGAGGCGGCCATGAGGCTGCGCCACCGGGGGCTGTTGCACGTGTGGCTCCTCGACGAGGGCGACGACCCCGAGGTCAAGGCGGTGTGCGGGCGGCTCGGCGTCCATCACTTCACCCGCAAGGGAGTCGAGAAGTGGAACCGGCCCAAGGGGCCCAACCGCGCGAAGACCAAGCACGGCAACTACAACGCCTGGCTGGAGGCGCACGGCGACGCCTACGACTACTTCGCCTCCGTCGACACCGATCACGTACCGCTGCCCAACTACCTGGAGCGGATGCTCGGTTTCTTCCGCGACCCGGACGTCGGCTTCGTCATCGGCCCGCAGGTGTACGGCAATTACGACACCCCGGTCACCAAGGCCGCCGAGTCGCAGCAGTTCCTCTTCCATGCCCTGATCCAGCGGGCCGGCAACCGCTACGGCTCCCCGATGTTCGTCGGCACCTCGAACGCCGTACGGATCACGGCACTTCGGCAGATCGGCGGGCTGTACGACTCGATCACCGAGGACATGGCCACCGGCTTCGAGATGCACCGCGCCAAGAACCCGGTCACCGGCCGGAAGTGGAAGTCGGTCTACACGCCCGACGTGCTCGCGGTCGGTGAAGGGCCCAGCGCCTGGACGGACTTCTTCACCCAGCAGCTCCGGTGGTCGCGCGGGACGTACGAGACGATCCTCAAGCAGTACTGGAAAGGCTTCTTCTCGATGCCTCCGGGCAAGCTCTTCAACTACACCATGATGATCATCTTCTACCCGATGTCGGCCCTCAACTGGATCCTCGCGGCGCTGAGTTGCGCCCTGTTCCTGGGCCTGGGCGCCTCGGGTGTGAACATCGACCCGACGATGTGGCTGATGCTCTACGGCAACGCGTCCGCGCTCCAGATCGGCCTCTACATCTGGAACCGGCGGCACAACGTCTCCCCGCACGAGCCGGAGGGGTCGGGCGGGGTCGCCGGCATGGTGATGTCGGCGTTGTCGGCGCCGATCTACGCCCGCTCGCTGCTGGACGCCGTACTGCGCAGGAAGAGCGGGTTCGTGGTCACGCCCAAGGGCGACTCGGCCAGCCCCGACACGCTGTTCGGGACGTTCCGGGTGCACTGGTTCTTCATCGTGATCTTCGCCGGGTCGCTGCTGGCCGGGTTTGGGAACGGGCACGCGCACCCGGCGATGCTCACCTGGGCCACGTTCGCCCTGCTGATCACCGCGTCGCCGATCCTCGCCTGGCGGTACATGCTGCGCCAGGAGCGGAAGAAGCCTCCCGTCGTCCCCACCGTCCCCCAGCAGAGGCCCAGTTGGGCGGCGGCGGGCGGCAGCGAGCAGACCCTGCAGATCGCGCTCGGCGGGACGGGGGGCCGTAAGGAATGAAGGAGGCCGGCCGGCGCCGTGCCCGTCGACTCGCGGTCAGCACGGTGGTCGTCATCGCCCTGGCCGGGATGAACGGGCCCTGGCTGTACAGATTCGGGACCGAGAGATACCACCAGTACGTCATCAACAAGCCCGAGTACAAAGCCGACAACGGGCACTGGGACATCGTCCAGTTCCCCAAGGAGTACCGGCAGGACACCATTCACGCGGTGCTGCTGCACACCGGGAAAGTGCTGCTGGTGGCCGGCTCGGGGAACAACCAGGACAACTTCGACGCGAAGAGGTTCGAGTCGCGGATCTGGGATCCCGTCAAAGGCACCGTCAAGAAGATCCCCACGCCCGCCGACCTGTTCTGCACCGGGCACACCCAACTCGCCGACGGAAACATCCTCATCGCGGGCGGCACCAAGAAGTACGAGAAGCTGAAGGGGGACGTCAAGAAGGCCGGCGGGGTCATGATTCTCTACAACGAGAACCCCGACAAGCCGATGACCGTGCGGCAGGGGACGAGGTTCACCGGCAAGGCGAACGGCAAGACGTTCGTGTCGACGGACTCGGTGCTGATACCGCGCGCGAAGAAGGTGTTCGACAAACAGACCGGCAGATTCCTGCGGAACAACCCCGGTTACGCCCGGGTCGTCGTCGAGGCGCCGAAGGAGGGCACCCGGTACGAGACCGGCGCACAGGACAACTACCGGATTCAGGGGCTGACCGGTGCGGACGAGCGCAACACGTACGGCATCGGCAATAAGTTCGGGCTCGACAAGCGGGACTTCGAGGGGATCAGGAACGCCTACGAGTTCGATCCGGTCGCCGAGAAGTACATCAAGGTCGATCCGATGAAAGAGGCCCGCTGGTATCCGACGCTGACGACATTGAGCGACGGGAAAATACTCAGCGTCTCCGGGCTCGACGACATCGGGCAGTTGGTGCCGGGGAAGAACGAGATCTTCGATCCGGCGACGAAGAAGTGGACGTACACGAAGACGAAGCGGCAGTTCCCCACGTATCCGGCGCTGTTCCTGATGGAGAACGGGAAGTTGTTCTACTCGGGGTCCAACGCGGGGTACGGGCCGGCCGACGTGGGGCGTGATCCGGGGATCTGGGATGTCGACACCAACGTGTTCACCAAGGTGCCGGGGCTGAGCGATCCGAAGCTGTTGGAGACCTCGGCGACGGTGCTGTTGCCTCCGGCGCAGGACGAGAAGTACATGGTGATCGGGGGTGGAGGGGTCGGTGAGTCGAAGTTGTCCAGCAACAAGACGCGGCTCGTCGATCTCAAGGACGCCTCGCCGACGTTCGTGGACGGGCCCTCGCTGGAGAAGGGGACCCGGTATGCGCAGACGTCCATCCTGCCCGATGACACCGTGCTGGTTTCGGGTGGGTCGGAGGATTATCGGGGGCGCGGTGACTCCGACATTCTCCAGGCTCGGATCTACCATCCCGACACGAACAGTTTCGAGGAAGTCGCCGATCCGCTGGTGGGGCGGAACTATCACTCCGGGTCGATCCTTTTGCCGGACGGACGGGTGATGTTCTTCGGGTCGAATCCGTTGTACGCGGACAAGGCGAACACGAAGCCGGGGGTTTTCGAGCAGCGGATCGAGATCTACACTCCGCCGTATCTCTACCGGGATTCCCGGCCGGATCTCTCCGGTGGGCCGGGGAGCATCGCGCGGGGGGCGTCGGGGACGTTCACCTCGCAGCATGCCTCTTCCATCAAGAAGGTGCGGTTGATGCGGCCCAGCGCTTCGACTCACGTCACGGATGTGGATCAGCGGTCCATCGCGTTGGACTTCAAGACGGCCGGGAACAAGGTCACGGTGGTGGTGCCGAAGGACAGGAACCTGGTGCAGTCCGGGTGGTACATGCTGTTCGTGGACGACGATCTGGGGACGCCGAGCAAGGCGGTGTGGGTCGAAGTGCCCTGATCACTTGCTGGACCTGGCAAGGGCCAGTGCGTAACTCGGCCACCACTGGCCCGCCTTGGGGCCGCCCTTGCACTCGCCGTCCGACTCTCCCGGGCGTTTGATCCACAAGTACGCGTCCACCAAAGGGTCCGCCGTTTTTGTGGTCGGGGTTTCGCCCAGCGAGCGGCCCGGGGGGTTGCACCAGTTCTCGTCCTCGTCTCCTGCCGTATACGGTCCGTTGCCGTTGCGGCTGGTGTCGATGACGAAGTGTTCGTCGGCGGTCTTGGCCGAGAGTTGTTTGCCGTAGGCGATGGAGTCCTGGGTGGAGTAGAAGTTGGAGACGTTCACCGCGAAGCCGTCGGCCTTGGTGATGCCCGCTCGCCGCAAGGGCTGGTAGATCTCGTCGGGGTGGCCCCAGCCCGCGTTCCCGGCGTCCAGGTAGACCTTTGTGTTCCTGAGGGACTTGAGCTTGGTGATGGCGTAGTTCAGGAGGTCGTAGCGCTCGGCCTGGTGCTCGGCGGGGGTACAGCCGTCCACCAGGTGGAGCAGGGCGTCCGGTTCCAGGACGACCGTGGCCGGGCGGTCCGCGATGCCCTGGGTGACCTCGTCGATCCAGGTGCGGTAGGAGTCACCGTCGGCCGCGCCGCCCTGCGAGTACTGGCCGCAGTCGCGGTGCGGGATGTTGTAGAGGACCAGGAGCGCGGTGCGGCCGGCCCGGTCGGCGGCCTCGGTGAAGCCCTGGGCCTCCGCCTTCGGGTTCTCCGCGCCGATCCACTCGCCGGTGGGCTGTTCGGCGATCTTCCGGATCTGTTCGGCGTCGGCCGTCTTGCCCGCCTTGGCGTAGGCGGCCACCTGCCGGGCGGCGTTGGTGTCCGGGTTGACCCAGATCGGGTCCGCGCCCTTGGGCTGTTGGGTGATCTTCGCTCCCGCGTCGGGTTTCCTGCCCCCGCCGCCTGCGGAGGAGCAGCCCGCGATCACGAGTGCCGCCCCCAGGACCAGCGCCGACGTCCGTGTGCCGAAGGCGACCGAGGTCCCCTGGCTGCCGTACATCCAACTCCCCCTTGGCTGTACCGATCCAAGGCTCAATCGTGACATACGTGGCGTGCCGCCCACGAGGACACCGGGCATGTTGTCGGTCGGCTGTTACACCTCCGCCCGGCGGGGTAGGCGCTCGGCCCACGGCAGGGGAAGGCGGTGGCCGTCGTGCACCACGCGACCCGGGAGGAGCGGCTCGCCGCGGCGCTGGTGGAGGCCGCGGACACCCTGAGCGAGAGCTTCGACACCGGGGAGTATCTGCGGCGGTTGTCCGACCGGTGTGTGGAGTTGCTGTCCGCGTGGGCCGCCGGGGTCATGTTGATCGACGGCGACGACATCGTGTCGCTGGCCGGGAGTGGGCTCGGTGGGCGGGAGGCCATGGCGCTGGAGCTGCTGGCCGCGCAGCGCAACGGCGGTCCCTGTAAGGAGAGTTACGGCTCCGGGCGGACTGTCGCGCCGGTCGCGATCAGCGTGGCTCATGCGGACGGACGCTGGCCCGAGTTCACCGAACAGGCCCTGCGGCACGGGGTCGTGGCGACCTTCGCGGTGCCGGTGCGGCGGCGTGACGCGCTGCTCGGCGCGCTGAACGTGTTCGTGCCGACGCTGCCCAACAGCGCGTCGGACGGCGGGAGTTCGGAGGTGTCGGTGGCGCGGGCACTCGCCGACGCCGCTGCCCTGGGGCTGTGGAACCAGCGCGCCCACGCCCAATACCGTTCGCTGGCCGGGCAGTTGCAGAACGCGCTGTCGAGCCGGGTGCGGATCGAGCAGGCCAAGGGGATGCTCGCCGAGCGCTGGCAGGTCGGTGTCGACGAGGCGTTCGGCGCACTGCGCGGGTATGCGCGGCGGCACCGGCTGCCGATGGAGCGGGTTGCCCGGGCGGTGATCGAACGGGACCTGGGCGACGCCGAGTTGAGGGAGCCGTAGAACCGTGAACCACCTGTGCATATGACAGGGAGCTACCACATCGGGACATGGCGTCATTCGCCCTCTAGGCCCGGGCGCCCATTCGTTCTAGAGTCGTTCCCAACGACCCCAGCCCCCGGTCGGTTGGCATCCTCCACCACTGGATTTCCAGACCTCCCGCGCCGTTCGCCGGGTTACTCCCGCAGCCCGTGCGCGTGCGGTTGAGGACGAGCCCGGTCGGCGGCTTCAGGGGGGAGCAGGTCGTCGGCCGGGCTTGGTTGTCACAGCCCGGTTCCGGTGAGGTAGGCCGAGACGACCACGTTCGCCGTGTAGCTGTGGCTGCCGCGGTCGAAGGTACCGCCGCAGGTGATGAGGCGGAGTTCGGCGCGGCCCGACTGCCGGGTGCCGTAGGCCTGTTGGGCGTCGAAGCGGGCGCGGGTCAGGACGCGTACGTCGTCGACGGTGAACTCGGCGACCTTGCCGTCGTCGCGGATGACCCGGATCGTCTGGCCGGGTCGTAGCGTGCTGAGTTTGTAGAAGACGGCGGGGCGGGTCTCGGTGTCGACATGGCCGACCATCAGGGCGGTGCCGACGGCCCCGGGCCGCACTCCGTCGCCGTACCAGCCGACCACGGCCGCCTGGTCGAACGGCGGTGGGTCGATCGCGCCCTGCGCGTCGAGGCCGCGGGCCACCACCGGTGCCTGGACGGCGAGTTGGGGAATGTCGATGCGCTGCGGGAGCGCGTCGCCCAACGGCTTTGCGGCGGGCGGGAGTTCGGCCTCCGGGGGGCGGCCGACCGCCGCCACGTCGCCGGTCGTCGGCGCGGATATGCCGAGTCTTATGTCGGTCAGGTCCTGGCCCCACAGCCAGAGCCCGAGCAGCAGCACGGCCCAGGCCACCCCGGTCAGCAGCCGCCCGGTGCCGGTGGAGCGCTCGTGCTCGGCGGGTCGGTCGTGATCGAACATGGCCCCTCAGCCCGTCCTGCGGCTCCGGCGGGCGCTGCGCAGCGCCACGGCCGCCGCGGCGACACCGGCCAGCAACAGACCCACCACCGCGTGCGCGGTACCGGGACCGGCCGCGCGGGCGTTGACGGCCGCGAGATGCGCCGTACCGCCGCCGCCCGCGTGGACGGGGGCGACGGGCGAGGCGGGCGCCGAGGACGGGGACTGCGACGCGTTGTCCACGACCTTGATCGCGCCCTTCACCGTCACGCTGCCACAGGTGATCCTCACGTCGTAGCTGCCCGGTTCCAGCGAGCTGCGGACCCGGGTCTCGCCGGCGAGGGTGCCCGCCGCGCCGACCAGCTTGGCGTCGGCGACGAACGCGTCCGAGGCGGCCGAGCCCGTCGTACCGTCGCAGCCGCTGATTTTGAGGGCGACGTCGGAGCCGGGGGCGGGGGACGCGGGGGTCACCGAGACGGTGCCTCCGTCCGCCGCGTACGCCGTCGGGGTGAGCGCCGCGAGAACCGCCGCACCCGCACAGAGAGTGACTTTGAGTGAGCCCATCGTGAACCTCCAGATAACTGGAGACTCCTCCTCGTCCCCCGGTCACGCATCCCTGGCGGGGCCCGATTGCTCCGTATGGGGGAGGGGGTGGCCGGAGTGCATAGCATGGTGGTCATGACAGAGCGCAAGCCCATCGAATCGTGGCTCACCGACATGGACGGGGTGCTGATGCACGAGGGCGTCCCCGTGCCCGGTGCGGACGCGTTCATCAAGACGCTGCGGGAGAAGGGCCGTCCGTTCCTGGTCCTCACCAACAACTCGATCTACACCGCGCGTGACCTGCACGCCCGGCTGAACCGGATCGGCCTCGAAGTGCCGGTGGAGAACATCTGGACCTCGGCCCTGGCCACCGCCGCCTTCCTGGACAACCAGCACCCCGGCGGCACCGCGTACGTCATCGGCGAGGCCGGGCTGACGACGGCCCTGCACGACGCCGGGTACGTGCTGACCGACTCCGACCCCGACTTCGTGATCCTCGGCGAGACCAGGACCTACTCCTTCGAGGCCCTGACCAAGGCGATCCGGCTGATCAACGACGGGGCCCGGTTCATCGCCACCAACCCCGACAACACCGGGCCCTCGCCCGAGGGCGCCCTGCCGGCCACCGGATCGGTGGCCGCGCTGATCACCAAGGCGACCGGCAAGGAGCCGTACTTCGTCGGCAAGCCGAACCCGCTGATGATGCGGAGCGCGCTGAACACCATCGGCGCGCACTCGGAGAGCAGCGCGATGATCGGCGACCGGATGGACACGGACGTCCTCGCCGGTCTTGAGGCCGGGATGGAGACCTTCCTCGTCCTCACCGGGCTGACGACCCGGGGCGATGTGGAGCGCTATCCGTACCGGCCCACGAAGGTCGTGGAGTCCATCGCCGACCTCGTCGACCTGATCTGATCCGGTCGGGCTCCAAGGGTCCGGTCAGCTGTTGGTGGCGGACTGCCAGTCCTCGATGTACGACGTCAGGTTCTTGTCGATGTCGGTCCAGTCGGGTTCGAAGATCTGGACGCCGGTCATCAGCTGGGTCAGGGCGGTCGCGTTGGCGTCGGTGGCCTTGACGTCCTGCCGGGCGCTGAAGCCGCCGCCGATCGCGCTGACCTGCTGCTGGGCGGTTCGGCCGAGCATGTAGTCGAGGAGCTTCTCGCCGTTGGCGCTGTGCGGGCCCTTGGTGACGAGGCCGGCCGCGTACGGGAGGGCGAAGGTGGTGGGCTGCCCGCCCTTCTTCGCCGGGAACCAGATGCCGAGGTTCGGCATGGTCTTGGACTGGGCGTAGTTCATCTGCACATCGCCGTTGGCGACGAGCAGTTCGCCCTTGTCGACCTTGGGCGCGAGCTTGCCGGTGGAGGCGGAGGGGCCGACGTTGTTGGACTGGAGCTTCTTCAGGTAGGCGAGGGCCTGGTCCTTGCCGCCGAAATCGTGAATTGCCTTGATCAGTACGGCGGTTCCGTCGCCGGCGACTCCGGGCGTGGAGTACTGGAGCTTGTTCTTGTAGGTGCTGTCGAGGAGTTGGTCCCAGGTGGTGGGGGCCTGGGCGAGCTGCTTCTTGTTGTAGACGAACCCGAAGTAGTTGTTGACGACGGAGGTCCAGGTGCCGTCGGAGGCCTTGTCGGCGGCGCTCACCCGGTCGGCGCCCGCCGGGGTGTACTTCCGCAACAGCCCCTTGCTGTCGGCCTGTTGGATGAACGGCGGCAGGGTGACCAGGACATCGGCCTGCGGGTTGCTCTTCTCGCGGACGGCGCGCTGCACCATCTCGCCGGAACCGCCCTCCACGTACTGGACCTTGATGCCGGTCCGCTTCTGGAAGTCCTTGAAGATCCGGTCGTACCAGCCGTCGCCGTTCTCGCCCTTGAGGCCGTCGGCGCTGTAGACGGTGACGACCTTGGCGTCGGAGGCGGCGGAGGTGCCGCCGCAGGCGGTGAGCGGTGCGGCCAGCAGACAGAGGGCGATGGCGGCGGTGAGGCTGTTTCTGGGCATGGCGAGGCCAACTCCTGGCGTGTCGAGGGTGGTTGAGTTGCTCAGCTTTTTTCGAAGCGCTTGGGGATCAGCGGTACGACGCCCGGTTGCGGACGCGGGAGACGACGAGCAGGACGAGCAGGGTCGCCGTCATCAGGACCACGGCGAGCGCGGACCCGGTGAAGAGGGCCCCGCGGTCGGTGGCCGAGTAGATCAGGACCGGAAGCGTGGTCCAGTCGGGCGGATAGAGCATCATCGTGGCGCTCAACTCGCCCATGGACAGGGCGAAACAGAGCCCTGCGGCGGCGGTGAGAGAGGGCAGCAGCAACGGCAGCCGGATGCGCCACAGGACGTGGGCGGGCCGGGCGCCGAGGGAGGCGGCGGCCTGTTCGTAGGCGGGGTCGAGGCGGACGATCGCGGCGGACACGGACTGGTGGGCGAAGGCGGTCACGAGGACGGTGTGGGCAAGGATCACGATCCACCGGGTGCCGTTGAGCAGCAGCGGCGGCTGGGAGAAGGCGACCAGGACCGCGAGCCCGACCACGACGGACGGCACGGCGACCGGCAGCACGAACAGGGCGTCCAGCAGCCTGCGTTGGCGCTTGGTGAGCCCGGCGGTGGCGAGCGCGGCCCAGGTCCCGACGGTGAGCGCGAGCAGGCTCGCGGTGAGGGCGGTGACCAGGCTGGTGGTGAGCGCCTGGAGGGACTCGCCCCGGGTGGCGGCGGAGTAGTGGGCGGTGGTGAGGCCGGAGGGGAGCACGCCGGACCAGTTGGTGGCGAAGGAGGCGCCGAGGACGACGAGGAGCGGCAGCGCGAACAGGGGCAGGAAGAGCACGAGGAAGACGAGCCAGATCGCCCACTTCGCCTTGCGGCTATGCACCAGCACGACGGCTCACCACCCGGTAGAGGCCGTAGAGCCCCACGGATATGAGGACGTTGACGACGGCGACCACACACGCGCCCGGGTAGTCCGACTCCAGGATCGCCTTGCTGTAGACGAGCATCGGGAGCGTCGTGACCCCTTTCGCGCCGGTGAACAGCACGATCCCGAACTCGTTGAGACACAGCACCAGCACGAGACTTCCGCCGGCGGCGAGCGCGGGCAGCGCCTCCGGCAGGATCACCTGCCGGACGATCCGGGGCGCCCGAGCGCCGAGCGAACTGGCCGCCTCCACCTGCGCGGTGTCCACCTGCGAGAACGCGGCGAGCAGCGGCCGCATCACGAACGGCGTGAAGTAGGTGACCTCCGCCAGCAGCACACCCCAGGGCGTGGCCAGGAACTGGAACGACCCGACGATGCCGGTCGTGCCGTAGATGAACAGCAGCGCGAGCGTGATGAGGAAGGACGGGAAGGAGAGGTAGACGTCGATGAACCGCGCGACCGTCCTGGCCCCGGGGAAGGGGACGAAGGCGATGACCAGCGCGAGCACGAAACCGAGGACCAGACACCCGAGGGTGGAGACGACGGCGATCCATACGGTGGTCCAGAGGGCGGTACGGAACAACTCCGAGGAGAAGACGTCGGCGTAGGGCTGGAGTGACGTTCCGCCGGAGTCGGGTCGGAAGGACTGCTGGAGGACGAGAGCGAGGGGGTAGAGGAAGAGGAGCCCGAGGACGGTGACGGGAGGGAAGGTCCAGAGCAGTCGCCTAGACATCGGTGACTCCGGCCGCCAGCAGCGTCGCGTCCTCCGGTGCGAAATGCAGGGTTACGGCGTCCCCGTGCGCGGGTGGGGCCTTGAGCTCCGGCACGTCGGCCATGACCCGGTGTCCGTCCACGTCGACGTGGAGGCGGTGGGTGGCGCCGCGCCACTGGATCTCCCGTACGACACCGGCGAGTTGATTGGGCCCGGCGCCGAGTCCGACCAGATGCGGCCGTACGCACACCGTGGTCGCCGACCGCTGCACGGCCCCCGAGACCTGAAGCGCCCGGTCGCCGAAGAAGACACCCTGCTCCCCCACCGTCACCGGCAAGAGATTCGCGCCGCCGACGAACGACGCCGTGAACTCGTCGGCCGGCGCCCGGTACAGCTCCCTGGGTGTTCCGCACGCCCGTAGCCGCGCCTTGTTCATCACCGCGATCCGGTCGGCCAAGGTCAGCGCCTCGACCTGGTCATGAGTGACGTAGAGGATCGAGACCTCGGGCAACTCCCGGTGCAGCCGGGCGAGTTCGGCCAGCATGCCGGACCGGAGCCGGGCGTCGAGCGCGGAGAGGGGCTCGTCGAGCAGGAGCACGCCGGGCCGGATCGCCAACGCCCGTGCGATCGCGACCCGTTGCTGCTGCCCGCCGGACAACTCCCGGGGATGGCGCCGGGCGTAGGCCTCCATGCCGACCATCTCCAGCGCCTCGGCGACCCGGGTACGGATCTCGCCGCGCGGCACCTTGTGCGCCTTGAGCCCGAAGGCCACGTTGTCCTCGACCCGCAGATGCGGGAAGAGCGCGTACTGCTGGACGACCATCCCGACGCCCCGGCGGTACGGCGGCAGGTCGGTGACATCGCGGCCGCCGAGGAACACCCGCCCGGACACCGGCCGGACGAACCCGGCGACCGCCCGCAGCGCGGTGGTCTTGCCGGAGCCGGACGGTCCGAGCAGCGCCATGACCTCGCCGGGCTCGACGGTGAGGTCGAGGGAGTCGAGGACGACGGTGCCGTCGTAGGCGACGGTGACGGAGTCGAAGCGGATGCCGTCGGTCGGGCGGGTGCTGTCGGTCGGGCGGGGGCCGTCGGTCATCCGAGTACTCCGGGCAACTGTCCTATGCCGTCCAGGACTTGGGTCGCCCCGGCCGCCCGCAGCGCGTCCGCGTCGTGGGCGCCGGTCAGGACACCGGCGACCACGCCCGCTCCGGCGCGGACCCCGCTGAGCATGTCGTACGAGGTGTCGCCGACGACGGCGAGCTGCCGTACGTCGTCCGCGGCGGCCGTGCGCAGGAACGCGGTGAGGACCATGTCCGGGTACGGGCGCCCCCGGCCGCCGGCGTCGGCGGGGCAGAGCGTGAGGTGGGCGAGGTCCTGCCAGCCGAGCGCGGCCAGGATGGCGTCCTGGGTGGTGCGGGCGAAGCCGGTCGTCAACACCACAGTGCGGTCCTGGGACTTGAGCAGCTCGATGGTCTCGCGGGCGCCGGGCAGGGCCGCGACCCTGCCCGCGTCGACGAGGTCCGCGTACGCCGCCTCGAAGGCCTTGTTGGCTTCCTGGGCCTGCGCTTCCGTGCCGAACAGGTGCCGGAAGACGGAGATCTTGGACTCGCCCATGGTGGCGCGGACGTAGTCGAGCATGTCGGCGGGTTCCGCGCCCAGGTGGCGGGCCGCGGCGGCGAACGCCTCCTCGACTAGGCCGCCGTCGGCGACGGTGGTGCCGGCCATGTCGAGGACGACGAGACGGATGTCCGGGTTCGTGGGCGTGGGCGGGTTCATGGATGTAGGCAGGTTCATGGGTGGCTCACCAGTCCAGTTCGTTCGCGGTGGTTTCGGCGATCGCCGGGGAGCAGGTCATGCCGCGTCCGCCGGGCCCGGTGACCAACCAGACGCCGTCGCGCACCTGTTGGCGGTGGACGACGCGGGCGGGGTCGGTGCACTGCGCGTACACGCCGGCCCAGCGGCGGCGGATCTTCGGGAGGGGACGGCCGAGGAAGGACTCGACGACCTCGGCGAGATGGTCGTAGGGGTCCTCGGTGGTGTCGAAGGCGAAGGGGTGCTCGTACTCGTGGGTGTCGCCGATGGTCAGACCGCCGTCGGCGCGCTGCACCATGAGGAGTTGCATGGCGTGGGCGGCGGCCGTCGGCAACTGCGGCTGCCGCTCGGCGAGTTGGTCGAGGGCGGGGCCGCGGTAGGCGGGGTAGTAGCGGAAGCTGTCCGCGTCGGCGACCGAGGTGGTGAGGGGTTCGCCGAGCGGGTCGGTCTGCATCATCTGCAAGCGGACGCGGCGGACGGGGAGTTCGGGCCCGGCGAGTTCGCGGACGAGCCCGCCGAGCCAGGCGCCGGTGCACAGGATCACCGCGTCGGAGGCGTGCACGTCCCCGTGGTCGTCGCGTACGGCGTGCTCGCCGACGACCTCGCGGACCTCGCGGCCCGGCAGGAAGGTGTAGCGCGGGGACTTCAGCAGCTCGGCGCGCAGGGCGAGTTGGGCGGTGCGGGGTTCGACGGCCGCGTCCCGTTCGCAGTACAGGGCGGCCGTGAAGTCGCCGCGCAGGGCGGGGTTGACGGCGCGGGCCTCGGTGGGGGTGAGGAGTTTGTAGCCGCGGGCGGCGGAGTCCTCGCGGGCCACGGCGGCCTCGGCGACGGCGAGTTCGCGTTCGCCGCGGACCGGGGTCAGCGAGCCGTTGGCCCGGAAGCCGAGCCCGGGGACGCGGGCGCCGATCTCCTCCCACAACTCCCGTGCCCGCAGGGCGGTTTCGAGTTCCTCGCCGCCCGCGCGGCCGCTCACCCAGATCTGCCCGAAGTTGCGCAACGACGCACCGCGAGCCTCCGCCTCGCGCTCGCGCCGACGACCTCATGGCCGCGTTCCACTGCTTGCCAGGCGTGCATGGTGCCCACCACGCCGCCTCCGACGACTGTCACTCTCACGACGGCCACGCTCCTCGGAATCCGGGAACCGGAACGGTCCGGCTCCCAACGAGAGCGTGAACGACCCATCACGTTTGGGCTAGACCCGTTATCTATCCGTGATTCACCTGGAGAGGGTGGGGTGGGTTTTTCAGTCGGAGTTATGAGTGTTTCAGCCGGTACGGCAGGTGCTTCAGCCGGTGTGGTGGGTGGTGAAGGAGAAGCGGTCGCCCCGGTACAGGCCGCGGACGCGTTCCAGTGGCCGGCCCTCCGTGTCGCGTGACACGCGGTGGATCAGCAGCATCGGGAGGGCGGGCGGGGTGCCGATGAGGAGGGCCTCGCGCGGGGTGGCGAGCACGGTCTCGATGCGTTCGTCGGCGTCGCCGAAGCGGATGCCGCGGGCGGCGAGATAGCCGTAGAAGGAGGAGTCGGGCTC
>NZ_JAENRY010000198.1 GCF_016612545.1 Streptomyces sp. MBT65 | reverse complement strand
CGGTGCGGGTCTCTCCCGTCGGCGGTGTGTGGCGGCTGCCGACGGGCGCGGCGGAGGGCGTGCGCCGATTGCGGGTGGGCATGGCCGGAGGTGTGCGCCCACCACTGGTGTGCCCGGCGAGGAGCGCGTGTCGACCACTGGTGTGCCTGGGCAGGAGTACGTGCCGACCTCCGGTGCGCACGACCGGCCGTACACGCCGGTCCGTGGTGTTCTCCGTTGGTGTCTCACGCCGATGCCCGGGTGCCGAGGCGGTCGGTGATCAGGCGGCGGACCGAGGCTCGCCAGGCGTCCTCGTTGGCCTGGGGGCCCGTCGTGGGGCCGAGGCCGGGGACGTCCGCGATCGAGCTGGGCAGGGGGTCCTCGTTGAAGAGGACGGAGGACATGTCCAGCAGGCGGTCCAGTCGGGTCTGGGCCCACTCGGGGACCACGTCGAAGAAGGCCGGGCGGACCAGGCGCTCGACGACGTCGGGTGCCAGCACGCGGAGCGGTCGGACCGTGATGCCCGCGTCCGCCGCCTCCTCGACGATCACCTGGACCAGGCGGTCGCAGGTCAGCGCGTGGGCCCCGCCGCTGAGCCAGTACTCGGCGGGGTGCGCGTCGTCGTCGAGCAGCGACACGATCGCCCGGGCCACCACGTCCTGCGGTACGAAGTCCACGTAGCTCGCCGGATCGCTCGGCACGAAGGGCAGGCGGTTGCGGAGCACCTGCTGGGCGAACGTGTGCAGCCCCTGAGGTTCGGCGATCTCCCCGGTCACGGAGTCGCCGATGATGATCGACGGGCGGACGACCGTCACCTTGCCGCCCGCCGCGGCGACCGCCTCCTCGCCGGCCATCTTGGAGGCCACGTAGTCCGCCGGACTGTTCCCGGCCCGCTCGGCGCGGTTGCCCCCGGCGGCCAGGATCTCCCGGTAGCGGGCCACGTACGCCGTGCTGACGTGGATCAGCGGGACACCGGCGTCGGCCGCGAACCGGGCCACCCGTCCGGCGCCCTCGACGTTCACCGTGTGCATCGAGGCACGGCCGGAGCCGAACGCGACCATGCCGGCGGCGTGCACCACCGCGTCGGTCCGCTCGCACAGTCGCCGGTAGGAGGCGAGGTCCAGCCCGAGCCGGGGACGGGTGACGTCCCCGGACACGACCTCACCGCAGGGGGAGGGGGGCCTGCGGTGCGTCAACGCGATCACGTGGTGGTGGCGCAGGTACGGCAGCAGGGCGGTGCCGAGGACGCCGCTGGCGCCGGTGAGCAACACGGTTCGTAAGGGCGGCGGGTCGAGTGAACTCGCCTTGTTCTCCGGGTCGTTGAGACGCTCAGGATGCGTCGGCATGGTCGTCAGCCTTTCGGGAGCCTTCGTGGCCGTAGCAATGGGCCGGGCGGAGCCGGGGTCAGGTCAGGGACTTCGCCATCGCGGACAGGGAGCCCTCGACGGCCTCCAGCAGTCGCGCCTCCTGCGCCGGGGAGAGCACGGCCGGCGGGGTCAGCCGGACGACCGGATGGGCGTTGAGGGAGTGGTTGACCACCACTCCGCGGTCGACCATCTCCAGCAGGAACTCGCCCGCCGCCCCCGCGTCCGCCAGCTCGATGCCGATCAGCAGCCCGGCCCCGCGCACCTCACGGACCAGGCCGGGCGCGCGGTCGGCGGCGACGGCCCGGAGCGCGGGAAGGAGCCGGGCGCCGATGGCGGCGGCGCGTTCGACCAGCCCCTCGTCCCGGACGACCCCGACGGTCGCGCTGACGGCGGCCATGGCGATCGGCGCGCCGGAATAGGTGGAGGTGTGCAGGAAGGGGTCGGCGTCGAACGGCTCGAACGCCTCCTGGGTGGCGAGCGTGGCCGCCACCGGCATCACCCCGCCCGACAGCGCCTTGCCCGTCACCAGCACGTCGGGCCGTACGCCCTCGGCCACACAGCCCCACCAGGAGCCGAGCCGGCCCAGTCCCGTCATCACCTCGTCGACCACCAGGAACGCCCGGTGTTCCCGGCACAGCGCGGCCACCGCCCCCAGATATCCGGCCGGCGGCACGATCACACCGGCCTCGCTCTGCACCGGCTCCACCACCACACACGCGTCCCCGCCACCGTCGCCCAGTACGGCGGCCAGCGCCCCGGTGTCACCGAACGGCACGTGGCGCACGTCCGGCAGCAGGGGCCGGAACGGGTCCTGGTAGAGCGCCTTCGCGGTCAGGGACAGCGCGCCGAGGGTCTTGCCGTGATAGCCGTTGCGCATCGAGACCAGCCGTCGTCTGCCGTGCGCGCGGGCCAGTTTCACGGCGGCCTCGACGGCCTCGGTCCCCGAGCCGGAGAAGTGCACCCGGTCCAGACCGGCCGGCGCGACCCCGGTGAGCGCTTCGGCGGCGAGCGCGGAGACGGGGTCGAGGAACAGCCGGGTGGACAGGGCCAGTCGCGCCGCCTGCCGCTGCACCGCCGCGACCACCCTCGGATGCCCGGCCCCGGCGAAGAACACGCCGTATCCACCGCAGTTGAGATACGTCCGCCCGTCGGTGGCGGTCACCTCCGCACCCCGCGCGGACTCCTCCACCACGTTCCCGAACATCGCCGCCAGCCGCCCACGCCCGCTGCTCAGATGCCGCGCATGCAGCGCGACCAAGTCACGTGTATCCGTCCGACTCACTACGTGTCCCCCCGCTGGTCACGTGCCACGTGACGCCGAGCATGGGCTCACCGCCCCCCAGGGTCACGCCGCAGTCCACTCACCGGAACAGCACTGCTTCGACCCCGCCCACACAGGGCGCCCCTGAAAGGGGCGCGGGGAACTGCGCACCTAGCTACAGCGAACCCGCACCCGGAAACACCGCCATCCCGAACGGACCGATGCGCCCAACCCCCGGAGGGCATGGCAGGCTTGGGCCATGGCCGTCCAGATCAACCCCAGCATCCTGTCCGCAGACTTCGCCCGCCTGGCCGATGAGGCCAACGCGGTGCAAGGAGCCGACTGGCTCCACGTCGACGTCATGGACAACCACTTCGTCCCGAACCTCACGCTCGGCGTGCCGGTCGTAGAGTCGCTGGCGCGGGCGACGGACACCCCGCTGGACTGCCATCTGATGATCGAGGACGCCGATCGCTGGGCGCCGCAGTACGTCGAGGCGGGGGCCTCCTCCGTCACCTTCCACGTCGAGGCGGCGGCCGCCCCCGTGCGGCTCGCCCGTGAGATTCGGGCCAAGGGCGCCCGCGCCTCCATGGCGCTCAAGCCCGCGACGCCCATCGAGCCGTACGAGGATCTGCTCCCCGAACTCGACATGCTGCTGATCATGACCGTGGAGCCGGGCTTCGGTGGCCAGTCGTTCCTCGACATCATGCTGCCGAAGATCCGCCGCACCCGGGAGCTGATCAGGAAGCACGGGCTGGAGCTGTGGCTGCAGGTCGACGGCGGGGTTTCGGCCTCGACGATCGAGCGCTGCGCGGAGGCCGGAGCCGATGTGTTCGTCGCCGGTTCGGCGGTGTACGGGGCTTCCGACCCGGCCGCGGCGGTACGTGCATTGCGCACACAGGCCGAAGCTGCCGTGAGCAAGGCATCCTGGGCGTGCGACCACTGAGCGGCAGGTATGTGAACGGCGGCCATCGAGGCTGATCAAGTACGCCGGATCTGCGAGGATGAACGGCGAACCCAGAGTGTGAACAGCAGTGAGGAGAACGCCGTGTCGGGTATGTCGGCGGGCCGGTCAGCCATGCGGATGGGACCCGCTGAGCTGGTGCAGGCGGCGGCCATGGCCCGCCGCTTCTACCTCGAGGGCAAGTCCAAGATCCAGATCGCGGAGGAGTTCGGCGTCAGCCGCTTCAAGGTGGCCCGGGTCCTGGAGACCGCTCTCGAACGGGATCTCGTACGGATCGAGATCCGAGTACCGGCCGAACTGGACGCGGAGCGCTCGGACGCGCTGCGTGCCCGGTACGGCCTGAGGCACGCCGTCGTGGTCGAGTCCCCGGCCGAGGTCAGCGAGGAGTCGCCCGATCCCGAGAACCTCGGGGAGGTCGCGGCCGACCTGCTCGGCGAGCTGGTCAACGAGGGCGATGTGCTCGGCCTCGCCTGGGGCCGGTCCACCATCCACATGGCGGCCGCCCTCGACCGGCTGCCGCCCTGCACGGTGGTCCAGCTGACGGGCGTGTACGACGCCGGGACCGCCGAGCGCGGCTCGGTCGAGGCCGTACGGCGGGCCGCGCAGGTGTCGGGCGGCGACGCCCACCCCATCTACGCGCCGATGCTGCTGCCGGACGCGGCCACCGCGGAGGCGCTGCGCCACCAGACGGGGATCGCCCGGGCCTTCGAGTACTTCGACAAGGTCACGGTCGCCTGTGTCTCCATCGGCTCCTGGGAGCCGGGCATCTCGACGGTGTACGACATGCTCAAGGACGAGGAGCGGGCGCACTACTCGTCCCTCGGTGTCGCCGCCGAGACCTCCGCGCACCTCTTCGACGCCGAGGGCCGCCGGGTCGGCCGGGACCTGGGCGAGCGGTGCATCACCGTCAAGGCGGACCAGTTGCGCCGTATCCCCGAGGTCGTCGCGATCGCGGGCGGGCAGCGGAAGGCGGCGGCGATCGACGCGGTGCTGCGGTCCGGTCTGGTCACCAGCCTGGTGACGGACACCGCGGCGGCGGACTATCTGATGACGGCCGGGTCCCCGCCGAAGTCGGCACTCAGCCGGACGGACCCCGACGGGATCTGACGGGCCCTGACAGCGGGTCGTGCGGGGACGGCCGTGGCAGCATCGGGCGCATGCTGCCGCGGTTCGTCCCCCGACCTCTGCCTGTCTCCCGGCCTCTTCTCGTACCCCGGGTCCTGCTCCTCTGCCGAGTTCTGCTCGTCTGCCTGGCCGTACTGCTGCCGGTCGGCTGTTCGGCCACGGCCACGAGCGGTGGCACGGGGACCGTCAAGGAGTCCCAACTCCCCGCCGAGGCACGGCGGACCATCACCCTCATCGAACGGGGCGGCCCCTTCCCGTACGCCAAGGACGGGGTCGTCTTCGGGAACTACGAGAAGCTGCTGCCCCAGCAGAAGCGCGGTTACTACCACGAATACACCGTCAGGACGCCGGGCTCGCGCGATCGCGGGGCCCGGCGCATTGTCACCGGGCAGGACGGCGAGATCTACTACACCGATGATCACTACAAGTCGTTCAGGACGGTACTGAGATGACGGAGCTCGCGGTCACCCTGGACCTCGACGGAGTCACGGACAAGGCCGGCCTGATGGACCGCTGCGTCCGCGCGCTGTCCCTGCCCGACTGGTTCGGCCGCAACTGGGACGCCCTCGCGGACAGCCTCGGCGACCACACGGTGTGGCCCGACGGCGCGGTGGAGCGGGGCCTGCTGATCGTCGTACGGAACTGGCAGCCGTACGCCAAGGCACGGCCCGACGAGTGGGAGACCGCGGTCGACGTCTTCGGCGACGCGACCGACCGCACACCGAACCTCTCCGTGGTTCTGGCGCTGGGCGGAGCCGGGCACTGACCCGATTGTCCGAGGCGGCTGGCAGAGTGTTCGGTATGGAGCAACAGGAGCAGCGCACGGCGGTCCGGCTGGTGGTCGTGGATCCGGATCTCGATGCGCAGTGCGACCGGGTGGAAGAGCACTTGCTGGCGCCCCTGGCCGAGTCCGTGGGCGGAGCGAGTGGGCACGCGCTGTTCGCGGACGGGCTCGCGGCCTTCCGGCGGGTGCGGGAGACACTGGCCGAGGCGGTGGCGCGAGGACCCAAGGTGTGGTCGCCGAACGGCCGTTGGGAACACGAGGGCCTGCGCATCGTCGAACTGCCCACCGAGGACACGGACTTGCTGTACGCGCTGCTGCGCGAGCTGTCCGGACTCCTCGTGGCACCGCCGGACCTGCCCGATCCCTCGGGTGTCATGGCCGTCGTGCGCGGCACGGTTCTGACCCCCGAGAAGACCGCCGTCGGACTGGTCGGCGCGCTGGCCCGGGTGCTGTCCCTGGTGGACCTCACGCCCGACGCCGATACGGCCGCCCTGTTCGCGGCGATCGAGGCGGGCGACGACGAGGACGTGCGGCTCAGCTACGGGCAGGACGAGGCGTGGCAGCGCCTCGCGCACCGGCTCACGATGCTGCTGACCGAGTCGGCGCCGTTGCATCGCTTCCTGTACTGATCCCTGTGCCTTTCCCTGGTTCTAGCGGGAACGCCTGCGGCGCCGGAGGACGAGGACCGCGCCGCCCAGCAGGGCGGTCCCGATGGCCGCGGCGGTGACGAGTGCCGTGCGGTACGCGCCGGTGGCGGCCCGGGCGCCGAAGGCGAAGGTGGTGCTGTCGTTCGACGCGCGCGGGTCGTGGAGGGCGATGCCGGCCGGGCCGGGGCGCACGGTCGCCGTGCCCTTGGCGCCGTCGTAGCTCTTGTCCGGCTGCACCGACAACACGGCTTCCACGTCCTTGCCGGCCCCGATACCGAACGGCACGGCGCACACGTAGTGCCGGTGGCCCGCCTCGAAAGGTGCCGTCGTGGTGGCGTCGACCCACACGAAGCAGGGGCCGTACGCGCTGTCCTCCGACTCCGAGTGCTCGTAGTCGGTCGCGACCGTGTGCGGGGGCAGGACCACGTCGACCTCGGCGACGTACTCCTGACTGTCGATCGCGTACACGGCGGCCGGGCCGTGGTCCGTGACGGTGAGGTTCAGCGTCCATCCGTCCGCGCCCGCGTCGGTGGCGGGCTTCGTCGTGGCCGTGGCCGCCAGATCCGCGAAGCTGTCGGCCGAGACACCGAGCCGGCCCGTGGCGCCGCTCCTCTCGAAGCCGTCTCCAGCTCCGGACGCGGGCACCAGGGTGAGCGCCGGCCCGGTGCCCGGTTCGGGGCTGCCGTCGGGTTGCACCCCGGGTTGGAGCAGCTCGACCCTGTAGTCGATCTTGGCGTTCAGGGCGTGCGCGCCGACCGTGACGGTCAGCGGGCTGCTCAGCCCGACGGTGGCGCCCGCGGCCACGGAGGCCGGGAAGACGCAGGTGACGGAGGTCGGGCCGGCGGGTTCGACGGGGTCGCTGCCGGTGCGGTAGCCGCAGTTGGAGAACGTCCGGTCGAAGACCGGACCGCCCGCCGCCACCCAGGTCACGGCGATCCGCCGGTCGGTGGCCAGGTTCCCGACGTTGCGCAGCCGGAGCGGCACGTCGATCCGGGCCCCGGTCCTGGCATGCGTCACCTCGGGCACCTTGCCGACGACCAGGTCGGGGACGCCGACGGTCACCTTGGCCCGTGCGGTGCCGCGGGTGCCGGGGCCGCCGGAGGCCGTGTAGGTGACCGTGCCGGTGGCGCCGAGGGCGGCGCCCGGGTCCGCCTGCACGGTGTAGTCGAGGTTCGACAGCTGGGAGAGGTCCTTGTTGACGCAGGTGAAGACCTGCCCGTCGGCCGTGCACCTCGGGTCGACGACCGCGATGCGCGCGATGCCGGCCAGGCCCCGGGCATCGATGACGAAGGTCTGGTGCACGGGCAGGGGAAGGTCCGGACTGCCGCCGTAGAACGACCAGACCACGTGCACCGACTGCGCGTCCGGCCCCACGTCGAGCCGGCTGTCCGCCTGGATCGTCGTGGGGCCCGGCGTCGGAAGGGGGGACGGACCGGCGGCCACGGCGGTCGCACCCGGCGCCAGGGCGAGCACCATGGCGATGAGCGCCGCCCCGAACAGCGTCCTGTGGGGAGTCATGCCCGTTCGATGCCCGAGGTGTCCCGAAGGTTGCCCACAGCTGAATCAAGGGTTCCTCCGGGCGTTTCCTCCAAGGCTGCCGTCGCCCCGCTCGGACGATGATCCGAGGCATGGCATTCCACCCGACATGGGACAATGAAGTACGTGCTCTTCCCCCTGGCTGACCTGTCCGGGGGTCACCTCGATCGACTGGGATGTGCGGCACGTGCGTTTCCTCAACGACATCCAGCCCCCGTACGACCTGACGTACGACGACGTCTTCATGGTGCCGCGCCGCAGCGCGGTCGGCTCGCGCCAGGGTGTGGACCTCAGCTCCCCGGACGGCACGGGCACCACCATCCCGCTGGTCGTCGCCAACATGACCGCCATCGCCGGACGCCGGATGGCCGAGACGCTGGCCCGGCGCGGCGGGCTCGTGGTCATCCCGCAGGACATCCCGATCGAGGTCGTCACCGAGGTCGTCTCCTGGGTGAAGAGCCGCCATCTCGTCCTGGACACCCCGATCCGGCTGGCCCCGCACCAGACCGTCGCCGACGCGCTGGCCCTGCTGCCCAAGCGCGCGCACAACGCGGGTGTCGTGGTGGACGAGGACCAGCGCCCGGTCGGTGTCGTCACCGACGCCGACCTCACCGGTGTGGACCGCTTCACGCAACTCGCCGAGGTCATGTCCCGTGACCTGCTGCTGCTCGACGCGGACATCGACCCGCGCGAGGCGTTCAACAAGCTGGACGGCGCCAACCGCCGCTACGCCCCCGCCGTCGACAAGGACGGCAAGCTCGCCGGCATCCTCACCCGCAAGGGCGCGCTGCGCGCCACGCTGTACTCACCGGCCGTGGACGCGGACGGCAAACTGCGGATCGCCGCGGCCGTCGGCATCAACGGCGACTTCGTGCAGAAGGCCAAGCAGTTGCTGGACGCGGGCGTGGACACGCTAGTCATCGACACGGCCCATGGTCACCAGGAGTCGATGATCAGCGCGATCCGGCAGGTGCGTGCCCTCGATCCGCAGGTCCCGATCGTGGCCGGCAACATCGTCGCCGCCGAGGGCGTCAAGGACCTCATCGAGGCGGGCGCCGACATCATCAAGGTCGGCGTCGGCCCCGGCGCGATGTGCACCACGCGCATGATGACCGGCGTCGGCCGGCCGCAGTTCTCGGCCGTCATGGAGTGCGCCGCCGAGGCGAAGAAGTACGGCAAGCACGTGTGGGCCGACGGCGGGGTCCGCCACCCGCGCGATGTCGCCATGGCCCTCGCGGCAGGCGCCTCGAACGTGATGATCGGCTCGTGGTTCGCGGGCACGTACGAGTCTCCGGGCGACCTCCAGCAGGACGCGAACGGCCGCCTCTACAAGGAGTCGTTCGGCATGGCGTCCGCCCGCGCGGTCCGCAACCGCACGTCGGACGAGTCGGCCTACGACCGCGCCCGCAAGGCGCTGTTCGAGGAGGGCATCTCCACCTCCCGCATGTTCCTCGACCCGGCCCGCCCGGGCGTCGAGGACCTGATCGACTCGATCATCGCGGGCGTCCGCTCCTCCTGCACCTACGCCGGCGCGGCCTCCCTGGAGGAGTTCGCCGAGCAGGCCATCGTCGGCATCCAGAGCGCGGCGGGCTACGCGGAGGGCAAGCCCCTGCACGCGAGCTGGAGCTGACCCAACTCCCTTTGCTACGGCCCCTGTTGTGCCGATGTTCGGGCTCGTCGGGGGCCGCTGGTGCGGTCTGGGTCTATCGCCCTGCACCGACGCCCGTGTGGGGAGACGGCCAACTCCCTTTGCGACGGCCCCTGTTGTGCCGACGTTCGGGCTCGTGGGGGGCCGCTGGTGCGGTCTGCGTCTACCACCCTGCACCGACGCCCGTGTGGGGAGATGGCCAACTCCCTTGCCTGCGGCCCCTGTTGTCCCGGCGCACGGGATATTCGGGGGCCGTCGGCGTAATCCGGCGGTTACCGTCGGACGTCTGGAGATCGTTGAGTGCCGGGCCGCCGACGTGGTGCTGCTCGACGAGTTCATCGGCTCGCCGGGGGCCGTCTCGACGCATGCCCGACGTTTCGCGCGGCAGCAAGCGGGCGGAAGCATCTATCTCCTCGCGTGGCTGGACGGTCGGCCGGTCGGTCACGCCGAGGTGATCTGGGACGGCTGCGCGGCCCCCGAGGTGCGGGCGGCGCTGCCCGGCTGCCCGGAGCTCAACGGTCTCGGCGTGTGGCCCCCTCGACTGCGCTCGCGCGGTATCGGCGGCGCGCTGATCCGGCGGGCCGAGGAACTGGCCCGGGAGCGCGGTCGTACGGTCCTCGGGCTGGGGGTCGCGGCCGACAACCCCCGAGCAGCCGCCCTCTACGCACGACTCGGGTACCGGCCCCTGACGGACTACGTGGACCGCTGGTCGTACGAGGACCGCGACGGGGTGACCCGCGCGTGCGCGGACCCCTGCACTTTCCTCACCAAGGAGCTGGCGTCAGGCCCCCTTGACGTCAAGCGGTCTTGACGCAACGCTGAACCCATGACGACGCCCCAGAGCATCGAACCCGAGCACACCCTCCTCACCGCCGTCGCCCGCCTCGACGCCCTCCGCACCCGCGAGTCCCTCGCCGGCTTCGGCAGCGACGCCGAGGCGCTCGACCGGACGGAGACGCTGGAGCTGCTCGCCCTGAGCGAGGTCGTCGCCCGCAAGGCCGCCTACGGCCGTCAGCTCACCGTCCGCGCGGCCCGCGAGGCCGGTGCCTCCTGGACGCAGATCGGGGCCGCGCTCGGCATGAGCAAGCAGGCGGCGTGGGAGGCGCACATGCGCTGGATCGACGGGCAGGCGGAGGTCTTCGGACAGCCCGGGCGGATCGGTTTCGACGAGGGCGATCTGGCCGAGGCACGTGCCCTCGCGGGGAAGCCGGACGAGGGCTGAACCATGTTCTACTTCGTATACGGCGGCCATCGCCGCTCCCGGCGGCCACCACCCGCATCAGCCGCACCACCCGAGAAGTGATCGATCCCCCGTGCTGAACGAACTCGACGAACGCATCGTGCACGCCCTCGCCGAGGACGCCCGCCGCTCCTTCGCGGACATCGGGCAACTCGTCGGTCTCTCCGCGCCCGCCGTGAAACGACGCGTGGACCGGCTGCGGGCCACCGGTGCCATCACCGGCTTCACCGTACGGGTGGACCCGTCGGCGCTCGGCTGGGAGACCGAGGGGTTCGTCGAGATCTACTGCCGGCACAACACCTCCCCGGACACCATCCGGCGAGGCCTTGAGCGCTATCAGGAGGTCGTCGCCGCGTCCACCGTCACCGGCGACGCGGACGCGGTCGTGCAGGTCTTCGCCGCCGACATGCGCCACTTCGAGCGGGTGCTGGAACGGATCGCGGGGGAGCCGTTCGTGGAACGGACGAAGTCCGTGCTGGTGCTCTCCCCGCTGCTGCGCCGCTTCTCGTCCGGCTCGCCCACATAGGCACGGCGTAGGCACACCGGGGCGATTGTCAGTGCCGGGTCGTACGGTCGAGGGCATGGCAGCACGAATCGATCTCACCCTCGACTGCGACGACGCCCAACTCCTCGCCGCGTTCTGGAAGACGGCCCTCGGCTACGTCGACGAGCCACCGCCCGCTCCCTTCGCCACGCGCGCCGAGTGGATCGCCCACTACGACCCGGAGGACGACGGCGGCGAGGACGACGGCGCCTGGCTCTGCGACCCGGACGGCGTCGGCCCGCGCCTTTCCGTCCTCAAGGTCCCCGAGCCCAAGACCGCCAAGAACCGCCTGCACCTAGACATCCGGGTGCCTGTGCGGGGCGGACCGGACGAGAGATGGGCGGCGATCAGAGCGGAGGCCGAGCGGCTGGTGGAGGCGGGCGGCCGGGTGCTCACGGAGTTCGACGGACACCATGTGGTGATGGCCGACCCCGAGGGCAACGAGTTCTGCGTGGCCGCTGGTTGAGCCCTCGACCCCCTGGGCTCACTCCGCCGTCTTGCGTGCCAGCGCGTTGTTTCCTATCGAGTTGTGCACACTGAAGCTCACCGCGTCCGAGCGGTAGCGGTCGTCCGACCACTCAACTGGCCTTCCCTCGCGGGTGGTTGTCACCCGGCGCACCCGCAGCAGCGGGCTGGTGCGGCGGATGCCCAGCAGCTCCGCGTCCTGCGCGCCCGCGGCGACCGCGTCGATGACGTGCTCGCCGTAGGCGAAGACCAACCCCGTGTCGTCGTACAGGCGTTGAGTGACCGACGGGCAGTCCGGTTCGATCGCCTCGACGGCCGGTGAGATCCAGTCGGCGTATACGGTCCGCTCCAGCAGGACCGGCTCGCCGTCCAGGCCGCGCACCCGCAGGACGTGCAACACCCGGGCCTTGTCGGTGAGTTGGAGGCGCACGACATCCTCGGCCGTGGCCGGGCGGTACTCCTGCGCGACCACGAGCCCGGTCGCCTCGCGCTCCATCGCGCGCGCCCACTCGGCGAAGCTGCGCAGCTCCGCGAAGCTCTGGCTGCGCCGGCTGGCCAGCACCATCCGGCGGGCGCCCTGGCGGGAGCCGATCAGCCCCTCGGCGGTGAGGGCCGCGACGGCCTGGCGGACCGTGCCGCGCGAGACGCCGTACTGCGCAGCGAGGTCCGTCTCCGCGGGCAGCCGGCTGCCGACTGTGTACTCCTCGCGGTCGATGGCTTTTCGCAGCTCGTCGGCGATCTCCTCGTGTCGCGCCGTCATGCTTCCCCTCCGAATCGACCACTGTGCACAGCGTGAGCAGCGTAGTCGAGTTCCCTCGGTGATCCGTGTCAGTCAGGAGTGTGCAGAGAAGAAGGGGTCACGGTTTCGCCAATGTTTACGAACAAGACACCATCGCCGGGCGTACTGAGGCCAACTTGTTCAGACAAGTTCTTCAGACAAGTTCTCCGCTCTGCTCAACCCTCGTGCGCACCCCTGGAGAGACCGTGACCGTGTCCCCGCCGAGAAACGCCGTCCTGGGTGGTTCCCTCGCCGTCGTCGCCGCGCTCGCCCTGAGCGCCTGCGGCGCCGCTCCCACCAACTCGTCGACCACCGCCGACGGCAAGAACGCCGCCACCGCCACCTCCGCCGCCGACTTCGGTGGCATGGCCGCCCTGGTGAAGGCCGCCAAGAAGGAGGGCACGCTGCACATCATCGCGGTGCCCCGTGACTGGGCCAACTACGGCGCCATCATCGACGGCTTCACCAAGAAGTACGGCATCAAGATCACGGACGAGAACCCGGACGGCTCCAGCCAGGACGAGATCAACGCCGTGACCTCCCGCAAGGGCCAGGACCGTGCGCCCGACGTGCTCGACCTCGGCTCCTCCTTCGCGCTCAGCGCCGCCCAGCAGGGCCTGCTCGCGCCGTACAAGGTCGCCTCCTTCGACCAGATCCCCGAGGGCCAGAAGGACCCGAAGGGGCAGTGGTTCAACGACTACGGCGGCTACATCTCCATCGGCTGCGACGCCAAGCGTGTGAAGGTCTGTCCGACCACCTTCGCGGACCTGCTGAAGCCGCAGTACAAGGGCCAGGTCGCCCTCAACGGCAACCCCACCAAGTCGGGTTCGGCCTTCGGTGGCGTGTACGCGGCGGCGCTCGCCAACAAGGGTTCCTTCGACGACATCCAGCCCGGCCTGGACTTCTTCGGCAAGCTGAAGAAGAACGGCAACTACACGCCCGTCGAGTCCACCCCGGCCACCGTCGAGAAGGGCGAGACGCCCATCTCCATCGACTGGGACTACCTGAACGCCGGTTACGCCGACGAGTTCAAGTCCAAGGGCGTCGACTGGAAGGTCACCATCCCGACCGACGGCCAGTACGCGCAGTACTACTCGCAGGCCATCAACAAGGACGCCCCGCACCCGGCGGCCGCCCGTCTGTGGCAGGAGTACCTGTACAGCGCCGAGGGCCAGAACCTGTGGCTCAAGGGGTACGCCCGTCCGGTCCTGATGACCTCCATGGAGTCGGCCGGCACGCTCGACAAGACCGCCGCCGCCAAGCTCCCGCAGGTCTCCGGCACCCCGTCCTTCCCGACCGAGGCCCAGCAGGCCAAGGCCAAGACCGTCATCGCGTCCGGCTGGGCGAAGGCCGTCTCCGGATGACGGCCACGCTCACGCGGGCCGACGTCGGCGCCGCCGCTTCTGTGAAGCGGCGGCGCCGCGTCCCCGGCTGGATCGCCGTGGTCCCGCTGCTCGTGTTCGTCGCGGTCGCCTTCGGGGTGCCCGCCATCGCGATGCTGAACGGCGCCTTCACCGTCAAGAACCAGACGACGGGCGCCACTTCGTACAGCACCGCCAACCTGACCGACTCGCTCCAGGGCGCCTACCTCACCGCGCTGATCGGCAGCGTCAAGCTGTCCGCCCTCTCGGCCGCCCTCGGCACCCTGCTCGGTCTCCCGCTCGCGCAGGTCGTCGTCACCTCCCGCTTCCGCGCGCTGCGCGAGGCCGTCCTCACCGCCTCCGGGGTCCTCGCCAACTTCGGCGGTGTCCCCCTCGCCTTCGCGTTCGTCGCCACGCTCGGCAACGCCGGTGTGCTGACGACCCACTTGGGCCTGAAGGACAAGGGCTGGGACCTCTACAGTTTCTCGGGTCTGGTCCTCGTCTATCTGTACTTCCTCATCCCGCTGATGGTTCTCACCATCACCCCCGCCCTGGAGGGCCTGCGCACCCAGTGGCGCGAGGCCGCCGCGAACAACGGCGCCACCGGCGTGCAGTACTGGCGGCACGTGGCCCTGCCGGTGCTGCTGCCCTCGCTGCTCGGCGGGTTCGTCCTCCTCTTCGGCAGCGCCTTCGCCGCGTACGCCACCGCCGCGGCCATGGTGGGCAGTTCGATCCCGCTGGTCACCCTGCAGATCGCCGACGCCATCTCCGGCAACGTGCTGGTCGGCCAGGAGAACGTGGCCCTCGCCCTCAGCCTCGACATGGTCCTGGTCGCGGGCCTGGTCATGGCCGTGTACCTGCCCCTGCAACGACGGAGCGCGCGATGGCTGGACGCCTGAACATCTGGCGGTGGGTCGTCCTCGGCCTCGCCGCCCTGTACTTCCTGGTGCCGCTCGCCGCGTCGGTGATCTTCACGGTCGACGTGCCTGGCGAGGGCGTCACCTTCGACGCCTACACCCAGATCGTCTCCGCCGACGGCTTCACCTCCAGCCTGGTGCTCTCGCTGGAACTCGCCGCCGCCACCATCGCCGTCGTCCTGCTCCTGATGGTCCCGGCCATGGTCGCGCTACGGCTCGGCGCGCCCCGGCTGCGCCCGGTCGTCGAGGTGATCTGCTCGCTGCCGCTGGTGGTGCCGCCGATCGCGTTCGTCGCCGGTATCGCCACCGTCCTCAAGTGGGGCCCCGACTACCTCTCGCGCACCCCGCTGTTCGAGACCTTCGTCGCCATCCAGAACCCGAGCTTCCCCTTCATCCTCGTCCTCGCCTACGTCGTGATGGCGCTGCCGTTCGTGTACCGGGCGCTGGACTCGGGGCTGCGCGCGATCGACGTGAAGACCCTCGTCGAGGCCGCCCGCAGTTGCGGCGCGAACTGGCCGCAGGCCCTCGTGCGGGCCGTACTGCCCAATCTGCGCGGGGCGTTGCTCAACGCGTCCTTCCTCACGCTGGCCCTGGTCCTCGGCGAGTTCACCGTGGCCCAGCTGCTCGGCTTCCAGCCCTTCGCCGTGTGGATCTACAGCGTCGGCGGGTCCAACGCCCAGCTCTCCGTCGCCGTCTCCGTGCTCAGCCTGGTCGTCACCTGGGCACTCCTCCTCACGCTCGCCGGTGTCGGCGGACGTGACAAAACCGCTTCGTCCCGGGGATGAACCATGACCGCCACCACGCTTGAGAAGACCGCGACGGACAACGCCGCCACCGTCGAATTCCGGGGCCTGCGCCGGGAGTTCGGCCCGACGGTCGCCCTCGACGGACTCGACCTGACCGTCCGGCCCGGCGAGTTCCTGGCCCTGCTCGGCCCCTCCGGCTGCGGCAAGACCACCGCCCTGCGTATGCTCGCCGGCTTCGAACACCCCACCTCCGGCGAGGTGTTGGTCGACGGCAAGGACGTCACCGACGTACCCGCGCACCGCCGCGACGCCGGGATGGTCTTCCAGTCGTACAGCCTCTTCCCGCATCTCAACGCGCTCGACAACGTCGCCTTCGGACTGCGCATGCGCAAGGTGCGTACGGCCGAACGGCGGTCCCGCGCGGCCGAGTTGCTCGATCTTGTCGGGCTCGGCGACAAGGGCGAGCGCTTCCCGCACCAGCTCTCCGGCGGCCAGCAGCAGCGCGTCGCGCTGGCCCGCGCGCTCGCCCTGCGCCCGCGCGTGCTGCTCCTGGACGAGCCGCTGTCGGCGCTCGACGCCAAGGTGCGGCTGTCCCTGCGCGAGGAGATCCGCCGCCTCCAGCAGGAACTCGGCATCACCACCCTCTTCGTGACGCACGATCAGGAAGAGGCCCTGTCCATCGCCGACCGGGTCGCCGTGATGCGCGCCGGAAAGCTCGAACAGTGCGCCGCCCCGGCCGAGTTGTACGGTCGGCCCGCGACCGCGTTCGTCGCCGAGTTCGTCGGCACGATGAGCCGCCTCCCGGGACGGCTCGCGGACGGGGTCGTCGAAGTACTCGGCGGCCAGCGCCTCCCGGTCGACGGCGAGGCCCCGGCCGGACCCGACGTGGACGTGCTCGTACGCCCCGAGGCGATCCATGTGCACGCCGACGAGGCCGGAGACGCACGTGTCGTGGGAACTGCCTTCCTGGGCGCGGTCGTTCGCGTCACCGTACGACTCGCCGACGACACCGAGGTCAAGGCCGACCTGCCCACCCACGAGGCCACCGCGCTCGGTGCCGGAGCCGCCGTGACGGTGTCGCTGCCGGAACGGCCGGTACTCGTGGCGGAACGCATCAACCCGTAGGGCCACAGTTGCCCGTGCAGTTCCCGTACTGAAAGAGAGAAACGTGACCCCCCACGCCCAACTCCCGCTCCAGGCCGTCCTGTTCGACATGGACGGCACGCTCGTCGACACCGAGCGGCTGTGGTGGGAGGCGGTGGAGCAGGTCGCGGGCAGGACCCTGACGGACGCGGACCAGCCGGAGGTGCTCGGCCGCCCGGTCGAGCACACCGCCGACTGGCTCGCCCGGGCCACGGGCGAGTCGGCGGCGGTCCTCGCGACCACCCTGCACCGGGAGTTCGCCGCCCGTGTCCGCACCGGCATCGTGCCCCGCCCCGGCGCGCTCGACCTCCTCGACGCCCTCGCCCGCGACGGCGTCCCCACGGCGCTCGTCACCGCGTCCCCCCGCGCGGTCGCCGACACCGTCCTCGACGCCCTCGGCGCGAGCCGCTTCGCCGTCTCCGTCACCGCCGACGACACCGGGCCCACCAAGCCCGCCCCCGACCCCTACCTCGCCGCCTGCCGCGCCCTCGGCGTCGACCCGGCGGCCTGCGTGGCCGTCGAGGACACCCAGACCGGCGTCAGCTCCGCCGAGGCGGCCGGCTGCGCGGTCCTCGCCGTACCCTCGCTGGCCCCGATCGACACGGCCCCCGGCCGGACCGTACGGGCGAGCCTCGTCGGGATCACCCCGGCGGACCTGCGCGCGATGGTGACGCACGAAACGCCGTACGAGCTACGCGTGTTGACCTGGAACCTCTGGCTCGGCGGCAGCAAGGTCGACGACCACCGCACCAAGCAGCTCAAGGCCATCGCGGAGACCGGCGCGGACGTGGTCGGCCTCCAGGAGACGGGCGGCACCGCCGCCGAGGAACTGGCCGAGGCGCTCGGCTGGCACCACCACCGCGCCGGCGAGAACCTCGGCGTGATCAGCCGCCACCCGATCACCGCCCGCTTCGGCGACCCGGACGTGGGCTTCTACGGCGCCGCCGGGGTCCGGATCGCCGTAGCCGAGGGCCGTGAGGTCGACCTGTGGACCTGCCACCTCGACTACACGCCCTACGGCCCCTACGAGTCCGCCTTCGACGGGCTCCCGGCCACCGATCTGATCGCCCACGAGGACGTACGGCTCGCGCAGATGCGGGACACCCTGGACCGGATCGCGGAGGCGGCCGAGGACGCCGTACCCGTCGTCCTGGTCGGCGACTTCAACAGCCCCTCGCACCTGGACTGGCCGGACGTGGAGTGGCCGGTCACGAAGGCGGCGGCGGACGCGGGCCTGCGGGACTCCTACCGGGAGGCCAACCCGGACCCGGTCGCCGAGCCCGGTCACACCTGGTCCCCGATCCACCCCCTGCACGAGGACGGCAGCGGTCGCCCTGAACCCCAGGACCGCATCGACTACGTCCTGCACCGGGGCCTGACCGTGCTCGACTCCCGCACCATCGTCACCGGCACCCCGAGCCCCTGGCCGGACGTGTCGGCGAACTGCTGGCCCTCGGACCACGCGGCCGTCCTCACGGTCTTCGCGGTGCCCAACTCGTAGGCCCTGTCAGGGATTCCAGAAGAACGACACGTGCGCGCGGTCGAAGCGGCGCTCGGCCAGATCCTGGCGCGGGATCACCCAGTGCAGGGTGGAACCCTCCCGGCCGTCGAGATCGATGTCCCACTGGGCGAGCAGCACCCACTCCGCGGCGGCGGGCAGCCCGGCGGTGTCGGCGGACCCGGGGGACTGCTCGGCCCGGATCCGTCGCGACTGCTCCGCGTCCGCCGCCGCGTCCGTGACGGGGTCCGTCTCCGTGCACTCGTGGGAGGCGTACCCGCCGATGTGCAGCGGTCCGTCGACGACGATGTCGCCGTACGTCTCCTCCCACGCCTCGGCCAGCTCCCAGGCATGGGGATGGCCGGGGAGCGTGACGGTCCCCCCGCCGGTCTCCGGGGACGGGGCCAGGAAGTGGGACGGCAGACAGACATCGGGCGCCAGCCGCAGCTCCTCCTGCGGGAACTGCTCGTGGATCGCGCGCGTCTCGTCGTCGTGGACGCTCTCGTACTTCGGCCCCCGCTCCTCGACGGGTGTCCCCTCGGGGACGTACACGACGTCTCCGGCACTCCCGCCGAAGTACGTCATCTCGGGGAAGCCGAAGAGCAGCAGCCGGCCGTCGGCCGGCAGCGCGAGGCCCGTCGTCTCCTCGGGCAGGGCCGCGCAGTCGAGGGTCGCGAGTAACGGGGACCAGGGGGCGGGGACGTCGGCGGGCAGCAGCAGCGGCCCGCCGAACCTGCCGACCACCGGCCCGTCCCCGCCGGTGACGAGGGTCCCGGACGGACGGGCGGTGGCGATCCACCGCTCGACGTCCTGGAGCGGTATCCCGCGCCGCAGCGCCTCCGCGCGGAACGGCGCGAGCCGGTTGATCAGTTCAGGATTCATGCGCGGAAACATACGCGTGGGGTCCGACAACCGGTCCGCCGCACGGGAACGGCCGCGCCCACCAGGCACGCAACGAATCGCCGCCCCACCCCGCCCGCACGCAACAAAACGCCCACCGGCGCGCAATGGCTCCTTCTTGTCCGGCCCGGCCCCTCGGCCGTACCGTCTAGAGGGCCCCTTGACAAGTGGCTCTCCCCTCTTTTCCACCCTTTCGTACCGGTGAGGACCACACATGCGCACCGCCCTGCTCCAGAGCTCCGGCCGCCCCGGCTCGATCGTCGAGAACCTCAAGGTCCTCGACGAGGCCGCGGGCCGGGCGGCGGCCGCCGGCGCCGGGCTGCTCGCCGCGCCGGAGATGTTCCTCACCGGGTACGCGATCGGCGACGACATCGGCCGCCTGGCCGAGCCCGCCGACGGCGACTCCGCCGACACCGTCGCCGAGATCGCCGGCCGCCACGGCCTCGCGATCGCCTACGGCTACCCGGAGCGCGACGGCGACACCGTGTACAACTCGGCCCAGCTGATCTCCGCCGACGGCACCCGCCTCGCCAACTACCGCAAGACCCACCTCTTCGGCGACTTCGAGCGCGCACACTTCACCCCGGGCGAACAGCCGGTCGTCCAGGCCGAGTTGAACGGCCTCCGGGTCGGCCTGATGATCTGCTACGACGTCGAGTTCCCCGAGCCCGTCCGCGCCCACGCGCTCGCCGGCACCGACCTGCTCATCGTCCCTACGGCGAACATGCACCCGTTCGAGTTCGTCGCCGAGTCCCTGGTCCCGGTGCGGGCCTGGGAGAACCAGATGTACGTGGCGTACATCAACAGGATCGGCCAGGAAGGGGAGTTCGACTTCTACGGCCTCTCCACCCTCGCCGGTCCCGACGGAGTCGCCCGCACCCGCGCCGGCCGCGGCGAGGAACTCCTCCTCACGGACATCGACGCCGAGTTCCTGGCCGACTCCCGTGCGGCGAACCCTTATCTGACGGACCGTCGCCCCGGCCTCTACGGGTCCCTCGCCTGAATCCCCCCTGCTCTTCCTGTACTTGTTCCGCAAGGAGTCCCCACCCCATGACGTCCACGGTGCCCAACGCCGTCCAGCACGCCGACGAGCGGCAGCCGCCGATCACGATGTTCGGGCCGGACTTCCCGTACGCGTACGACGACTTCCTGGCCCACCCGGCGGGCCTCGGCCAGATACCCGCGACCGAGCACAGCACCGAAGTCGCGGTGATCGGCGGCGGGTTGTCCGGCATCGTCGCCGCCTACGAGCTGATGAAGATGGGCCTCAAGCCCGTCGTCTACGAGGCCGATCGGATCGGTGGCCGACTGCGCACCGTGGGCTTCGAGGGCTGCGACCCGTCGCTGACCGCCGAGATGGGCGCGATGCGCTTCCCGCCCTCCTCCACCGCCCTCCAGCACTACATCGACCTGGTCGGACTCGAGACCCGCCCGTTCCCCAACCCCCTTGCGGAGGAGACCCCTTCGACGGTCGTCGACCTCAAGGGCGAGTCGCACTACGCGACCACCGTGGACGACCTCCCGCAGGTCTACCGCGACGTGATGCACGCCTGGAACGCCTGCCTCGAAGAGGGCGCCGACTTCTCCGACATGAACCGCGCCATGCGCGAACGCGACGTCCCGCGCATCCGCGAGATCTGGTCGAGGCTCGTCGAGAAACTCGACAACCAGACCTTCTACGGCTTCCTCTGCGACTCCGAGTCCTTCAAATCCTTCCGCCACCGCGAGATCTTCGGCCAGGTCGGCTTCGGAACGGGCGGCTGGGACACGGACTTCCCCAACTCGATCCTCGAAATCCTGCGCGTCGTCTACACCGAGGCCGACGACCACCACCGCGGCATCGTCGGCGGCTCGCAGCAACTCCCGCTCCGCCTCTGGGACCGCGAGCCCCAGAAGATCGTCCACTGGCCCTACGGCACCTCGCTGGCATCCCTGCACGTGGGCGGCGAGCCCCGCCCCGCCGTGACCCGGCTGCACCGCACGGCCGGCAACGGCATCACGGTGACGGACGCGGCCGGTGACATCCGCACCTACCGGGCGGCGATCTTCACCGCCCAGTCCTGGATGCTGCTGTCGAAGATCGACTGCGACGACTCGCTCTTCCCGATCGACCACTGGACCGCGATCGAGCGCACCCACTACATGGAGTCCTCGAAGCTGTTCGTCCCGGTGGACCGGCCGTTCTGGCTGGACAAGGACGAGGAGACCGGCCGGGACGTCATGTCGATGACGCTCACCGACCGTATGACACGCGGGACTTACCTCCTCGACGACGGCCCGGACAGGCCCGCCGTCATCTGCCTCTCGTACACCTGGTGCGACGACAGCCTCAAGTGGCTGCCGCTGTCGGCCAACGAGCGGATGGAGGTCATGCTGAAGTCGCTCGGCGAGATCTATCCGAAGGTCGACATCAGGAAGCACGTCATCGGCAACCCGGTGACCGTCTCCTGGGAGAACGAGCCGTACTTCATGGGCGCGTTCAAGGCCAACCTGCCCGGCCACTACCGGTACCAGCGGCGCCTGTTCACCCACTTCATGCAGGACCGGCTGCCCGCGGACAAGCGGGGCGTGTTCCTCGCGGGCGACGACATCTCCTGGACGGCCGGCTGGGCCGAGGGCGCCGTCCAGACCGCGCTGAACGCGGTCTGGGGCGTCATGCACCAACTGGGCGGCACGACCGACCCGACCAACCCCGGTCCCGGGGACGTCTACGACTCGATCGCGCCGATCGAACTGCCGGAGGACTGACGGGAGTTCGGTCCGGAGTTCAGACCCCGGCCGCGCGGGCCGCCGTGTACAGCTCGGCGGCCAGGTCCTTGAGTTCCTCGGCGTCGCGCGGGACACCGGCGAACTCGAAGAAGTACTCGTCGAGACCGACCTCGACATGCGCCACGAGATCGGTCACGATCTGGTCGAAGTTGCCGTGGAACGGCGGGCGGTCCGCGCCCTCGTACGCCTTGGGCGTGTACCCCAGGTTGATCCTGGCCACCGACTGGAGGGGTGCGGTGCGGCCCCGCTCGGCGGCCAGTTCGCGCAACGCCCGCCACTCGGCGGCCAGTTGCTCGGCACCCATGGCCACCGGCTGCCAGCCGTCGGCGTGGTCGACGAGACGGATCCGCGCCTTCCTGCTCATCCCGGGCAGCAGTACGGGGATCGGCCGGGCGGGCTTCGGGCCGACCACCGCCGAGGCGACGGTGCTCAACTCGCCCTCGTACGCCACCGGGTCAGGCCCCCACACCGCGCGGCACACGGCGAGAATCTCGTCCAGGGACTTGCCCCGGTCCTCGAACGGGGCGATCCCCGCCGCCGCGTACTCGTCGAGCGACCAGCCGGTGCCGAGCCCGGCCACCACCCGGCCGCCGCTCGCCGCGTCCAACGTGCCGAGCGTCCTGGCCAGTTGGAACGGTCCGTGCAGCGGGGCCACCAGGACACTGGTGCCGAGCCGGGCCCGCCGGGTGGCCGACACGGCCAGCGCCAGCGTCACCAGGGGTTCGGCGACCGAGCGGTACTCATCGGGCCACGGGACGCCCGCCATGTTGTAGAGCCCCTGCGTCGCGGGCTCCGGGAAGAGGGCGCGTTCGAACACCCACAGGCTCTCGTAGCCGATCTCCTCGGCCGCGCGGGCCACGTCCGGGACGTCCTTGCCGATGTCGTACTGCCGTGTCTGGGGAAGAGTGAGACCCAACTTGGTGGCCATGCTCATGCTCCTTCGCATCAGGCATTTCAACCGTCAACGTAACTCTCGCGACGCGGCACGACGGGCCCTGTCTCCCGGTATGGCTGGATCAGTCCGGCAGTGGCGTGAGCATCATGCGGCCCGCGAGCCCCACCGCCGCGTCCAGCCGCTCGGTGAACTCCTCGGCGACATCGGGCAGTCCACGCAGCGCCCACAGGGCCCGCGCCGCCGTCCAGGTGGCCTCCCGGGCGCGCTCCAGACTCCACGAGCCGAGCAGATGCGTGAGCGGATCGGCGATCTGGAACAGGTCGGGCCCCGGCATCAGTTCCTCGCGGACGCGCTCCTCCAGCGAGACGAGGAGATCGCCCACGCGGTCGAACTCGTCCTCCAGCTCGGCCGGTTCGCAGTCGAGCGTACGACAGGCGTCCACGACGGCCAGCGCGAGATCGTGGCCGATATGGGCGTTGATGCCGGACAGGGCGAACTGCAGCGGTCGTACGCCCGGATGCCGGCGGAGCTGGAACAGCGGGCGCCAACAGGCGGGCGGGCGGCGCCCGTCGGCGGCCGCGTCCACGGCCGCCAGGTACCGCTCCGCGAACCGTACGTCCAGCGTGACCGCGGCCCGCGCGTCGGCGAACCGCCCGGCGTCGACGCTCCGGTCGACCGCTTCCGTGACGGCGAGGTAGACGCGGTTGAACACCGCGATCCCGTCCCGCGCGGGCAGTTCCTCGTCGAGCGCGCGCAGCCGGGAGACGACGATGTCCACGGGTGTGGTGAAGTGTGCCAATTGCCCCATGGGGGCAGCGTCCCAGTCCTACGCTGACCGAGGTGCCGCCGGGCCCGACACTTCCCCAGAACGGGGGAACGGGCGCGGCGCGAGGGGGCGGCGTGTCGGGTTCGCGGGGCCGGCGGCGGAGTGGGGCCGTCCGGCGGGGCGTGCTGATCGTGGCCGCTTCGGTCGTGGTCGCGGTCGGCGCGGTGACCGGGATGATCAGGGCGCTGGACGACGGGCACGGCACGGACCGGGCCCGGCCGGACGCGAGCGGCGCGACGCTGCTGGTGCCACTGCCCGACGTGCCATCGGCGTCGAACTCCCCTTCCGCGAAGGCGAGTTCGTCCCCGAGCCCGAAGAAGACCCCCTCGACCGGCACCGCCCGGAAGCCGCACCGGACCGCCACCGTCTCCCCCCGCCTCTACCGCCACCCGGAGTCCCAGGTCCTCGACTGGGTCCACGCCCACCCCGACGACCCCCGCACGGAGGTCATCCAGTCCCGGATCGCCGATCAGCCGGCGGCGGTGTGGTTCGCGGACTTCACGCCGTCGACGATCACCTCCCGGGTCCGCGCGGTCACTTCGGGGGCCGCCGCGCAGGGCCGGGTGCCGGTCGTCGTGCCGTACGCGATCCCGGAACGGGACTGCGGCGGGGCCTCCGAGGGCGGGGCCGAGGACTTCGACGCGTACGACGGCTGGATCGACTCCTTCGCCGCGGGACTGGGTTCGGGGGAGGTGGTCGTGATCCTGGAACCGGACTCCATAGCCCAGGCCGACTGCCTCTCCGAGTCCCAACGCGCCGACCGCTTCGAGGCGTTGGCCCGCGCGGGCCGCGTCCTGAAGGCCGCCGACCCGAAGGCCCGCGTCTACTACGACGCGGGTCACTCCGACTGGAACCCGGCCGCCCAACAGGCGACCCTCCTCCAGCGGGCGGGCGCGGCCTCCGCCGACTCGTCCGACGGCATCTTCAGCAACGTCTCGAACTTCCACGCCACTTCGGCCGAGATCGCCTACGACCGCCGGGTCCTCGACGCCCTCGGCGGCCCCGCGAGCCTCGGCGCCGTCATCGACACCAGCCGCAACGGCAACGGTGCTCCGACCGACGGCCAGTGGTGCGACCCGGCGGGCCGCAAGATCGGCCGCGCGCCGAGCCTGAACACCGGGGAGGCGCGGATCGACGGGTATCTGTGGGTCAAGTTGCCCGGGGAGTCGGACGGTTGCCGGGGCGAGGCCGGCACGTTCACCGCCTCGTACGCCTACGATCTGGCGCGCTGAACGACATCTCTGTACGTGAATCCGGTCCGGACCATTGTCACGGCCGCTGCCCGGTCTTACGCTCACACGGTTCCATTCATGAACGGTGTTCATATCCATGATTGGAGTTGGTGGATGAGCGCCAGACCCCGCCTCGGCGTCCTCCTCGCGGCCGTGGCCACACTGACCGCCGTGTTCGTCCCCTCGGCCGCCGCGCACTCGGCGCCCGCCGTCCCGAAGACCGCCGTCCTCGACGGCACCCGCCTCCAGCAGACCAAGCTCCGGCTGGACCGCGGTGACCCCCAACTCCGCCGCGCCCTGCGGAACTTGACGGCCCGCGCCGACAACTGGCTGGACCAGGGCCCCTGGACGGTCGTGGACAAACCGAAGCCCGCTCCCGGAGGGGATGTTCACGACTATCTGAGCCAGGCCCCGTACTGGTGGCCCACGACCACGCCGACCGCCGACAACCCCTGGGGCTGCCCGTACGTCCAGCGCGACGGTCAGCGCAATCCCGAGGTCGACACCGGGACCGACCGCCAGGACGTCGAGAAGGTCTTCGACTCGACGTACGACCTCGCGCTCGCCTGGTACTACACCGGTGACAAGCGCTATGCGCGCAAGGCCGACCAGGTCCTGCGCACCTGGTTCCTCGACCCGGCCACGCGGATGAACCCCAACCTGAACCACGCCCAGTTCATCCCCTGCAAGTACGACGGCCGCGCCATCGGCATCATCGACTTCTCCCAGTCGTACACCAGCGTCGTCGACGCCATCGCGATCCTCGGCACCGGCGCCCCCGGCTGGACGAAGACCGACCGCACGGCGATGGCCCGGTGGAACTCGGACTTCCTCGGCTGGCTGAAGAACAGCGCCTTCGGCACGCAGGAGGGCGCCGCCGCCAACAACCACGGCACCTTCTACGACATGGAGTTGGCCGCCCTCGCCTACGCGACCGGCGACACGGCACTGGCGAAGCGGACCGTGCTGGACGCCCGCGCCAAACGCATCGACCCGCAGATCGCGGGCGACGGCAGTCAGCCGCAGGAGCTCGCGCGGACCCGGAGTTGGCACTACTCGACCTTCGACCTGGTCGCGTACACCCGGCTCGCCGCCATCGGCCGGCACGTCGGCGTGAACCTGTGGACCTATCAAGGCCCGGACGGGCAGGGCCTGTTGAAGGCGGTGGACTATCTGCTGCCGGCCGCGACCGGGGCCGCCGCGTGGTCGCATCCGGAGCTGGAGTTCTACCGGTACGCGGCGAGCGACATCGTCCACGCGGCCGCCGACGCGGGCGACGCGCGCGCGAAGGCCGCCGTACCGAAGCTGGAGGCGCCACCCGGTGGTGACCTGTGGGCGCTGCGTCCGGCGGCCGAGCAGTTGGACTCGATCGCCGGTTGACCATCCCTCCATGCAGGCCCACCCGAGCAGGGCCTTCTCGAACAGGGGTTCCTGAGCGGTCGCTTAGAATAGGGCGTCCCCACAGTCTCCACCGCCCCACTCAGCACCGCTCGGGAGCCCCGCCGTGACCGTCGAATCCCCGTCCGCCACCGCCCTGTCGTACGGCCGCCTCCTATCGGTCACGGTCCACTTCGACGACCTGGACGCGCTGGGCATGCTGCACAACGCCCGCTACCCGCTCCTGGTGGAACGGGCCTGGACCGAGCTGTGGCAGGAGCACGGGGTCCGCTTCGACGGCGACTGGGCGAGCGCCGGCGACGCCTGCAACGTGGTCAAGGAACTGCTGATCAGCTACGAGGCGCCGGTCACCAGGCCGGGCGCGTACGCCGTCCACCTCTGGCTGGACCGGCTCGGCACCACGGGCCTGACGTACGGCTTCCGGTTCTGCTCGGCGGAGGGAGCGACGACGTATGCCACCGGTACCCGGGTCCTCGTCCGGCTGGACGCGCGGACGCTGCGTCCCGCGCCCTGGAGCGAGGGGTTCAGGGCCGTGGGCCGGACACTGCTGCGCTCGGCGGACTGACCTTCGGGCGGTCCCGGTCCCCGGCACGCAACACGCCCGCGAAGATCACCAGCCCGCCCGCCAACGCCGTGACCAGGCAGAACGACACGACCAGGCTCGTCGCCTGCGCCACCCCGCCGATCAGGCTCGGCGCGACAAGCCCCGAGGTGTAGGTGATCGTCGCCACGCCCGCGATGGCCTGGCTCGGGTTGGGGCCGCTGCGGCCCGCCGCCGCGAAGCACAGCGGGACGACCACGGCGATGCCCAGACCGAGCAGCGCGAAGCCGACCATCGTCAGCGCCGGGTTCTCCGCGAGGACGATCAGCAGGCCGCCGAACACGGCGAGGACGCCGCCCGCACGGACCGTGCGCACCGAGCGGAAGCGGTTCACGACCGCGTCGCCCACCAGCCGGGCCACCGCCATCGTCAGCATGAAGCCGGTCGTCGAGGCCGCCGCGAGCCCGGCCGACGTACCCAACTGGTCCTTCAGGAACACCGCCGACCAGTCCAGGCTCGCCCCCTCCGCGAACACCGCGCAGAAGCCCACCGCGCCGATGAGCAGCGCGGACCTCGGCGGCAGCGTGAACCGCGGCGGCGCCTCCTCCGCCACGCCCGGGGGGATGTCGAGCACCCAGTGGCAGGCGGTCACACCGAGCACCGTCAGGATCGCGGCGGCGATGAGGTGGTGCACGCGCGCGTCGGAACCGAGGTGCGCGGCGAGCGTGCCGCCCGCCGACCCGATCAGGGCGCCCGCGCTCCACATGCCGTGCAGCCCCGACATGATCGACTTGTCGAGGAGGCGCTCGATCTCGACGCCGAGCGCGTTCATGGCGACGTCGGCCATGCCCGCGCTCGCGCCGTACGTGAACATCGCCAGGCACAGGGTGACCAGGTTCGGTGCGAGGGACGGCAGGACCAGGGACGTCGTCCACAGGGCGATCAGCCCGCGCAGGGCCGTACGGCTGCCGAAGCGGTGGGTGATCCAGCCGGCCAGCGGCATCGAGCAGGAGGCGCCGAACGCCCCGAAGGCCAGGGCGAATCCGAGCCAGCCCGCGGAGACGTGCGCGTGCTCCTGGATCCACGGCACGCGGGTCGCGAACGAGCCGGTGACCGCGCCGTGCACGGCGAAGACGGCCGCCACGGCGTACTGGGCGCGCTTCACCTCGTGTCGGTCGTAGACCACTTCGCTCATTGTCCGGCTCCTCCTGCTGTTCCTTGCTGTTCTCTGCTGTTCCCTGCTGTTCCCTGCGGTTCAAGTCCCCGCTCGCGAGGTCCCGACCCCGCTGGCGTCGCGTAAACTATCAGGAACCCTGCCTGATAGATAGAGAGATACCGGCCGCCCGTCGCACCCCCTCGATCTGGGAGGATTCCCGGCATGCCCGCATCCCCGAGCACCGCCCGGGCCATCAACGACCGGCTCGCCCTGCGGCTGTTGCAGCAGGAAGGCCCGCTGACGGCAGGGCAGTTGAAGCAGCGCACCGGACTGTCCCGGCCGACCGTCGCCGACCTCGTCGAACGCCTCACGGCCTCCGGGCTGATCGAGATGGTCGGCGAGTCCGGGGAGCAACGGCGGGGCCCGAACGCCCGGTTGTACGGCATCGTCGCCGACCATCTCGATCAGCCCGGAGGCCGTGAGGCGTTCGACGAGGTCGGCGANCGGGTGCTGGCCGAGGCGTCCGTACCGATCGACGGCGACTCGGGCACGGGCCCGGCGGTCGAACAGGCCGTCGCGCTCGTGGAACGCGCGGCGAAGGAGGCGGGCGCGGAGCAGCTCCACACCGTGGCCATCGGTGCCCCCGGCCTCATCGACCCGACCACCGGCGAACTCCGCGACACCACGGGCCTGCCCGCCTGGCACCGCCGCCTGGTCGCCGCCCTCCACGAACGCCTCCCCGACGCCCGCATCGTCGTGGAGAACGAGACCAACCTCGCGGCCCTCGCCGAACAGCGCGACGGCGCGGCCCACGACCGCGACACCTTCGTCCTGCTCTGGCTGGGCATGGGCATCGGCGCGGCGGTGGTCCTGGACGGGGTCGTGCGCAGGGGTGCGTCGGGCGGCGCGGGCGAGATCGGCTTCCTTCCGGTGCCGGGGACGCGGGGGTTGCCCTCGGCGATGGACTGCGAGGGGGGTTTTCACT
>NZ_JAENRY010000197.1 GCF_016612545.1 Streptomyces sp. MBT65 | reverse complement strand
GGTCGACGTCGGCGGTGAGTCCACCCGCCCCGGTGCCTCCCGCGTCGACGAGGCCGAGGAGCTCAAGCGCGTCATCCCCGTGGTCCGCGGCCTCGCCTCCGAGGGCGTCACCGTCTCCGTGGACACCATGCGCGCCTCCGTCGCCGAGCAGGCCCTGACCGCCGGCGCCGCCCTCGTCAACGACGTCAGCGGCGGCCTCGCCGACCCCGCGATGATCCCGGTCGTCGCCGCCTCGGGCGCCCCCTTCGTGGTCATGCACTGGCGCGGCTTCCTGGAGGGCGGCAACGTGAGGGGCGTCTACGAAGACGTCGTCACCGAGGTCGTCGATGAACTGCACGCACGCGTGGAGGCCGTTCTCGCGGGCGGTGTCTCCCCGGACCGTGTCGTCGTCGACCCGGGCCTCGGCTTCTCCAAGGACGCCGAGCACGACCTCGTCCTCCTGGCCCATGTCGACCGCCTGCTCGCCCTCGGCCACCCCCTGCTCGTCGCGGCCTCCCGCAAACGGTTCCNAACGGTTCCTCGGCCGCGTCCTCGCCGGCCCCGAGGGCGCGCCCCCGCCCGCGCGCGAGCGCGACGCCGCCACGGCCGCCGTCTCCGCGCTCGCGGCGCACGCCGGCGCGTGGGCGGTGCGCGTCCACGAGGTCCGCGCCACGGCCGACGCCGTACGCGTCGCGCGCGCCGTCGAATGGGCGCGCGCCACCGGCGCCCCCGCTGCCTCGCACACCAGCTCCGAGGGAGCCCTGTGACCGCCCCCCACACCGACGTCGAGCAGGTGGAACTCGCCAACACCGCGTTCTACGAGACGCTCGAGCGCGGTGACTTCGACGAGTTGTCCGCGCTCTGGCTGACCCCGGCCGACCTCGGCATCGACGAGGAGTACCACGACCCGGCGGACAGCGGCGTGATCTCCTGCGTGCACCCGGGCTGGCCGGTGCTGACCGGCCGCGGCGAGGTCCTGCGGTCGTACGCGCTGATCATGGCGAACACCGAGTACATCCAGTTCTTCCTCACCGACGTGCACGTGTCCGTGACCGGCGACACCGCCCTGGTCACCTGCACGGAGAACATCCTCAGCGGCGGCCCCTCCCCCGACGACAGCGACGAACTGGGCCCGCTCGTCGGCCAGCTCGTGGTCGCCACGAACGTGTTCCGGCGCACCCCCGAGGGCTGGAAGCTCTGGTCGCACCACGCGTCCCCGGTGTTGGCCGAAAACGACGAGGACGACAGCGAGGACACCCCCAGCTGAGCGGGTAGGCGCCCATCAGGCTGAAGAAGTGGTTGGAATCACGAACCCCGGGGTAGGGGCGGCTACCGACCCATGAGCCACCGGGTTCCCCAGGGGAAACGCGCCACGAACCCTCGGGCCCCGGGCAGTGCCCGTGCCCTCGTGGCCCGGCATTGTCAGTGCCCGCAGGTAGATTCGTTCGAGGCCGGGGTACCGCCCACACACAGTACGAACCGGCCACCACCGACGATTGCAGGAGTGATTCGCGTGGATCGTGTCGCGCTGAGCGGGCTCAAGGCCCGCGGGCACCACGGCGTGTTCCCCAAGGAGCGCGAGGAGGGCCAGACCTTCATCGTGGACCTCGTCCTGGGCCTGGACACCCGGCCGGCCGCAGCCGACGACGACCTGACGAAGACCGTGCACTACGGCGTCGTGGCGGAGGAGGTCGTGGCCGTCGTCCAGGGTGAGCCCGTCAACCTCATCGAGACCCTCGCCGAGCGCATCGCGCAGACCTGCCTGAAGCACGAAGGGGTCGAGGAGGTCGAGGTCCGTGTCCACAAGCCGGACGCCCCGATCACCGTCCCCTTCGACGACGTGACCGTCACCATCACCCGGAGCCGAGTATGACCTTCTCGTTCACCGAGGGGCACAGCGACCCGACCGTCCAGCCAGTGCCCGCCTCCGTGGTGCAGCAGGTGGACGCCGCCGACACCACCCTCAGCAACCCGAGGCGCGCCGTGATCTCCATCGGCGCCAACCTGGGCAACCGCCTGGAGACCCTCCAGGGCGCCATCGACGCCCTGGAGGACACCCCCGGCGTCCGCATCAAGGCCGTGTCCCCGGTCTACGAGACGGAGCCGTGGGGCGTCGAACCCGGCAGCCAGCCGTCGTACTTCAACGCGGTCGTCGTCCTCAAGACCACCCTGCCCCCGTCCTCCCTGCTGGAGCGGGCGCACGCGGTCGAGGAGGCCTTCCACCGGGTCCGTGAGGAGCGCTGGGGCGCGCGCACGATCGACGTCGACATCGTCGCGTACGCCGACGTCGTCTCCGACGACCCGGTGCTGACGCTCCCCCACCCGCGCGCCCACGAGCGGGCCTTCGTGCTCGCGCCCTGGCACGACGTGGAGCCCGAGGCGCAGTTGCCCGGCCACGGCCCGGTCGCCGTCCTCCTGGACGACATCACCCGTGACGGCGTCGCGCCCCGCAAGGACCTGGAACTCCGGCTGCCCGAGTAGTCGTTAAGGTCGAGACGACCACAACGCCCGGACAGGGCACGGGGAGCTGAAGGGACACCGTGAGAGAGCTGCGGATCAGGGTGCTGGCCGGCGTGTTCGTGATCGCCGGAGTGCTGTCCTGGGCGGGGGCCCGCCTGTGGAGCGCGGTGGGGACCCTGCCGAGCGTCCCGCTGGCCGCGCCCGTCGTGCTCGCCGTGATCGCCGTGGTCCTGCTGGCCACGGCGCTCTCCCTGCGCGCCCGCCTCAAGGCACAGCGCGAGCGCCGCCCCGGCGCCAAGGGCGTCGACCCCCTGATGGCGGCCCGCGCGGTCGTCTTCGGTCAGGCCAGCGCCCTGGTCGCCGCCCTCGTCGCCGGCATGTACGGCGGCACGGGCGCCTACCTCCTGGAGTCCCTCGACATCCCCGCCCGCCGCGACCAGGCCATCTACGCCGGCTTCTCGGTCCTGGCGGGCATCGCGGTGATAGTCGCCGCGATCTTCCTGGAGCGCGTCTGCAAACTCCCGGAGGACGACGACAACAACGCGGCGGGGGCGACACCCGTCACCTGATGGCACCGTTCACAGGAGCGCCCCAAAGGGGTGCGGGGCTGTGTCGATCTGCGACTCCGCCGCGTGGGCGCGGCCAACCACAACGAAGCCGCACCTGACCGACGCCCCCGACCGCTCCCCCCGCTCCTCCCAGCGGACCGAACCGTCAGCGGGCCATGATCAGACTCATCGCCTCATTACGCGTCGCCGAGTCCCGCAACTGCCCCCGCACCGCGGACGTGATCGTCTTGGCGCCGGGCTTCCGCACCCCCCGCATCGACATGCACATGTGCTCGCACTCGACGACGACGATGACACCGCGCGGCTCCAGGATCTCCATCAGGGAGTCGGCGATCTGCGTGGTGAGTCGTTCCTGCACCTGCGGCCGCCGGGCGTAGACATCCACCAGCCGCGCCAGCTTCGACAGGCCCGTGATCTTGCCGTCGGCGGACGGGATGTAGCCGACATGGGCAACCCCGACGAACGGCACCAGATGGTGCTCACAGTTGCTCAGCACCTCGATGTCCTTCACCAGGACCATCTCGTCGTGCCCCAGGTCGAACGTCGTCGTCAGCACGTCCTCGGGCTTCTGCCACAGCCCCGCGAATATCTCCTTGTACGCCCGCGCCACCCGCGCCGGCGTCTCCCTGAGCCCCTCCCGGTCCGGATCCTCACCGACCGCGATCAGCAGTTCGCGTACGGCGTTCTCGGCGCGCTTCTCGTCGAAGACGCCGATCGCTCCCTCGCCGTCCAGCGTCACGGGATCGGTCATGTCGTGCCTCGTTCCTGTGCGGGTCGCGCGTGTGCGGACACACGCCTCAGTTGCGGGCATATGGAAAAGCCGCGCCCCCCAGGCTAAATCCAGGGGGGCGCGGCTTCCATTTCGAGCCGTGTGAGACGCGCGTCAGTTCTCGGGGCGGTCCTCCGGAGCCTTCTCCAGCGTGGGAGCGGACTCGGCGGTCGCACCGGCGGTGATCGCGGGACCCGCGCCGTTCGTCCCGTTCGTCAGTGACAGCTCCTTGGGGGAGAGCACCGGCGGGCGGGTGGACGGCGTACGGCGGGAGGAGCCGGTCCACGAGGGACGGGCCGGACGCCGGACGATGGGAGCGAAGACCTCGGCGATCTGCTCCTTGTTCAGCGTCTCCTTCTCCAGCAGCTGGAGCACGAGCGCGTCGAGCACGTCACGGTTCTCGACCAGGATCTCCCAGGCCTCGTTGTGCGCGTTCTCGATGAGCTTCTTGACCTCTTCGTCGACGAGCGCGGCGACCTCTTCCGAGTAGTCGCGCGGGTGCGACATCTCCCGGCCCAGGAAGGGCTCGGTGTTGTCGCCGCCGAACTTGATCGCGCCGAGGCGCTCGGTCATGCCGTACTGCGTGACCATCGCACGAGCCGTCGCGGTGGCCTTCTCGATGTCGTTCGCGGCGCCCGTGGTCGGGTCGTGGAAGACCAGTTCCTCGGCCGCGCGACCGCCCAGCATGTAGGCGAGCTGGTCGAGCATCTCGTTGCGCGTGGTCGAGTACTTGTCCTCTTCGGGCAGGACCATCGTGTAGCCCAGAGCACGGCCTCGGGAGAGGATCGTGATCTTGTGGACCGGGTCGGAGTTCGGGGAAGCCGCCGCGACCAGGGCGTGTCCGCCCTCGTGGTACGCGGTGATCTTCTTCTCCTTGTCCGACATGATCCGGGTCCGCTTCTGCGGGCCCGCGACCACACGGTCGATCGCCTCGTCCAGCATGGAGTTGTCGATCAGCTTGCGGTTGCCCCGGGCGGTGAGCAGGGCGGCCTCGTTGAGGACGTTGCTCAGGTCCGCGCCGGTGAAGCCCGGCGTACGACGGGCGACCGCGGAGAGGTCGACGTCCGGTGCGACCGGCTTGCCCTTCTGGTGGACCTTGAGGATCTCCAGACGGCCCTGCATGTCCGGGCGGTCGACCGCGATCTGGCGGTCGAAGCGGCCGGGGCGCAGGAGGGCCGGGTCGAGGATGTCGGGCCGGTTCGTCGCGGCGATGAGGATCACGCCGCCCTTGACGTCGAAGCCGTCCATCTCGACGAGCAGCTGGTTCAGCGTCTGCTCGCGCTCGTCGTGTCCACCGCCGAGGCCGGCGCCGCGATGGCGGCCGACCGCGTCGATCTCGTCGACGAAGACGATCGCCGGGGCGTTCGCCTTGGCCTGCTCGAACAGGTCACGGACTCGGGAGGCACCGACACCGACGAACATCTCGACGAAGTCGGAACCGGAGATCGAGTAGAAGGGCACCCCGGCCTCGCCGGCGACGGCACGCGCCAGCAGGGTCTTGCCGGTGCCGGGCGGGCCGTACAGGAGTACGCCCTTGGGGATCTTGGCGCCGACGGCCTGGAACTTCGCCGGCTCCTGGAGGAACTCCTTGATCTCGTGCAGTTCCTCGACGGCCTCGTCGGAGCCCGCGACGTCCGCGAACGTCGTCTTCGGGGTGTCCTTGGTGATGAGCTTGGCCTTGGACTTCCCGAAGTTCATGACTCGGGAGCCGCCGCCCTGCATCTGGTTCATCAGGAACAGGAAGACGACCACGATGAGGACGAAGGGGAGCAGCGACAGCAGGATCCCGACGAAAGCGTTCTGCTTCGTCGGCGAGACCGTGTAGCCGTCCGGAATCTGCTTGTCCTGGTACTTGGTCTGCAGCGTGGCCGCGAGGTCCACGCCTTGGTCGCCGATGTAGCTCGCCTGGATCTTGGAGCTGCCCTCGACCTTCGCACCGCTCTTGAGCGTGACCTTGATGGTCTGCTCGTCGCCGGTGGTGATCTTGGCCGACTCGACCTTGTTGTCATTGATCGCCTGGACGACCTGGCCGGTGTCCACCGTCTTGTAGCCACCGGACGAGCCGACGACCTGCATCAACACGACCACGGCAAGGACGGCCAGCACGATCCACATGACCGGCCCACGGAAGTATCGCTTCACGTCCATCCATACGGAGCGAATTCGCTCCGTCCCTCCTGCCATAGTGAGTTTGATAAAGACAGTTCTTCTGACCGTACCCCAGCCATGTTGCCCGAAGTCGCACGGGACGGCTGGGAGACGCGTCTGCATGCTCCAACGGCGCGAAACCCGCTGGGGTTCCCGATCGTCTTACAGGGCTTGGGCCGAGTGGCTCTAGCCGCCGTAGACGTGCGGCGCGAGCGTACCGACGAACGGGAGGTTGCGGTACTTCTCGGCGTAGTCGAGGCCGTAGCCGACGACGAACTCGTTCGGGATGTCGAAGCCGACCCACTCCACGTCGATGGCGACCTTTGCCGCCTCCGGCTTGCGGAGCAGGGTGCAGATCTTCAGCGAATCGGGCTCGCGCGAGCCGAGGTTGGAGATCAGCCAGGACAGCGTCAGTCCCGAGTCGATGATGTCCTCGACAATGAGGACGTGCTTGCCCTTGATGTCGGTGTCGAGGTCCTTGAGGATCCGCACGACACCGGAGGACTGGGTGCCCGCGCCGTACGACGACACGGCCATCCAGTCCATGGTGACGGGGGTGGACAGCGCCCGGGCGAGGTCCGCCATGACCATCACCGCGCCCTTGAGGACGCCGACGATCAGCAGATCCTTGCCCGCGTACTCCGCGTCGATCTTCGCGGCGAGCTCCACGAGCTTCGCGTCGATCTCTTCTTTGGTGATGAGCACCGACTGGAGGTCGTCACCCATGTCTTTCGCGTCCACCCGCATCACTTTCGGTCGTCCAACCGGCCACTACCTGGTCCCGCCCCCGGAGGTCCGGAGGGGGTGTCGATTCAGCCCTGCCGAATCACCAGTCTGCCACCCTGGCGCCGGGCGACGACCTTGCCCGGGAGATTGATGGCTCCCTGGCCGCGCCAGCCGGTGATCAGCCGGTCGACTTCCTCGATGTGCCGGGCGAACAGCGAACCGGCCGGGGCGCCGGCCTTGATGGCGGCCCGGCGCAGGATGCGGCGGCGTACGGCGGGCGGCAGGGCGTAGAGCTTGGCGCACTCCAGCAGGCCGGTGGCATCGCGTACGGAGGCCTCGGCCTGGCTGGCCCAGGTGTCGAGGGCGTCGGCGTCGTCCCGGGAGAGTTGAGCCGTACGGGCGAGCGCTTCCACGACCCCTTTGCCGAGCGCCTTCTCCAGGGCGGGCAGGCCTTCGTGGCGCAGCCGGGAGCGCGTGTAGGCGGGGTCGGCGTTGTGCGGGTCGTCCCAGACGGGCAGCGACTGGACCATGCAGGCCTTGCGGGCGGTCTGCCGGTCGAGTTGCAGGAAGGGGCGGCGGTAACGGCCGTCGGCCCCCGAGACCGCGGCCATTCCGGACAGGGAGCGGATGCCGGAGCCGCGGGCGAGGCCCAGCAGGACGGTTTCCGCCTGGTCGTCGCGTGTGTGGCCGAGCAGGACCGCGGCGGCGCCGTGCCGGGCGGCACAGGCGTCGAGGGCGGCGTAGCGGGCGTCCCGGGCTGCTGCCTCGGGGCCGCCCTCGCGGCCCACGGTCACGGAAGTGGCTTCCACGGGGTCCAGGCCCAGTTCGCGCAGGCGCAGGACGACCTCGTCGGCGCGCAGGTCGGAGCCGGCCTGGAGGCCGTGGTCGACGGTGATGCCGCCGGCCCGGATGCCCAGCTTGGGGGCTTCGAAGGCGAGGGCGGAGGCGAGGGCCATGGAGTCGGCGCCGCCGGAGCATGCGACGAGCACGAGCGGCGAGGGCGGGCGCTCGTGCGAGGTGTGCCGGGAGGCGCCGGCGGTCTGCAGGGCCTCGTGGTCGGTGAGGATGTCGTGGAGGACGCGGCGGACCGCCAGGCGTATCGCCGCGACCGCAGGATGGGGACCCATGTCCGGTTCCCTTCATGAAGTTTTCGGGGGGTTGGCCCGAGGTTCGGTCACTCAGAGTGTGTAGATGGTGACAGAACCGGGGCGTTCCCCGAGCATCGCACGCCTACCCATCGCTCACGGTCCCTCGGACGGGTGATTGCGGGGGCGTTCGCCTGCCGTCGGCCGAATCCGTTTCACCCCGTCCGCGACCCGTTCACGACTCGGCCTTGCGGTGCACCCGCGCGACCCAGTCCGCCGGTTTGGCGATCTCCGTCTTCGTCGGCAACGTGTTCGGGGAGGTCCACACCCGGTTGAAGCCGTCCATGCCCACCTGTTCGACGACCGCGCGTACGAATCGCTCGCCGTCCCGGTACTGCCTCAGTTTGGCGTCCAGACCCAGCAGCTTGCGCAGCGCCGAGTCCAGCCGGGAGGCGCCCTTGGCCCGTCGCTGCTGAAACTTCTCGCGGATCTCCGCGACGCTCGCCACCACGTCCGGGCCGACGCCGTCCATCACGAAGTCGGCGTGCCCCTCCAGGAGGGACATCACGGCGGTGAGCCGGCCGAGGATCTCCCGCTGGGCGGGCGTCTGCACGATCTCCACCAGGGACCGGCCCTCGTCGTCCTCCTCGCCCTCGGGCCGACCGCCGGCCAACGACTGGGCGGCCTCCCGGATGCGCTCCAGGACGGTCATGGGGTCGACCTCGGTCTCCCCCAGGAACGACTGGATCTCGCCCTCCAGGTGGTCCCGCAGCCAGGGCACCGCCGTGAACTGCGTGCGGTGCGTCTCCTCGTGCAGACACACCCACAGGCGGAAGTCGTGGGGCTGTACGTCGAGTTCGCGCTCCACGTGCACGATGTTCGGCGCGACCAGCAGCAGCCGCCCGCCCTTCGCGCCCGCCGGCAGCTCGCGGGTCGCCGGGGCGAAGGTCTCGTACTGGCCGAGCACGCGCGAGGACAGGAACGACAGCAGCATGCCCAGCTCGACGCCGGTCACCTTGCCGCCGACCGCTCCGAAGACCGCGCCCCCGGGGGTGTTGCCGCGCCGCTCCTGCATCTTGTCGAGCAGCGGCTTGAGGACCTCCCGGAACCCGGCGACGTTCGCCCGCACCCAGCCGGGGCGGTCGACGACCAGGATCGGGGTGTCGTGGAGATCGTCCGTACCCATCCGGGTGAAACCCCGGACGTGTTGCTCCGAGGCCTTCGCATGCCGGCGCAGCTCCGCGACGACGGCCCGGGCCTCGTCACGGCTCACGTCGGGGCCCGGCCGCACGAGTCGGGTCGCGGTCGCCACCGCGAGATTCCAGTCGACCATCTCTGCACCACCGATGCTCGTCATGCGTCAACCGTACGTGAGCGCTGCCGCTGGGGGCAGGGCACGAGGTCGGTCAGGTGAGCGGCTGTTGTGAGGGCACCCGGTGTTGTTGGCTGTGCCCACCCGTTCCGGGTCCTAACTGCAGCCGCACGCCGCCAGTGCCGTTGCCGTGTGGTCCAGGGCCGCCTGGGCCTCCAGTTTGTTCGTCGTGTTCGACGCCAGGAAGGCGAAGGCCAGGAGTTGGCCGTCCTTGTCCACGACCGTGCCCGCCAGCGTGTTGACGCCTGTGAGAGTGCCGGTCTTGGCGCGTACGACGCCGGCCGCGCCCGTGGCGTCCGTGTAGCGGGTCGTCAGGGTGCCCGTGAAACCGGCGACGGGGAGACCGGTGAGGACCGGGCGGAGTTCGGGGTGGGCCGGGTCGCCTGCCTTGACCAGGAGGGCGGTCAGGAGGTCGGCGGTGAGGCGGTCGTCGCGGTTCAGGCCGCTGCCGTCGTTGAACGCGGCGCCCTTGAGCGGGAGTTGGAGCTTCTTCAGTTGGGCGGCGATCGCCGCGGCGCCGCCGTCGAAGTCGGCGCGCCCGCCCGTCGCCACGGCGGTCTGGCGGGCCAGGGCCTCCGCGATGTCGTTGTCGCTGTTGGTCAGCATCCGCTCGACGATGTCGGACAGCGGGGGCGAGGAGACCGTGGCGAGGGTGGCCGCGCGGGCGGTCGCCTTCGAGGGGCCCGGGGACGTCGTCCTGATGCCGCGCTCCTCGAGGAAGCCCGCGAACTTCTTCGCCGCGTCCCCCGCCGGGTCCGTCACGCGCAGCACCTGACCGCTGGACGAGTCGTCGGTACGGCCCTCGTCGGCGGACAGGGCGGTCACCGGGGCGAGGTTGTCGTTGACCCCGATCGGGTGGAGTTCGGAACCGACGTACAGGGTCTTGTCGTACGACAGCGTCACCTCGCGCATGCCGCGCTTCTTCAGGGCGGCCGCCGTGCTGTCGGCGAGCGTGCGCAGGCTCGCCCAGCCCTCGGCGTCCTTGTGGGCGGTCAGCGTGGGGTCGCCGCCGCCGACCAGGACGAGTTCCTTGGTGTCGGGCTCCAGGGCGGTGCGGGTGGTGAAGCGGTGGTCGGCGCCCAGCGCGGAGAGGGCGGCCACGGCGGTGGCGATCTTCGTGGTCGAGGCCGGGGTCAGGGCGTCGTCGGCGCCCACTCCGTAGAGGCGCTTTCCGGTCGACACGTCCACCACGGCGGCCGTGTGGCGGGTGCCGAGCGCCGCGTTGTCCAGGAGGGGGTTGAGCACGTCCGCGAGGGCGGTGCCGGTCGGCGCCGACTTCACGGTGTTCGCGGAGCCGCCGAGGGCGACCAGGACGGATGCGGCGCTGGGGGCGGGACGGGGTGCCTTGGCGGACGTATCGGAATTACGGCCGTGATCTACGCCACCTGAACGTTCCTGTGCGACTGCGTGGTCCCGCTCGGCCGTACGCTGACCGGAGGAGTCCCAGGGACCGGCGGCGGTCACCACACCGGCGGCCAGTGCCATTCCGGCGGTGGCGGCGACGGCGGTGAACTGCCAGGTCCTGTTCGGCCGCGGCACCTTCGCGACCTGCGGTGACACGGACGCGACGAGCCGGGCGACGTGCGGTGACACGGTGTCAGTGAGCCGCGTGACCTGAGGTCTCACGGCTTGGTTGAGCCGCGTGACCTGTGACCCCGCGACTTGCTTGACCCGTGTGACCTGCGGTTTCGCGGATCGCGCGGCCCGCTCGAGACGGGGCCGGACGGCTCGCGCGACCCGCGCCACATGCGGTCTCGCGGCCCGCCAAGGCCTCAGCTCCGGCACGACCACCAGCCCCTTTCGCGATCACACACCTGCGTGAGGGACACTTAACCACCAGAACTATGTGCTGATCATGGAGGAGCCACCGGTGGAGTTCGACGTCACGATCGAGATCCCGAAGGGTTCGCGGAACAAGTACGAGGTGGACCACGAGACCGGTCGGATCCGCCTGGACCGTCGACTCTTCACCTCGACCAGTTACCCGGCCGACTACGGCTTCGTCGAGAACACTCTCGGCGAGGACGGCGACCCGCTGGACGCGCTGGTCATCCTGGAGGAGCCGACTTTCCCCGGCTGCCTCATCAAGTGCCGCGCGATCGGCATGTTCCGGATGACCGACGAGGCCGGCGGCGACGACAAGCTGCTGTGCGTCCCGGCGTCCGACCCGCGTGTGGAGCACCTGCGTGACATCCACCACGTGTCGGAGTTCGACCGCCTGGAGATCCAGCACTTCTTCGAGGTCTACAAGGACCTGGAGCCCGGCAAGTCGGTCGAGGGTGCCAACTGGGTGGGCCGTACGGACGCCGAGGCGGAGATCGAGCGCTCGTACAAGCGGCTGAAGGAGCAGGGCGGCCACTGAGCCCCTTGCGCAGGAACGGGCCGCACGCGCACGCGTGCGGCCCGTTTGCATGTCTGTGCGCATACTGAGGATCACTGGAGGTGTCGTTCAGGGAGTGCTACGGAGTGACGGAAGCGGAGGACCGCAAGCCGCAGTCGGACGAGGTCAGGAGCGCGTTCACGGCTCCCTCGGGTGTCGCTGCCGCTGACGGGGAGTCGTCCACGACCTCGGAGTTCGCCGTTCCGCGCGGGCTCGACGTGACGGCGCCGGCCGTCGACGATTCCGAGGGATCGGCGTTCAGCACGCCCAGCACCTACAGCGCCAGAGAGGCACCGCCCGCCTTCACCCCGCCGACCGGGATCCCCCTCGTCAGCCTCACCAAGGACGTGCCCTGGCAGGACCGCATGCGCACGATGCTGCGGATGCCGGTGTCCGAGCGGCCCGCACCGGAGCCGGTGCAGAAGCCCGACGACAGCGGTCCCGCCGTACCGCGCGTGCTCGATCTGACGCTCCGCATCGGCGAGTTGCTGCTCGCGGGCGGGGAGGGCGCGGAGGACGTCGAGGCGGCGATGTTCGCGGTCTGCCGCTCCTACGGCCTCGACCGCTGCGAGCCGACCGTCACCTTCACGCTCCTCTCGATCTCCTATCAGCCCTCCCTGGTGGACGATCCGGTGACCGCGTCCCGGACCGTACGGCGCCGGGGCACCGACTACACACGGCTCGCGGCCGTGTTCCGGCTGGTCCAGGACCTCAGCGACCCGGAAACGGCACTCTCCTTGGAGGACGCCTACCGGCGGCTCGCCGAGATGCGGCGCAACCGGCACCCGTACCCCGGCTGGGTCCTGACCTCCGCCAGCGGGCTGCTCGCGGGCGCCGCCTCCGTGCTCGTCGGCGGTGACATCATCGTGTTCTTCGCGGCCGCGCTCGGCGCGATGCTCGGCGACCGGCTCGCGTGGCTGTGCGCGGGGCGCGGGCTGCCGGAGTTCTACCAGTTCACGGTCGCCGCGATGCCGCCCGCCGCGATAGGGGTCGCGCTCACGGTCGCCAACGTCGACGTGAAGGCCTCCGCGGTCATCACCGGTGGGCTGTTCGCCCTGCTGCCCGGGCGGGCGCTGGTGGCGGGCGTACAGGACGGACTGACCGGCTTCTACATCACCGCGGCGGCCCGGCTCCTCGAAGTCATGTACTTCTTCGTCGGCATCGTGGCCGGCGTCCTGATCGTCCTGTACTTCGGCGTGAAGCTCGGTGCGCAGCTCAACCCCGACGTGGCCCTCGGCAACTCCGACCGGCCGCTGTGGCAGATCGGCGCGTCCGTCCTGCTGTCGCTGACCTTCGCCGTACTGCTCCAGCAGGAACGATCCACCGTCCTGCTCGTGTCCCTCAACGGGGGTGTCGCCTGGTCTGTCTACGGGGCGATGCGCTTCGTCGCGGAGATCTCACCGGTTGCGTCCACGGCCGTTGCGGCGGGGCTGGTCGGGCTGTTCGGGCAGTTGCTGTCCCGGTACCGGTTCGCGTCGGCGCTGCCCTACACGACCGCGGCGATCGGGCCCCTGCTGCCGGGGTCGGCCACTTATTTCGGTCTGTTGGCGATCGCGCAGAACGAGGTCGACAAGGGGCTGGTGTCGTTGGCCACGGCGGCGTCGCTCGCCATGGCCATCGCCATCGGGGTCAATCTGGGGTCGGAGATCTCGCGGCTGTTCCTGCGGGTCCCGGGGGCTTCCGCGGGGGCCCGGCGGGCCGCCAAGCGGACGCGGGGGTTCTGAGCGCCGCCCGGGAGTCAGCCCTGGGGATAGCCGTTCTGCGAGTAGCCCTGGTCCTGGCCCTGGTTGTCGTACGGCGGGTACTGCTGGTTGCCGTACTGCTGGTTGCCGTAGGGCTGCTGTTGGTACGTCTGCTGGGGGTACGGCTGCTGTTGCTGGGGCTGCGCGTAGTACTGGTCGTAGCCGTTGTTCTGGTCGTACTGCTGTTGCTGCGGCTGCTGTTGCTGCTGTTGGGGCTCGTCCACGCGGCGGAGCTGGGTCGTCGAGTCGTCCATGATCACCGGGAACGGCTGGGTCGCGGCCGGGTCGCCGGGCTGCTCCTGGGACTCCCGGGGCTGCTTCTTGGCCTTGGAGCGGGCTCGGAGGAACTCGATGATGATCGGGACCACGGAGACGAGGACGATCAGGATGAGGATCGCTTCGATGTTCTTGTGGACGAAGTCGATGTTGCCGAGCCAGGAACCCAGCAGGGTCACGCCCGCGCCCCACAGGACGCCGCCGATCACGTTGAACGTGATGAAGGAGCGGTACTTCATGCCGCTGACGCCGGCGATGATCGGCGTGAACGTGCGCACGATGGGCACGAAGCGGGCCAGGACCAGGGACTTGGGGCCGTACTTCTCGAAGAACTCGTGCGCCTTGACCACGTTCTCCTGCTTGAAGAGGCGTGAGTCCGGGCGGTTGAAGAGCGAGGGGCCGACCTTCTTGCCGAAGACGTAGCCCGCCTGGTCGCCGAGGATCGCGGCGACACAGATCAGTGCGACGGCCGCCCACAGCGGGAAGTCGAGGGTGCCCGCGGTGATCAGCAGGCCGCAGGTGAAGAGCAGCGAGTCACCCGGCAGGAAGAACCCGATGAGCAGGCCGGACTCCGCGAAGACCACGAGGAGCAGGCCCCAGATCCCGAACCGGTCGAGCATGGTGTTCGGATCGAGCCAGCTCGGGCCGAGGGCCATCGTCATCACGGTTCCGGGCTCCTGAGGGTGGAGGGAGGGGCAGCGTCCAGGTGCGGCCGCACAAAGCTATCAACGCCATGTGTCCGTCCCAGGTTCCACCGGTGTCTCCAGGATGCACTGTGCATCCCATAGGGCAAAGCTGTGAGCCGTGGGTGACGATGACCATATGGGTATCGACGAATACGGCGGCGGCCAGGGGCCGCAGGCCGATGTGCTGGTCGTGACGACGAACGACGTTCCCGGGTACCGGGTCGAGCAGGTGATCGGCGAGGTGTTCGGGCTGACCGTGCGCTCACGGCATCTCGGCAGCCAGATCGGCGCCGGTCTGAAGTCGATGGTCGGCGGTGAACTGAAGGGGCTCACCAAGACCCTGGTGCAGACCCGCAACCAGGCCATGGAGCGGCTCATCGAGCAGGCACGCGCGCGTGGGGCCAACGGCGTCCTGGCGTTCCGCTTCGACGTGACCGAGGCGGCGGACGTCGGCACCGAGGTGTGCGCCTACGGGACGGCGGTGGTCCTGGCCCGGGAGTGACCCCGGACCAACCGCCTACGGGGTGTGCCGGGACGCGTTCGCCAGGATCGCGTCCCGGAGGTGCTCGGCCAGGCCCGGGGCCATGGAGTCGTAGAACGCCTTGAAGCGCTCGTCGGAGACGTACATGCCGGCGAGGCAGACGTGCATCTCGTGGGAGCACGTGTAGAACCAGCGGTCGATGTGCAGGCGGTGTTCCTCGGCCAGGTTCATGGCCTCCTCGGCGGTGGGTGGCTCGCCGGTGGTCACCAGGGTGGCGTAGCGCTCGCTCCAGGCGTCGACCTCGGCCTGGAGGCGTTTCCAGTCGGCCTTGGTGTAGCGGGCGGCCCTGCGTTGCGACTCGGCGTAGGACTCGGTGCCGCCCCAGCGCTGTTCGGCCTCTTCGGCGTACTGCTCGGGGTCCTTGTCGCCGAAGACCTCGAAGCGTTCCTCGGGGGTGAGATCGATGCCCATCGTGCGTGCCTCCATGGCGTGTTCCACGGCCTCGGCCATCTTCTGGAGCTTCTCGATCCGGGCGGTCAGCAGTTCGTGCTGGCGGCGCAGGTGTGCGCGCGGGTCCGTCTCCGGGTCGTCGAGCAGGGCCGCGACCTCGTCGAGCGGGAAGCCGAGTTCCCGGTAGAACAGGATCTGTTGCAGCCGGTCGAGGTCGGTGTCGCCGTAGCGCCGGTGACCCGCGTGACTGCGCTCGCTCGGGACGAGCAGGCCGATGTCGTCGTAGTGGTGCAACGTGCGCACGGTGACCCCGGCGAACCCGGCGACCTGTCCTACGGAATAGCTCACTTCCGCTCCCTTCGGTGTCCGCACCCCACGCTGAGGCCTCACGTCACGTGAGGTGCAAGCCCCGAACTCCCGAGATGTTCGGTCCGTTTTGCCCGCTTATGGTGAGCCCGTGGCCCAGGACAGCGCGCAACAGGCACCAGCCGCCCCTACGACCCCGGCGCGCACCCTGCTGCCGTTGATCGTCCCCGCCCTGGTCGTGGGCGTGCTCGCGAGTCTGCTCTTCATCGCGGTGAGCGAGGTGGCCGAGCAGCTTCAGCACGTGCTCTGGAAGAACCTGCCCGACGCCCTGGGCATCGGCCGCTACTCGGTGCTGTGGATGCTCGTCATGCTGACGGCCACCGGCATCGTGGTCGGGCTGGTGGTGTGGAAGGTCCCGGGGCATGCCGGTCCCGATCCGGCCACCACCGGCCTGGAGGCCGTACCGCTGCCGCCCATGGTGCTGCCGGGTCTCCTGCTGGCGACCGCGCTGATGCTCGCGGGCGGGCCGAGTCTCGGCCCGGAGAACCCGATCATCGCCGTCAACGTGGGGCTCGCGCTGTGGGCGGGGCGCAGGCTGGCGCCGCGGGTGCCGGGCGGTGTGTGGGGGGCGCTGGCCGAGTCGGCGACCATCGGGGCGCTGTTCGGGACGCCGGTCGCGGCGGCCCTGCTCATCTCGGAGGCGCTGGCCGGCCGGAACACCAAGGGCGCCCTCTGGGACAACGTGTTCGCGCCGCTCGCGGCGGCCGGTGCGGGCGCCATGACGACCACCCTGGTGGCCCATCCGACCTTCGACCTGCATCTGCCCGCGTTCGGCCGGCCGGGCTGGGGCGACCTGCTGGCGGTCCTGGTGCTGGCGCCGCTGGCCGCGCTGCTCGGAATGACCGCGGTCTACCTCTTCCCGTACGCCCATGCCGCCTTCTCCCGCCTCCGGCACCCCATGCTGGCGCTTCCGGCCGGTGGGCTCGTGCTGGGCCTTCTGGCGGCCGTGGGCGGCCATCTGACGCTCTTCAAGGGGCTGGACGAGGTCGGGGCGCTCGCGGCCGATCCCGAGGGCTGGTCGGCGGGCCAGTTCGCGACGATGACGGTGGTGAAGCTGGCGGCGCTGCTGGTCGCCGCGTCCTGCGGTTTCCGGGGCGGGCGGATCTTCCCGTCGGTGTTCATCGGCGTGGCGTTCGGTCTGTTCGCCCACGCGGTCGTGCCCGCGGTGGACCCGGCGCTCGGGGTCGCGGCGGGCGTCCTGGGCATGCTCCTGGCGATCACCCGGCAGGGCTGGGTGAGCCTGTTCACCGCCGCCATCCTGGTGGCCTCGCCCGCGATCCTCGCCCTGCTCTGCATCGGCTCGCTGCCGGCCTGGCTGCTGGCGACCGGGAGACCGCAGATGCAGTTGCGCGCGGACGGAACTCCGGTTCGCTAGTACCCGTTGGTTCTTTTGATCCTTATCGGAGGCACGCCCATGCCGTTGCACGAAGGTCCCGAGCAATCCGCCGAGCGCCCCATGTCCGTGAACCCCTTCTACGGGGAGGCCAATCCGGTCGGTGGCATGACCGAGGCCCCGCCGAAGCACCGGCTCCCGGACACCCCGTTGCCTCCGATGACGGCGGCCCAGCTCGTGCACGACGAGCTGATGCTGGACGGCAACTCCCGCCTGAACCTGGCGACGTTCGTCACCACCTGGATGGAGCCGGAAGCCGGCGTCCTGATGGCGGAGTGCCGGGACAAGAACATGATCGACAAGGACGAGTACCCCCGCACCGCGGAGCTGGAGAAGCGCTGCGTGGCGATGCTCGCGGACCTGTGGAACGCACCGGATCCGTCAGCCGCCGTGGGCTGTTCGACGACCGGCTCCAGCGAGGCCTGCATGCTCGCCGGAATGGCCCTGAAGCGCCGCTGGACGCAGCGCAACAAGGACCGCTACCCGGCCGCCCGCCCGAACCTGGTGATGGGGGTCAACGTCCAGGTCTGCTGGGAGAAGTTCTGCAACTTCTGGGAGGTCGAGGCCCGCCAGGTCCCCATGGAGGGCGACCGCTTCCACCTCGACCCGCAAGCCGCGGCCGAGCTGTGCGACGAGAACACCATCGGGGTCGTCGGCATCCTCGGCTCCACCTTCGACGGCTCCTACGAACCGATCGCCGACCTGTGCGCCGCTCTGGACGCACTCCAGGAGCGCACCGGCCTCGACATCCCGGTCCACGTGGACGGCGCGTCCGGCGCGATGGTCGCCCCCTTCCTGGACGAGGACCTGGTCTGGGACTTCCGCCTCCCGCGCGTGGCCTCGATCAACACCTCGGGGCACAAGTACGGCCTGGTCTACCCGGGCGTCGGCTGGGCCCTGTGGCGCGACAAGGAGGCCCTCCCCGAGGAACTCGTCTTCCGCGTCAACTACTTGGGGGGCGACATGCCCACCTTCGCCCTCAACTTCTCCCGCCCCGGCGCCCAGGTGGTGGCCCAGTACTACACGTTCCTCCGGCTCGGCCGAGAGGGCTACCGAGCCGTACAACAGTCGACCCGCGACGTGGCCCGCGGCCTGGCGGACCGCATCGAAGCACTGGGCGACTTCCAACTCCTCACCCGAGGCGACGAGTTGCCGGTCTTCGCCTTCACCACCGCCCCCCACGTCCAGGCCTACGACGTGTTCGACGTCTCCCGTCGCCTCCGGGAACACGGCTGGCTGGTCCCGGCGTACACCTTCCCGGCCGACCGCGAGGACCTCTCGGTCCTCCGCATCGTCTGCCGCAACGGCTTCTCGGCGGACCTGGCGGAACTGTTCCTGGACGACCTGACCCGCCTCCTCCCCGAACTTCGCCGCCAGCCCCACCCGTTCACCCCCGACAAGGGAGCGGCGACGGGCTTCCATCACTGAGCCACAACCGCGCGGAACTCACCTCCCGAGCCCGCGGAACCGCCGTACGGCAAGCGGGAAGAACACGGCCAGCAGTGCGAGCGGCCAGGCCACAGCGGCCCAGACGTGCCCCGGTTCCCCGCCAGGCCCGCCGAAGAGGTCGCGTACGGCTGTCGCGGTCTGGGACATCGGGTTCCACTGCACGACCGTGCCCAGCCACCCCGGCATCGCGTCCGGCGTGGCAAGCGCGTTGGAGAGAAAGCCGACCGGCCACACCAGGATCTGCACGGCCTGCACCATCTCGGGCCGCCCCGCGACCAGCGCCAGTTGGATGCCGACCCACAACATGGCGAACCGGAAGAGCAACAGCAGCCCCACGGCGCCCAGGAACCCACCGGGGCCGCCCTGCGGGCGCCAGCCCAGCACGAGACCGACTCCGATCAGCACGACCAGCCCGATCGCCGACTGAAGCATGTCCGCGGCCGAACGCCCCACCAGGATCGCCTCGTCGGCCATCGGCATGGACCGGAAGCGGTCGATCACCCCCTTGTTGAGGTCCTGGGTGACGGCGAGCATCGTGCCCTCCAGGCCGAAGGCCATGGTCAGCGCGAGCATCCCGGGAACCAGGTAGTCGACGTAGGGACCCTCGACCGCGCGCCCACCGCCGATCAGATAGCCGAACATCAGCAGCAGCATCACCGGGAAGACGAGACTCACCACGACCTGCACGGGCTGCCGCGCCCAGTGGGCGAGTTCACGTCGTGTCATGGTCCAGGAATCGGTCAGGGCGTAGGCGCTCACACGGCCTCCTTGTGCGTTCCGGTGAGATGCAGGAACACCTCGTCCAGGGTCGGTCGCCGCAGCGCCACGTCCTCGGCGTCGATCCCGGCCTCCTCCAGCGCTCTTACGACTCCGGAGAGCGCCGTCATCCGGTCGGTGACCGGGGCACTGAGCAGCCGGCGGTCGACGTCGACGGAGACGCCCGCCTCGGGGACGGGCAACAGGGCGACGGCGGCGCCCAGTTGACCCGCGTCGCGCAGGACGACGTCGATACGGTCCCCGCCGGTGCGGGACTTCAGCTCGTCCGGGGTGCCGTCGGCGATGACCCGGCCCCGGTCGACCACCGAGACCCGGTGGGCGAGTTGGTCGGCCTCCTCCAGGTACTGGGTGGTGAGCAGGACCGTCGTACCGCCGTCGACCAGCGAGCGGACCGCCGCCCACACCTCGGCCCGGCCGCGCGGGTCGAGGCCGGTCGTCGGCTCGTCCAGGAAGAGGATCTCCGGCGCGGTGACGAGCGAGGCGGCGAGGTCGAGGCGGCGGCGCATGCCGCCGCTGTAGGCGCGGACGGGTTTGCGGCCGGTGTCGGCGAGGTCGAACCGTTCGAGGAGTTCGTCGGCGCGCACGCGCGCGTGGCGGGCGCCGAGGTGGTGGAGCCGGGCGAACATCTCCAGGTTCTGCCGACCGCCCAACTCCTCGTCGAGGGCCGCGTGTTGACCCAGCAGACCGATGCGGAAGCGGACCGCGCGGGCCTCGGTCAGCACGTCGTACCCGGCCACCTCGACGCGGCCCGAGTCGGGCCGCAGCAGGGTGGACAGGACCCGGACCAGGGTCGTCTTGCCGGCACCGTTGGGACCGAGCACGCCGTGCACGGTGCCGCGCGCGACATGAAGATCGAGCCCGTCGAGCGCCTTCTTGACCCCCTTGCCCCCCTCGGAGGTCTCGGCCGCCTTGGCCTTCCCTGCCTTCCTGGCCTTCTTCTCGCCGTACGTCTTGTGTGCGCCCTCGACGGTGATCGCCGTGTCGGCCACGGAACACTCCCTCACTAGTCAAGCTTGACTACTAGCTCGAAAGTAACCCCCTCGACCGCGTTAGTCAAACTTGATTAGCGAGCGTCCCCGGGATGTCGTTCCCCCGTCGCGTACGGGTTCTCGTCGCCGTCCTTCAGTACGCCGACGAACGGCGCGCCCTCCCCCGCGAAGGTGTACGCCCCGCCCTCGATGCGCCCGATCAGCCCTTCGGTCCACGCGGCCTCTGCATCGGCCGTGTGGACCCAGAGGTTCATGATCTCGCCGATGTGGCCCAGCTGTTCGGGGCCGTCCGCGGGGATGTAGTGCTCGGTGACCGAGGCCCGCCACCGGTCGATACCCCGGGTGCGCTCCTTGAGCAGCGCCACCGCCTCCGCCCTCGGCAGGTCGACGATGAAGCCGATGGCGGCGGACTTGACGTCCATCTGCTGGTCGTAGGACGTCAGCGCCTCGCGCAGCAGCCGGAGGTACTCCTCGGTGCCCCAGTCGGTGATCTCGTACTCGGTGCGGGGCGGGCCCCCGGCCGTGGACGGCGCGATCTCGTGGGCGTGCAGGAGTCCCTGCTTGGCCAGTTGCTTGAGCGCGTGGTAGATCGAGCCGGGCTTGGCGTTGGACCACTCGTGCGCGCCCCAGTATTCGAGGTCGTTGCGCACCTGGTAGCCGTGAGCCCGCCCGTGCTGGCGTACGGCGCCGAGCACGAGAAGACGGATCGCTGACATGCGCCCAGCGTAGAACCCGGGAGGCCAGGGCCCGTCCGGTGGATCCTGCCGCAGACACGGGGGAGGTGGGGTGGCACGCACTCCCCCGCTGCCTCAAGGCGTGGGGAGGAACCCCAGCCGCGGCCGACGCCTCCGCCGCCTTGCGGCTGCGCGCACCACACCCCGCTCGGCCGCGCTGATCAGGCGCTGCCGCTCCCCTGCACCCTGATCCGCCGGACAGGAACTAGCCCAAGGTGCCGCCCCGCTCCTTCACGACCAGCTCGTAGGCGGTGGCGCCGTCGAGGGACTCGCGGATGATGTCGGCGTGGCCGGCGTGCCGGGCCGTCTCGCGGATCAGGTGCAGGCAGAGCCAGCGCACGGAGACACGGCCCTCCGGCGGGAACCAGGGCTCGCTCGGGACCGGGAAGGTGTCGTCCAGGCTCGGCACCGAGCGGATGTACGCCTCGGTCTCGGCGGCGACCTTCTCCCAGTAGGCGAGCTGCGACTCGACGGTCTCGCCGTCGACCAGTCGGAACGTCTCGTGCCAGTTGGTCTGGTCGCGCTGGACGGCCGGCGGTTCCTGCTTCGCCCGGGCGATCCAGCCCTGCTCGACGTCGGCGACATGCTTGAGCAGCCCGGAGAGGGAGAGTTCGCTCGCGCTCGGCCTGCTCGCGGCCTGTTCCTCGGTCAGCCCGAGCAACGACCTGCGGATACCGCCCCGTTGGTCCTCGATGAACGTGAGCAGCGACCCGCGCTCGTCGCCCTGTGTGTCCGCGGGTACGTGCGTGACCATGGCCTTCGCCTTTCGCCGGTGCCGGCCGGGAGCCTGTCCCCCTGCCCGACGTCGATGAAGCTACGGGCCATCGAGGTCAGGTTCTGTCCTCAATGGCCCGGCTCACGGCGACGTACTCAGAAAGGGGGGATCAGAACGGGAAACCGCTCCGCCCGTGCTGCACCGAGATCCACTTCAGGCTGGTGAACGCGTCCAGCATCGACTCGCCGTTGAGGCGGCCCACGCCGGAGGCCTTCTCGCCGCCGAAGGGGACGATCGGCTCGTCGTGGACGGTGCCGTCGTTGACGTGGAACATGCCCGTGTCGATCTGCTTGGCGAAGTTGACGCCGCGCTCGATGTCGCCGCTGTGCACCGCGCCGCTGAGGCCGTACGGCGTGTCGTTGACGATGCTCACGGCCTCCTCCTCGCCGTCGAACGGGATGAGGAAGGCGATCGGGCCGAAGACCTCCTGGCGGAGCAGCTCCGAGTCCGCGGGGAGGCCGGTGAGGACCGAGGGCGAGACCAGGTTGTCGGTGGTCGTGCCGTGCACCAGGGCCGTCCCACCCTCCGCGAGCGCCTGCTCGACGACACCCGAAAGGGCGTCCGCCTGCGAGGAGTTGATGACCGGGCCGATCACGGTCTGCGGGTCGCGCGGGTCTCCGACCTTGAGGGACCTGACCTTGGCGACGAACTTCTCGGTGAACTCGTCGGCGATCGCGCGGTCGACCAGGACACGGTTCGCGGCCATGCAGACCTGGCCCTGGTGGACGTAGCGGCTGAAGACCGCCGCGTCGACCGCGTAGTCGATGTCGGCGTCGTCGAGGACCACGATCGCGCTGTTGCCGCCGAGTTCGAGGACCGCGCGCTTGAAGTTCGCGGCGCAGACGGTCGCGACATGGCGGCCGACCTTGTCCGAGCCGGTGAAGGAGATGACCTTCGGGACCGGGTGCTCGATGAAGGCGTCGCCGATCTCCGCGATGTCGGTGATGACGACGTTGAGCAGACCGGCCGGCAGGCCCGCGTCCTCGAAGATCTTCGCGACCAGGGAACCGCCGACGATCGGGGTGTTCTGGTGCGGCTTGAGGACCACGCCGTTGCCCAACGCCAGTGCGGGGGCCACCGACTTGAGGGAGAGCAGGAGCGGGAAGTTGAAGGGGCTGATCACGCCGACCACGCCCACCGGGACGGTGTAGACGCGGTTCTCCTTGCCGTCGACCGGCGAGGGGATGATGCGGCCCTGGGGGCGCAGCGCGAGGTGGATCGCCTCGCGCAGGAACTCCTTGACGAGGTGCAGCTCGAAGCCGGCCTTCAGGAAGGTGCCGCCGAGTTCGGCGACGATCACCTCGGAGATCTCCTGCTCGCGGTCCTCGATGATCCGCAGAGCCTTCTCGAACACCGCGCGGCGGGCGTAGGGGTTGGTCGCGGCCCAGGTCTTCTGGGCACGGGCGGCCGCCTGGTACGCCTCGTCGACCTCGTCGACCGTCGCTATCGTGATCGACGCGAGCTTCTCGCCGTCGTACGGGTTGAAGTCGATGATGTCCCAGGAGCCGGTGCCCGGGCGCCACTCACCGTCGATGTACTGCTGCGCCAGGTCGGTGAAGTAGGACGACATGTGATCCCTCAATCGCTCAATCGTCAGCAGGCACGATCAATGGCAGACACGATCAACAGCAGACCGGACCATCCATCACGCTCACGATCATCACGGTCTGATCACACGTCATCGTACTTGTGTTTCAAGAGAGTTGAAGCAGTCCCCGGAGAAGATCCCGGCTCTCGTCCGGACCCGGGCTGTCCTGCTGGAGTTCCTTCAGCGCCTTCTCGTACTGGGCCACGTCCTCGGCCTTGTCGAGGTACAGCGCGCTGGTGAGCTGCTCCAGGTAGACGACGTCGGAGAGGTCCGACTCCGGGAAGGACAGGAGCGTGAAGGCGCCGGACTCGCCGGCGTGCCCGCCGAAGCCGAACGGCATCACCTGGAGGCGGACGTTGGGGTGCTCGGAGACCTCGATCAGATGCTGGAGCTGACCGCGCATCACCTCGCGGTCGCCGTAGGGGCGGCGCAGGGCGGCCTCGTCCAGGACGATGTGGAAGTCCGGCGCGTTCTCGTTCACCAGGTACTTCTGCCGCTCGAGTCGCAGCGCCACACGCCGCTCCACGTCGGCCTCGCTCGCGCCCTTCATGCCGCGCCGGACGACCGCGCGGGCGTAGGCCTCGGTCTGGAGCAGTCCGTGGACGAACTGGACCTCGTAGACGCGGATGAGGGAGGCGGCGCCCTCCAGGCCCACATAGGTGGGGAACCAACTGGGCAGGACGTCCGAGTAACTGTGCCACCAGCCCGCTACGTTGGCCTCCTTCGCGAGGGAGAGGAGTGAGATGCGCTCCGCCTCGTCCGTGATGCCGTACAGCGTCAACAGGTCCTCGACATCCCGCGTCTTGAAGCTCACACGCCCCAGCTCCATGCGACTGATCTTGGATTCGGAAGCACGGATCGAGTACCCCGCGGCCTCGCGGGTGATCCCGCGTGCTTCACGCAGTCGCCTGAGTTGCGAGCCGAGCAGCATCCGCCGCACCACCGATCCGGGCTCTTGCGCGCTCACGTTCGCCAGCCTCCCCAACCGTCTTCAGGGGCCGCAGTCTGCCACTAAAACACTTCGAGCAGTACTCGTTCGATTACAGAAATGGAAAGAAGAGGTTCCTGTTCACAGGAAGTTGTCAGGAAGACGTCAGGAAGAAGCAAGGCTGGAGCGCGAGAACGGCGCGAACTTGGCGGAAAAAATGGCCAACAAGCGGTACGGGAGGGTCCAATTCGGTCAGCTGCACGTGCATCTGCCCTTGCATCTGCTGTACGCATCCGAAACCATGGTCTCGCGCCACCGCTGCATCGCAACGACCGCGAATTCCCGGGAGTGCCTCGCATGGGGACGAATGGATCGACCATGCTCGAGCCGTTACGGCAGGGCCTTCCGCCGCTGGACCCCTCAACCGTGTCCAGCGCCGCCTCTTGTGCTCTGCCCGCGCGCTACGAAGCGGTGCGCGAGGCACGGCAGTTCACCCGTCGCACGCTCGACCAGTGGGACGTCGGCGACCGCTTCGACGACGTCTGTCTGGTCGTCTCCGAACTGGTCACCAACGCGCTGCGGCACGCCCTGCCGGCCAACACTCCGCGGGTGCCCGAGCAGAACCCGCCCGTGCGGCTGCATCTGATGCGCTGGACCGAGCGGCTCGTGTGCGCGGTGCGCGACCCCAGTCACGACAGTCCCGTCGCCCGTGACTCGGAGGACTTCTCGGCGGAGTCGGGGCGCGGCCTGTTCCTCGTCGACTCGTTCGCCGACGGCTGGGGCTGGCATCCGCTGGCGGGGACGCTCAGCGGCAAGGTGGTCTGGGCGCTGTTCCGGCTGCCGGGCGACCCGGCGCGGAGCAACGCGTGAGGAACCGCGGCTCTCTTTCGGGCCGCGGTTCTACGCGCGTTGTCGACAGGTGGGCGGGTCGGTCGGCTAGCCCACTATCAGGTGGTCGAACTCGCCGTCCTTGATGCCCAGGAGCATCGCCTCGATCTCGGCGCGGGTGTAGACGAGCGCCGGGCCGTCGGGGAAGCGGGAGTTGCGTACGGCGACGTCTCCGCCGGGCAGCCGGGCGAACTCCACGCAGGAGCCCTGCGAGTTGCTGTGCCGGCTCTTCTGCCAGGCCACTCCGTCCAGCTGCGTGGCAGCCATGCCGTTGTACACGTCGAACCCCAAGTACACGCTGTCAACGCGGTGGTCCACAGGTCGCTCCCGGTTGTGCACTGGCTGGTGTGGCCATTGATGCAGTGGTCAACTGTTCCGGATCATAGCCCTGTTCATGTGCAGATGCATGGGCAGATGCACGTGCACGCGGGGTGGTCCTCCGGTTACAGCTTTGACGACTGCTTTACCGATGCCGTTCCAGCGTCTGCCCCGGTCCCCACCGGACATGTGCCGGTGCGGGACATGTACTAGTGAAGACGCGTACCGGGGCGCCCGTGTTCCACAGGGAGGCGGCTATCGCGTCGAGTAGGGCAACAATGCCATCTCCCTGGCGTTCTTGATCGCAATCGCCAATTGCCTTTGCTGCTGGGCGGATACGCCGGTGACCCGTCGGCTGCGGATCTTCCCTCGGTCGGAGACGAACTTCCGCAGCAGGTCGGTGTCCTTGTAGTCGATGTACGTCACGCCGGCCGCGTCCAGGGGGTTACGGCGGGACTTGGCGGGCCGGCGTTCGGGCTTGCGGGGCACGGTCAGATCTCCAGGAAGGCGTCGAAGGCGGACGGGAGGCGTTTCCAGGCGGCTCGGCCCGCGGCGTACTCGGTGTCGGTCAACAGACAGGACTCCAGGAGCCGTTCGAGTCCGTCGCGGTCGAGCCCGGGGGACGTGAAGACGAGGTGCTGGCAGCAGTCGCCGTGCTCCGGATGCCAGTCGAGCGCGGCGGCGGCCCGGCGCACCGGCGGCACCAACTCCCAGGCGGCGTCCGGCAATGAGGCCAGCCACGGCCCCGCGCTCTCCACGCACAGCGCCCCGCCGGCCGCGTCCCAGTGGATCAACGAGTCGGGCCGGTCAGCGAGCCAGAACCGCCCCCGGCTACGGGCGGCCGCGCAGGTCAGATCCTCCAGCGCGGCATACAACCGCTCCGGGTGAAAGGGCCGGCACCGATGCCAGACGAAGGTGCCGGCCCTTTCACCCGGAGC
>NZ_JAENRY010000196.1 GCF_016612545.1 Streptomyces sp. MBT65 | reverse complement strand
CGTCACCCCGGCCCGCACCCCCCTGTCACGCGAACGTGTCGTCGACGCCGCCTTCACCGTGCTCGACCGCCAGGGACTCGACGGCCTGTCGATGCGCCAGGTCGCGGCCGAACTCGAGGTCACCGTCTCCGCCCTCTACGCCCACGTGAGCTCCAAGGACGACGTCCTGGAGCTCATGTACACCCGCCTCTTCGACGACTTCAAGCCGCCCGAGGCCGACCCGGAGCGCTGGCAGGAGGAAGTGCGCGCATACGCCCGTGAAGGGCGGCGACGCCTCCTGGCGCACCGGGACATGGCCAGGATCTCCATGGCCCACGTCCCCTTCACCGCCGAACTCCTGCCCCATGTCGAGGCGCTGCTCGGGGTGTTCCGCACCGCGGGACTGCCCGACCGCATCGCGGCGGAGGCCAGTGACCTCATCTCGACGTACATCGACGGGTTCGTCCTGGAGGAGGGCATGTGGCAGGACCGGGCCGCCCAGCAGAACGCGGACACCTCCTCGCCCGCCCGCCCCGACTGGCGTGAGATGGCCGGCGAGATGCAGAACTACTTCGCGTCCCTACCCGCCGCGGACTTTCCTCACCTCCGCGCCCTGGCCGGCGTCATGGTGACGGACTCGTCCGACGAGCGGTTCGACACCGGCCTGGAGATCATCCTGCGCGGCCTCGCGAGCTATCTGCCGACCGACCCGGCCTGACCGAACAGGCAGCGAATCCCGGTCAGTTGCTCAAGGTCATCGGCGCCGCGTACGCGGCCCGGCTGTCCGCCCTCGCCGTGGTCGTGCTGCCGCACCCTCTGCCCGACCGTCAGCGGGACTGCAGGACGAAGTCGAACTCGGCGTGCAGGTACGGCACTTCGAGCGTGCTGCCGTCGGGCGCGGTACCCGCCGGCTGTTCCGCGAACGGGATGATCAGCGCGTCCTTGGTGCCGAAGACGACGTCGGAGTCGAGGTAGTCGCTGTCCGCCTGGAACAGATGGGTGATCAGTTTCCGGTAGCCCGGCTCGTCGATCAGGAAGTGGACGTGTGCCGGCCGGAAGTGGCTGATGTCCGTCCTGCGCATCAGGTCGCCGACGGGGCCGTCCATGGGGATGGCGTACCCGCGCGGCGCGATGGTGCGGATGCAGTAGGTGCCGTCCTCGCGGGTGCGGTACTTGGCCCGCAGGCGTGCCTCGTCGATCTCGGGGATCTGGGCCTCGTAGGCGCCCTCCGCGTCGGCCTGCCACACGTCGAGAACGGCGTCCGCGAGCGGCTTGCCCTCGGTGTCGGTCACCCTGCCGGTGAAGTACAGCGGTGTGCCCGGGATGCCGTCCGACATGTCGAAGCCGTGGGGCGCGGTCGGCGAGCCGTCGATGTGGAAGGGGCCGAGCACCGTGGCCGGGGTCGCCTGAGGCGTGAACTCGTTGTTCAACTGGACGACCAGCGTGCTCAGTCCGAGCACGTCGGAGGTGAGGATCAGTTCCTGCCGCTTGTCGTCACTGATCCCGCCGGCCGCGGTCAGCCACTCGATCGCCGCCATCCACTCGTCCTCGGTCAGCCGCACCTCACGCGAGAAGGCGTGCAGATGGCGGACCAGCGCGGTCATCAGCTCGCCCAGCCGAGGGGAGTGAGCGGTGCCCCACCGCTCGACGGCCAGCTCGGTGATGTTGTCCTCGTCGACGAACACGGTTGCGGCTCCTTGGTCTGCGTGCGGGTGGCTGGTGGGACGGCGGGTGCGGGGTCAGTCCTCGCGCCGGTCCTTCGTGAGCGGGTCCGGGGTGTAGGGCTCCGGCGGCACCGGGGTGTTGTTGCGGTCGACGGACAGGAAGACGTCCTGGGCGACGGGGTGGCGCAGTTCCTCGGCGAGTTGGCCGATCAGTCCGGCCGTACGGGCCAACAGCGCGAAGCCGCGCAGCAGTTGGAGCGGGAGGCCGAGATCCGCGAGGGCTGCACCGCACACTCCCGCGCCGTTGAGGGGGAGCGTCCGGTGCAGCACCTTCGGGTGCACCCGGCCGATGGCGGCGAACAGGCTCAGGTGCGGGCCGAAGACGCCCTCCTCCTGGGCGATCCGGATCAGCCTCGGCGTACGGGGGTCGCCCTCCTTGTGCACGTGGTGACCGAGGCCGGGGACGAACTCCCCGGCGGCGCGCCGCCGTTCGACCGTGCGCAGTGCGACCGCGTCCCAACCTGCCTCGTCGGTGGGCAGGTCTCCGTCGAGGGATTCCAGTACGTCGTGCAGGAAGCGGCCGGTGTCCTCGGTGACGCCGAGGAAGCGGGAGCCGCCGCCGAGCAGTCCGGCGGCGAGCGCACCCTGGACCGAGTCCGGGGCGGAGAGGTAGGTCAGGCGGGTGACGATGGCCGTGGGGGTGAAGCCGTGGTCGGCCAGGGCCGCGAGCACGGCCTCGAAGACACGGGTCTCGCCGGGTGCGGGCCGCCGCTGGGTCGCGAGCCAGAACGCGAGTTCACCGAAGCCGACCGTGCCCATGATGTCCTCGGCCAGGTCGTGCCCGAGCAGGGTGATGGTCTTCAGGTCGGAGGCGCCGAGGGCCGTGGGGTAGGCGGGGCGCGGTGTCGGCTCAGACATGGCCGTCCTCCTCGGGTCCGGACAGCCAGGTGCGCAACTCCGCGCCGTGCTCGTCGAGTTCGGGCGGCGGCAACCGGTAGGAGGCGGGGGTGGCGGAGAAGCCGATCGGGTGCCGTGTGGTGGGCACCGCGCGGTCCCCCTCGCCCACGGTGACCACCGGGTCGAGTCCGAAGCGGTCGGCCATGGCGAAGCCGCCGTCGATGGTGTTGATCGGTCCGCTCGGCACACCGGCCTCCACCAGTGCCTCGAACCACTCGGTGGCCCCGCGGGTCTTCAGCCTCTCAGCCAGCAACGGCCGCAGCAGGTCGCGGTTGGCGGTGCGGTCGGCGTTGCGCGCGAATCGCGGGTCGTCGGCCACCTCCGGTATGCCGAGGACCTCGCACAGCTTGCGGAACTGGCCGTCGTTGGCGGCCGTCACGATGAGGTCGTTGTCGGCGGTGGGCAGCGGTTCGTAGGGGAAGACGCTGGGGTGGGCGTTGCCCATCCGGTAGGGCACGGTGCCGCCGGCGACGTAGGCCGAGCTGTGGTTGACCAGTCCGGTCAGGGCCGAGGACAGCAGGTTCACCTCGACGAGCTGGCCCGTCCCCGTGGCGTCCCGGTGGCGCAGTGCGGCGAGGATGCCGATCGTGGCGTGGTTGCCGGCCATCACGTCGAACACGGAGATCCCGGCCCGGTAGGGCGGTCCGTCGGGGTCGCCCGTCAGGCTCATGAGCCCCGAGATGGCCTGCACCATGAGGTCGTAGCCGGGGACGTGCCGGCCGGGTCCGGTGCCGAAGCCGGTGATCGACGTGTAGATCAGCCCTGGGTTGTCCCGCCGGACCGAGTCGTAGTCCAGTCCGTACTTCGCCATGCCACCGGGCTTGAGGTTCTCGATCAGGACGTCCGCCCGGCGGGCGAGGTTCCGGGCGACCTCGGCGTCCTTCTCGTCCCGCAGGTCGAGGGCGATCGAACGCTTCCCCCGGTTGATGCCGAGGTAGTAGGTCGAGACCTCGTCGCGTGTCGGGGGCATCCAGGCGCGGGTGTCGTCGCCACCCGGTCCCTCGACCTTGACGACGTCGGCCCCCAGGTCGGCGAGCAGCATCGTGGCGTACGGCCCGGCAAGGATCCGTGAGAAGTCCGCGACCAGCACCCCGGAGAGCGGGCCCGTGGTGCCCGGCGGAGTGGGCTTGGCGCTCTGCGACATGAACCTTGCCTTTCTGTCCGTACGTCGGACAGTCGTCCGGACAGCGATTCTCTGTCCCGGACGACGGAGGCGTCAAGACGTCACGAGCGCACCGGGCGGCCGGACGGTCGGACCGCGTGGGGCGCGGACTCCAGTCGGGCGAAGTCCAGGCTGATCTCGCCGGCGGCCTGGAGGAGGAGCGGAAGATGGTCGTCGAGCAGCACCTCCAGCGAGGTCTCGGCGGCGTGCGCGTTCACGTTGACGCTGGCGACGACGCGGCCCGAACCGTCGCGCAGCGGAGCGGCCACCGAGCGGATGCCTCTGGCCAGTTGCTCGTCGGTCAGCGCCCAGCCCCGCGCGCGCACCTCCCGCAGCTCCGCCTCCCATTCGGCCCGGCCGGGGTGCCACACGGACTCCAGGCCCGAGCGGCTGGGCTCGGCGAGGACCCGGGCCGCCTCGTCGGGCGGCAGCGCGGCCAGTAGGACCTTGCCCAGCGAGGTGGGAAGCGCGGGGAAACGGGTGCCGATCTGCACCGCGAGGGTCACGATCTTGGGCACCGAGACCCGGGCGACGTAGACGATGTCCGAACCGTCGAGCTGCGCGATCGAGCAGGACTCGTTCGTGCGCTCCACCAGCCACTCCAGGTGCGGGCGCGCCACGTCCCACAGTCCCGTCGAGCGGACGTAGGCGACGCCGAGGTCCAGGACGCGCGGGGTCAGCACGAAACCGCCGGATTGCTGGCGTACGTAGCCCAGCTCGGTGAGGGTGAGCAGGATCCGGCGCGCGGTCGGCCTGGCCAGCCCGGTCGCGGTCGCCACGTCGGACAGCGACATCACCGGCTGCCGGGGCCGGAAGGCGGTGATGACCTCCAGGCCCCGGGCCAGCGCCTCGATGAAATCGGGTCCGGTTCCTTCGCGCGGCATGGTGGCTCCTCTGGTCGCCGTCGGCTTCGCTTCCGGGTGTCCGCCGTACGGACACCCGACGAGGGCACTCTACGCAGCGGAACAGGCCTCCGTCGCGATGGCTCGGACGCGGCGACGACGGACCGACCGCAGAGCGGACGGCTGGGGACATTACCGGGCGGAATTCGGAAACCGCGGAGTATTGACACCGGCACAACAGCCTGACGACGATCGGTCACCAACCATGAGCCGTCATGCGGACAGTCGTCCGATGCACAGTGGGAGATCCAGGGATGAGCCAAGTGATGAGCCAGTCCACCCCCTTCCCGGCGGGACGACCCGTCGTCCTGCGCGGCGGCACCGTCCTGCCCATGGACCGCGCACGGCGGGTGCTGAGCGACACCGACGTCCTCGTGACGGGCGACCGGATCACCGCGGTCGGCCCGCGGCTCGCCGTACCGGAGGGGACCGCGGAGATCGACGCGTCCGACGGCATCGTGATGCCCGGCATGATCGACACGCACCGGCACATGTGGCAGACGGCGATGCGCGGCTACGGCGCCGACTGGACCCTGACCCAGTACTTCGTCTGGTACTACCTCGAACACGGCACCGCCTTCCGGCCCGAGGACGTACACGCCGGCAACCTCCTGGCCGCCGTAGAGGCACTGGACGCGGGGGTGACCACGGTCGTCGACTGGTCGCACGGGCTGCAGACGGTCGACCACGCGGACGCGGCGGTCGACGCGCTGCGGGCCGTGCCCGGCCGGTTCGTCCTCGCCTACGGCAACATCCAGCAGGCTCCGGCGGAATGGACCGCGGCACCGCAGTTCAGGGACTTCGTGCGCCGCCGCATCACCGGTGACGACATGCTCGGCTTCCAGATCGCCTTCGACGTCACCGGCGATCCCGCCTTCCCCGAGAAGCCCGCCTTCGAGGTCGCCCGCGAGCTGGGCGTCGCCGTCACCACCCACGCCGGAGTCTGGGGCGCCACCAACGACGACGGCATCCGGCTCATGCACGAGCACGGCTTCATGACCCCCGAGACCGTCTACGTCCACGCCTCCACCCTGTCGGCCGACTCCTACCACCGCATCGCGGCCACGGGCGGCTCGGTCTCGGTGTCCACGGAGAGCGAGCAGAGCGCCGGCCAGGGCTATCCCACGACCTGGGCGGTCCGCTCCCACGACATCCCAGTCTCCCTGTCGATGGACACGAGCGTGTGGTGGAGCGGCGACCTCTTCTCCGCCATGCGCACCACACTCGGCGCCGACCGCGCCCGCGAGCACCTGGAGGCCCACGCCCAGGGCGAGACCGTCACCCACAGCGCGCTGCGTGCCGACCAGGTCGTGGAGTGGGCAACTCGGGGCGGTGCCAGGGCACTTGGCCGCGAACACGACCTGGGCAGCATCGAGGAGGGCAAGAAGGCCGACCTCGTCCTGCTGAAGAACGACCACTCACCGGTCTCGTTCCCGCTGCTCAACCCGTACGGCCACGTGGCCTTCCAGGCCCAGCGGGGCGACGTGCACACCGTCATCGTCGACGGCCGGGTGGTCAAGCACGAGCACCGTCTCCTCGACACCGACCTGGCCGCGGTGCGGCGCACCGTCGAGCGGACCGTGGACCATCTGCGGTCGACGATGGGCGAGGAGGCATGGGCGAAAGGCATGAACCCGGACGTCCCCGAGACCAAGGTCCTCGACAACCCCTACACGTACACCGACTACCGCAGCACCTCGACCCACGGCCGCTGAGAAGGCGTGGGGGTCTGCACCGATGAGTTCCGGGCCGGCGGACGGTCCTAGAGACATATCCGCCGCCGGCCATGACACGAGGGGCAGAACCTGATGAGCCACCTGACCGCACTGCTGGAGAAGTACGTCGCCGAGGGAGCCTTCCCCGGAGCGGTCGCCCTGGTGGACCGCTCCGGCGAGGTGGAGGTCGCGGCCGTGGGATCGACCGAGCCGGGCGGCTCGGCGCCGATGCGCGCCGACACCCTGTTCCGGCTCTCCTCGGTCACCAAGCCCGTGACCGCCGCCGCGGTGCTGGCGCTCGTCGACGACGGCGTGCTCACCCTGGACGCGCCGATCGCGCGCTGGCTGCCGGAACTGGCGTCCCCGAAAGTCGTCCGCACTCCCGCGAGCGAGCTGGACGACGTGGTGCCGGCCGTCCGTCCCATCACCGTCGAGGACGTCCTGTCGTCGCGCTCCGGATGGGGCTTCGGGGCCGACTTCACCGCGCCCGCCCTTCAGCCCCTGTTCGCGGACGTGGCCGTGTACAACGGAGGTCCGCGGTCGCCGCTGACCCCGGACGAGTGGGTCGCCGCCCTCGCCGACATCCCCTTGCTGCGACAGCCCGGGGAGGCGTTCCTGTACAACGCCAGCTCCGACCTGCAAGGCGTGCTGGTGGCACGGGCCGCGGGACTTGGACTGCCGGAGTTCCTGGCCGAGCGGATCTTCGAGCCGCTCGGGATGAAGGACACGGCCTTCGCCGTACCGGCATCGGAACGCGACCGCCTCACCCCCTACTACCTGACAGCCCCTGACGGCACCCACACCTTCGCCGACGCGGCCGACGGCGCCTGGTCCACCCCGCCGGCCTTCCCCTCGGGCGCGGGAGGCCTGGTGTCCACCGTCGCGGACTGGCACGCCTTCGGCCGCATGCTGCTGACCGGCGGCGGCACGGTCCTCTCCCCGCACTCCGTACGCCTCATGACGACGGATCACCTCACCGCGGACCAGCGCGCCGAGGGCGACCTCTTCCTCCAGGGCCAGGGATGGGGCTACGGCGGCTCGGTCGACGTCACCTCCGGGGAGCCGTGGAACACCCCCGGCCGTTACGGGTGGGTGGGCGGCACCGGCACCGCCGCGCACATCGACCCCTCGACCGACACGGTCACCGTCCTCTTCACCCCCTGTGGCCTGTCCGGTCCCACCTTCCCCGCGTGGATGCGCGACTTCTGGACCTACGCCGCGACCGTCTGAGCGTCCCCTGGGGTTGGTCATCGGCCTGTTCTGAAGCGGTGTACGCGGCCTACAGCTCGGGACGGAAGGCGGTGTGGCGGCGCCGATCCTTGCCCTCCGGGTGCGGATGGGCCACGGCATCGCATGGGCAGCTGGGGCCAATTGGCCCGCGTTCTCGGCAAGTTCCTGGACAACGGCCGGCGGCACACCGTCACCGAGATCACCGTGCCCCTGGCCCACGCGGGCGAGGACGGCCGGGCCGGTCCAGGCCTGGCCATCGCGCGAAACGTCGTACGCAACCACGGCGGCGAACTCACCGTCACCGAGGCCCCGTCGGGCAGTACGGCCTTCCTGCTCGCCCTGTCGCGCACACCGCACGGACGCCGACGACGCGTACGCCCGACCGCACCCCCTTGCCGACCCGGGACACCCGCCGACCAGGTCCGGGGCCAGCACAATCGGTCGCGGCCGCCTTGGTATCGTCACGGCACCGGACCACCCGACACCCCACGGTCCGTACAACCACCAAGGCATTCCCAGCCGTTGACGTGCTCCCTGGCCTAAAGTCCAGGGATTCCGGCCTGGGTCGTTTGACCTTTCCGGGGGCTTCCTGCTTCACCGCGCTGTGCGGGCACGTGTACCCGTCTTACCGGCACTCCACAGGCGTTTAGCGTCTCCACCCGTCCGGTGGCGACGATTCGACGTCCTTCGAAGAGGACGTTACGAGCCGCGTTGTGGTCACGGTCGTGCACGGTGGTGCACTCGCCGCACGTCCACTTGCGAACGTGCAGGGGCTTGGGGCCGTCCCGGAATCCGCAGACCGAGCAGACCTGAGAGGACGGGAAGGCCCGGTCCACCTTGGCGAAGGTGCGGCCGTGCAGAGCTGCCTTGTACTCCAGCATGCCGACGAACGCGGACCATCCCGCGTCGTGCACGGACTTGGCAAGCCGGGTGCGGCCGAGGCCGGACACCGCGAGGTCTTCCACGTACACCGCTTGGTTGTCACGAATGATCTGTGTGGAAGCCTTGTGGTGCCAGTCCCGGCGCCGGTCCGCCACCTTGGCGTGCTGGCGTGCGACCTTGATCCGAGCCTTGGCGCGGTTCTTCGATCCCTTAGCCTTGCGGGACAGTTCCCGCTGAAGACGCTTGAGTTTCTTCTCGGCCCGGCGCAGGAAGCGGGGGCTGTCGATCTTCCTGCCGTCGGACAGGACGGCGAAGGCGGACAGGCCGAGGTCGATACCGGACTCCGCTTCCACCTCGGGGAGGATGTCCGGCTCGGTGTCCACGACGAAGCTGAGGAAGTACCGGCCGGAGCTGTCTTTGGTGACCGTCAGGGACGTGGGCGCGGCCGGAAGTCGGCGGGACCACTCGACCTTGAGGTTGCCGACCTTGGCCACATACACCGTGCCCTCGTCCTGGAGGGAGAAGGCGTTGCTGTTGAGGCGGATCGACTGCCGGGTGTCCTTCTTCGATTTATAGCGGGGCGGGCCGGCCTTACGGCCCTGCCGCTTGCCCTTGACCGAGTCGAAGAAGTTCTTGTAGGCGGTGTCCAGGTCTCGCAGAGACTGTTGCAGGACGACCGCCGACACGTCGGCGAGCCAGGCGCGTTCCTCGGTGTGCTTGGCCTGGGTGATGCGAAGCCGGGACAGCTCGGCCGACTTCACGTACGGCAGTCCTGCCGCGTGCGCTTCCTTGCGGTCGCGCAGGCAGTCGTTCCACACCACGCGGGCGCACCCGAACGCACCTGCCAGCGCACGGCGTTGGGCGGCATCCGGGTAGGCCCGGTAGTTGTAGCGGAGCTGCACACCCAAGATCCTCCTACGATTGGTCTCATGGATGGGCAGAGCGACTACAGGCGTGGCAGGCATGTTCCGGCGACGCACGTGCACTTGGTCCTTGTGACGAAGTACCGGCGCGGGGTGTTCAACGACCAGATGCTGACGCGCTGCAAAGAGATCATGCGCAAGGTCTGCGAAGACTTCGAAGCGGAGCTGAAGGAGTTCAACGGCGAACGTGATCACGTCCACCTCCAGGTGCACAACCCGCCCAAGGTCGCGGTCCCGAAGCTTGTCAACAGCCTCAAGGGCGTCTCCGCTCGCCGGATACGGCAGGAGTTCACCGGCCGGATCAACCGCGCCATCATGCACGGGCACCTGTGGTCGCCCTCGTATTTCTCCGCATCATGCTGCGGGGCGCCGTTGGCGATCGTCCGCCAGTACATCGAGCAGCAAAAACGTCTGCTCCAAGGCGCACGTCAGAACAGCCCTGAGATGAATGCTTTCTGCAAGGGTCCCGCTAACACAGGCTATCGAGCCGTCAGCCCGGCCCCAGTCGCCAGGATCCAGCGTGTCCGAGGCGGGGCATGCTCTCGCATCCAGAGGCAGACCGTCATGCGCAAGTCCCGGGCCGGCTCCCGCCGTGTCACCGTGTCCCTCTCCGCCGTCCTCGCCGCGACGGCCCTCGCCGCCGTCGGCTGCTCCGGCTCCGCCACCGACGCCGACACCTCGCCGAGCAGCCCGGCGGCGAAGGTGTCCGCACCGCCCGTCCACGCCGGCGTCGACTACCAACTCGGCGGCGCCTACACCCCGCCGAAGGGCGTCTCCGTCGTCTCCCGTGACCACACGGCCTCGCCCGCCCCGGGCGTCTACAACATCTGCTACGTCAACGCGTTCCAGGCCCAGCCGGACGCCGAGGGGGACTGGGACGCCGACCTCCTGCTTCGGGACCGCTCCGGCAAGGTCGTCATGGACAAGGACTGGGGCGAGGCGATGCTCGACATCGGCACCCCGGCCAAGCGCGCGAGGATCGCGGAGAAGGTGGACGACTGGATCGACTCGTGTGCCGACAAGGAATTCGACGCCGTCGAGCCGGACAACTACGACAGTTACACCCGCGCCCCTCGCGGACTGCTCACCGCGGCCGACGCCGAGGCGTTCCAGACCCTGCTGGCCCGTCACGCGCACGCCCGGCACCTCGCCATCGCCCAGAAGAACACCCTCGAACTCGCCAAGGACCGCAAGCGGGTCGGCCTCGACTTCGCGGTGGTGGAGGAGTGCGGACAGTACGACGAATGCGGGTCCTACGTCGACGCGTTCGGCGACCACGTCATCGTCGTCGAGTACACCGAGCAGGGCATGAAGAAGGCCTGCGCGGGCTGGGGCGACCGGATCAGCATCGTACGGCGGGACCTCGAAGTCATCCCGGCCGGCCACGACGGCTACGTCCGTGAGACCTGCGACCGCTACTGACGACTTCCCTTCAGGGCACGGCAGTTGCGCGGCCGTGGTACCTGGGCCGGTCCCGCGGGACCGGCCCAGGGGGCTCACTGGGTGTAGGTGTAGTGCGGACTGTCGTACTGGGGGCCGTTCTTCTCGTACGTGAACCAGTACGTCAGGGTGGATCCGGCGGTGAGCGTGACGTTCTGCGTCCAGGTGCCGCCGCTGTTGGTCATACGGAAGTTCTGCTGGCCGGCGTTGTTGATGAGGTAGTGCACGTCGACGTACGCCGCGGGCGTGGTCGGAACGAACGTGATCTGCGCCTGACTGCTGCTCAGGCGTGTCACGCCGGCGGTGTAGTCGGGCGTCGTCGTGCTTCCGCCGGTGCTTCCGCCGGTCGTGCTGCCACCCGTGGTGCCGCCGGTCGTCGTACCACCTGTGGTGCTGCTACTGGCGCCTTGTTGGTAGACCGCGAACCAGTCGACGCTCATGGCGGCACCTGATGTGATGCTGCCCGCCTGGGCGGCCGAACTGCAGCCGCAGACCTTGTCGGGGTACGAACCCGCGATCGCCAGGTCGAAGATGGCCATGAACCCGTGGTCGACGGCGGCCTGCCAGGTGGCGACCGAGACCTGGTTCTCGTTGACGGTGAAGGTCAGATTGCCGTCGAGGTAGAAGCGGAGCTGCTCCGCGGCGGTGTTCGTGCGGTCGATGATCGCGGAGTACGTGTGGTAGCCGGTCTGGCAGCCCGCGCACGGCTGGAGATCACTGGTGATGCCGTCGGGGTCGTGGCACTCGCCCGCCCACACCCCGCAGTGGAAGGTGGTGGAGTGTTTGCTCAGCGCGTTGACGTCCTCCATGATGTCGAACTCGCCGATGCTCGGCCAGTTCGTCGCGCCGACCGGGCGGGCAGCGCCGCCCATCGCCCAGAACGCGGGCCAATAGCCCAGTCCGCTGGCTGGGTTGGGCTGGAGGATGGACGCGCTCATCTGGAGCTGTCCTCCGGCCGGGGCGGCGAAGTCGGTGCGCTGGGTCTCGATGCGTCCCGAGGTCCAGTGGCCGGAGCCGTCCCGGAGCGCCCGGATGACCAGGTGTCCCTGCCCGTCCTGGTACACGTTGTTCGTGGAGTCGGTGGCCGACTCGATCTCGCCCGTTCCCCAGTTGGCGGCACCTCCGGGGTAGCTGGTGCCCAGGTCGTACAGCCAGTCGGTCCGGTTCAGCGCGCTGCCGGACGATCCGTTGAAGTCGTCGGAGAAGACGGTGGTCCAGCCTGCGGGAGCGCCCGGTACAGCCGCTGAAGCGCTGCCACCGGTTCCGATCAGGCCTACGAGTGTGCCGATGAGCAGCAGCAGAGCGCTGCCCAGGACGAGGGGGACGGTTCTCTGGCTGCCTGCGGGCGCACCGGCAGGTGGTGGTGGGGAGTTCGTCATCGTGTGGGTTCTCCCTGGCGAGCTGGCGGGTGGGGAGCGGGAGTGGTGCGGGGGGCCTGGCTTCTGGTGGAGACCGGAGAGCAGGTCAGGTCTGAGAGCGCTCTCAGGGTGATCGTGAATCTGCTGTCCCTGGTTGTCCTCCTGATTTCGGACGATCCGTCATGTCGATTGCGGTAGGCCTGAGTTGGGTGTGGGCCGGGCAGGGATCGCCGTTCAATGCAGGAGTGTCCGGCGCGACCCTCCATGCGTCAACGGCTTCAACGCGACGGGTTGAAGAGCAGGCCTCTTGGCGACGTCGTATGGAGTCCCGGTAAAGGTCCGAACCAAGGTCGGTGGAGTTGTGGAGCGCTCTCCAGCGGTTGGCTGAACGCACTCTCGCCGTGTTGAGCTGGGAGTTTGTGAGTGCGGCGTCGGTGTGCCGCTGCTGTAGTCGAGCGGACGCCCTCTGGCGTCGCGCGTCGACCTTGCGAGGCGCTTTCAGAAGGCGAAGGAAACCACCGCGAGGGATCGGGCGGTGCCGGCGGTTACGCGCCCCCCCTTGAGGATGTTGCCCTGGCCGCCGTCGGCACCGCCGCGCCTTCAAGGCTTGACGGGGTCATCTCCCGTGTCCGGTCGTCCGCCGCGCCTCTGGCCAGGTCGCACCGCTCGTAGCGATACGCCGACCAGCCGCCTGTGAAAGGAAGTTGAAGAAACTCGCGTCACGACTCTTGTCACCCTGATGGTTCATTACTTAAATCAAACCGTGAACTAAGCATGGCATAAGGCCAGTTCATGCACGCCGAACGCTGGACGGAGCCTGCTCCCGCGTTCCGGTTCCGTGTGTCCGCTCCGCTCGTCACCCCACCCGCATGGAGTCACGGCATGAAACTCAGATCCTTGGGTGTCGCGCTGGCCGCAATGGCCGCGCTCGTCACCCTGCCCCTGCACAGCCCGGCCGCCGCGGCAGACCTGCCGCTGTCCCAAGGGAAGACGGCCACGTCGTCCTCCGACGAGAACGCGGGCACTGTCGCCGCCAACGCCGTCGACGGCAACACCGCCACCCGCTGGTCTTCCGGCGCCACCGACACCCAGTGGCTCCAGGTCGACCTCGGCTCCTCGGCGACCATCACCCAGGTCGTCCTCAACTGGGAGACCGCGTACGGCAGCGACTACAAGATCCAGACGTCCCCGGACGGGAGCACCTGGACCGACGTCAAGTCCGTGACCGGCGGCGACGGCGGCACCGACACGCTCGACGTCTCCGGCCAGGGCCGCTACGTCCGGATGTACGGCGTCCACCGCGCCACCCAGTGGGGCTACTCCCTCTGGGAGTTCCAGGTGTTCGGCAGCACAGACGGCACCACCCCGCCCGCGGGCTGCGACACGGCCAACGCCGCCCAGGGCAGGACGGCGACGGCTTCCTCCACCGAGAACGCCGGCACCCCGGCGTCGGCCGCCTTCGACGGCAACACCGGCACCCGCTGGTCCAGCGCGGCCTCCGACCCGCAGTGGCTCCAGGTCGACCTCGGGACCTCCCAGAGCCTGTGCCGGATCGACCTCAACTGGGAGACCGCGTACGGCAAGACCTTCCAGATCCAGGCCTCGGCCGACGGCCAGACCTGGACCACGCTCAAGTCCGTCACCGACGGCACCGTCGGCTTGACGTCCTACGACGTCTCCGGCCAGGGCCGCTACGTACGGATCAACGGCACGACACGCGGCACCGTCTACGGGTACTCGCTCTGGGAGGTGGCCGTCCACACCGGCTCGGGCGACGGCAGCGGGCCCGTGCAGGGCGGCGGTGACCTCGGCCCCAACGTGATCGTCGTCGACCCGTCAACGCCCGACCTCCAGGCCAAGTTCGACCAGGTCTTCGCGCAGCAGGAGTCGAACCAGTTCGGCACCGGGCGCTACCAGTTCCTGATGAAGCCAGGCACCTACAACGGGATCAACGCCCAAGTGGGCTTCTACACCTCGATCTCGGGCCTCGGCCTCAACCCCGACGACGTCCACATCAACGGTGACATCACCGTCGACGCGGGCTGGTTCAACGGCAACGCGACCCAGAACTTCTGGCGTTCGGCGGAGAACCTGTCGATCACGCCCTCCAACGGCACCGACCGCTGGGCGGTGGCCCAGGCGGCCCCCTTCCGCCGCATCCACGTGCAGGGCGGCCTCAACCTCGCCCCGAACGGCTACGGTTGGGCCTCCGGCGGCTACATCGCCGACTCCAAGATCGACGGTACGGTCGGCCCGTACTCCCAGCAGCAGTGGTACACCCGCGACAGCTCGGTCGGCGGCTGGACCAACGGCGTCTGGAACATGACGTTCTCCGGCGTGCAGGGCGCCCCGGCCACCAACTTCGACTCAGGCCCGTACACCACCCTGGACACCACCCCCGTCTCGCGCGAGAAGCCGTACCTCTATCTGGACGGCAACGAGTACAAGGTGTTCGTGCCCGCCAAGCGCGCCAACGCACGCGGCGTCTCCTGGCCCAACACAGCCGGTTCGTCGATTCCGCTGGACCAGTTCTACGTGGTCAAGCCCGGCGCGACCGCGGCGACCATCAACACCGCCCTCGCCCAGGGACTGAACCTGCTCTTCACCCCGGGTGTCTACCACCTCGACCAGACCATCGACGTGACCCGGGCGAACACCGTCGTCCTCGGTCTCGGTCTGGCGACCATCGTCCCGGACAACGGCGTGGACGCCATGCACGTGGCGGACGTCGACGGAGTCAAGCTCGCCGGTTTCCTGATCGACGCCGGCAGCTCCAACTCCGACACCCTGCTCCAGATCGGCCCGGCCGGCAGCTCAGCCGACCACTCCGCCAACCCGACCACCATGCAGGACGTGTTCGTGCGTATCGGCGGCGCGGGCCCCGGCCTCGCCACCAACTCCGTCGTGGTCAACAGCGACGACGTCATCGTCGACCACACCTGGCTCTGGCGCGCCGACCACGGCGAAGGCGTGGGCTGGGAGACCAACAGAGCCGACTACGGCCTCGTGGTCAACGGCGACGACGTCCTCACCACCGGGCTGTTCGTCGAGCACTTCAACAAGTACGACGTGCTGTGGAACGGTGAACGCGGGCGCACGATCTTCTTCCAGAACGAGAAGGCGTACGACGTCCCGAACGCCGCCGCCGTCACCCATGACGGCATCGTCGGATACGCGGCCTACAAGGTCGCCGACTCCGTCGACGTGCACGAGGCATGGGGCCTGGGAAGCTACTGCAACTTCACCTCGGACCCGTCGATCGTGCAGGCCCACGGCTTCCAGGTGCCGGTCAGGACAGGGATCAGACTGCACGACATCCTGGTGATCTCCCTGGGCGGCAAGGGCCAGTACGCCCACGTCGTCAACGACACCGGCGCACCCACGTCGGGCACGGACACCGTTCCCTCGAAGATCACGTCGTTCCCCTGACAGGGACCGTGACGGCGGTCTGACCGCCGACGCGGCTCGATGACAGGGCGCGGGTGGCAAGTCCTCCTTCTGGACGGGGACTTGGCACCCGCACGTCGCGCGCGGAGGAGTCGCACAGATTCGTTCTCGGTGGTGTCTCGTACCTCGCGGGCGAGCTGGTACGCGCCGTTTGCGGTGTCGTCGGCGTATGCCTCCGGGCAGGCGGTCCGCCGCGGCCGGCTCTGAGCGGCCGCCTCCGGTGCCTCACCCAGCGGCGATCGGGCCGCACATCACGTTGCCGGGTTCGGCAGGGTCGTCGCTGGTCCAGAACTGGGTCCACAGCGTGGCGAACTCGGGGCGGCTGAGGTATCCGTCGGCGTCGTGGTCGAGCCGGTCGAAGGCACCACCGGTCTCCACGGGCCGCCCGTGCCAGGTGTCGACGAGACGCTGGTGCTCGCCACGGGAGATGCGTCCGTCGGCGTTCTCGTCGACCGCGTCGAAGATGGTGTCGGCGGTGGCGGTGACGGCATCGGGGATGGTCGGCAGCAGGTCCACCATGGCGAGGAGGTCGTCCATGTCGATCCGGCCGTCCCGGTCCGTGTCCACGGTCTCCGACAGATGCAGCCACCAGCCCTTCAGTACGCCGTCCACGCGCGCCGCCAGTTCCGATCCCTCTCTCACGCGCGGCAGCCGGCCCCAGCGGTCCGCCAGGGCCACGAAGTCCGCCTCCTCCAGATAGCCGTTGCCGTCCGCGTCGAACGCCTCGAACATGGCCTGGAGCTTGGTCCGTTGGAACTCGCTGGACATCACATGCCTCCCCGCTCGCGGTACCGAGGTCACTCGCAGTACTCAGGACATGCTTTCCGCCGTCGGCCGCCCCGCAACGGCGCTCGCGCTCACTACAGCGGGTGCCCGCGCGCCCACGAGCCCGCCCGGCGCGCCGGGCGCCGGTTTGCCCGCGCCGGATGGAGAACCGTTCCCCGGTAACCGTCCACGCCCGCCGCGAGCCGCCGCCGATTCCGTACCCTGGCGGCATGCGCATGCGCCCCACCCTGAGCTGGACCCCCACGGCGGCGGACCTGCTGCCGGGCACCACCGACCTGGAGCCGGTCGTCGACGCGCTGAGCGCCGGCGGTGTGCTGGTGCTCAGCGGGGCGGGCCTCTCCACGGAGTCGGGCATCCCCGACTACCGGGGTGAGGGCGGGAGCCTGAGCCGGCACACCCCGATGACCTACCAGGACTTCACCGGCAGCGCACACGCGCGGCGCCGGTACTGGGCGCGCAGCCACCTCGGCCGGCGCACCTTCGGGCGGGCCCGCCCCAACGCGGGACATCTGGCGGTGGCCGCCTTCGCCCGGGACGCCCGCGTCTCGGGCGTGATCACCCAGAACGTCGACGGCCTGCACCAGGCCGCCGGCAGCGAGGACGTCGTGGAACTCCACGGCAGCCTGGACCGGGTCGTCTGCCTCTCCTGCCGCGCCCTCAGCCCGCGCCGCGAACTCGCCCGGCGCCTGGAGGCCGAGAACCCGGGCTTCGACCCGGTCGCCGCCGGGATCAACCCGGACGGCGACGCAGACCTCACCGACGCGCAGGTCGGGGACTTCCGTATCGTGCCGTGCACCGACTGCGGGGGCGTACTCAAACCGGACGTGGTGTTCTTCGGCGAGACGGTTCCGCCGCAGCGCGTCGAGCACTGCCGGCGGCTGGTCCGCGAGTCGACCGCGCTGCTGGTCCTCGGCTCCTCGCTGACGGTGATGTCCGGGCTGCGCTTCGTCCGTCAGGCGTCGCAGGAGGGCAAGCCGGTGCTGATCGTCAACCGGGACCCCACCCGGGGCGACCCGCACGCCCGCACCCGGGTCGCGCTGCCGCTGGGAACGGCCCTGACGACCGTCGCCGACCGACTCGGCATCCCGGTCGGCGGAGCGGCGGACTGAGCCGTCATACATGGCAGCCGCTGTGGCCTCCGCCGGGCCGGGTTCTATGGCGAGGCCGGCTCGGGTGGCGGTTCGTCAGTGGTCGGCACGGACACACCAGTGAGGTTGTAGATCCGTCTGGGTGCGGTGCCGGACGGCGGTGATCATGCCGGTCTTGATTCCGGTGGGCCCGTCGGAGTCCCGGGTGGAGCGCAGGTCGCCGCAGGCGTGTCGTCAGGCCTCCGGCAGACCGGACATCAACTCCTTGACACGGCGCGCGAACAGGTGCGCCTCGCGCTCTTCGCACAGTGCCCGGGCCCCCTCGGCAACGGCCCGGACGGTGGTGTCCGGCTCGCCGCGGGCCCGCAACACCCGTGCCCGGAGGATGAGCAGCAGCCCTTCCGCGTAGCGCTGGCCATAGGTGTCGACGGCCCAGTCGGCCTGGTCGAGGGCTGCTGAAGCCAGGCTCGCCGAGCAGGCCATCACCGCGACCGGGCTGGGCAACCTGTGCGTTGCCGGCGGAGTGGCCCTCAACTGCGTTGCCGCCGACAAGCTTCACCGCCTGGACGCGGTCACCGGCTACTTCGCCCCGCCCGCAGCCAGCGACCGCGGCCAGGCTCTCGGCTGCGCCCTGTACGCCTGGCACCGCCTCGCCGGCGACGTGCCCAGGCGGCCGCTGTCCAGCGACTCCTTCGGCCGCGAATACACGGCGGAGCAGATCGAGCAGGCCCTGCGCCGCGACCCCCGATCCGGTCTGGTCGAACGGCGCCGGACACCGTTCACATGGCGGCGCGAGAGCGACATCGCCCGCACGGCCGCCCAGATGATCGCCGGTGGGAAGATCATCGGCTGGTTCCAGGGCGGCAGCGAACTCGGACCCCGCGCACTGGGCGCCCGCAGCATCCTCGCCGATCCCCGCACCACAGCCAGCTCCCGCGCCCTGAACGAAAGGATCAAACACCGCGAAACGTTCCGGCCATTCGCACCGAGCGTCCTCGCCGACCACGCCGGCGCCTGGTTCGACCTCGACGCGCTCAGCCCGTTCAGTCGCCCCTACCAGCACGACCATCCGTACTGCCGCCAAACACCCCCGACAGGACAAAACGCTCTTTGAGTGCCTGTGTCTGAACCTCGGGCCGAAAGCCGGCATGAACCGCCGTGCTGACGTGGGGAGTTGACGACAGCGTGACGGCGCTGGATTCTGCGCGTTGGGTGGGCGGAGGAGGTACGCGTAATAGCCGCCACTTCATAGCAGAGCATGACAATTGAATGCGGTGAGTGTGTGTACGCTCCGTGACCTGGACCTGGACCCGCTACCGGGATCGCCGCTGCTTAGGGTGGCCGCCGCCAGGTCACCAGCGACCCCGCGCCGCGGCGGACGATCCGCAACAGGCGTTGCCCCTCGTCGTCATCGATCTCACGGACGCGAACTCGTTCTGCCACCCGGACAGCCTGGCGACACCGCGCTGTCCAGACCAGCATCCGAACGGCGCGTCACGTCACCACGGGGCAAAAGGGCCAAAGGTCTTCTGATGCGGTATTGGTCCTCGTGAGGCGGAACTGGTAAACCGAGGGCCGACCCGGCGCAGGGATGCCTCGGTCTCGTGGAAGACGGCGGTCAGGTGGGCCATGTCCTGATCGGAGCAGGATCCGTTGAGGCAGGCCTTTCAGGCTGCGTGGGGGCGCAGGCGTGCGGCACTG
>NZ_JAENRY010000195.1 GCF_016612545.1 Streptomyces sp. MBT65 | reverse complement strand
GCGGAACCCGCCGAACACGCGGAACTCGCGGAACCTGCGGAACCCGCCGAACACGCGGAACCCGCCGGACCCGCCGGACCCGCGGAACCCACCGGACCCACCGGACCCACCGGACCCACCGGACCCACCGGACCCACCGGAGGCATGCTGACGGGTCAACCCGCGGGGCGTGCGGAGGGCTCCGGTCCGGCCGGCGCGCGGGCCGAGGGCACCGGTCACCCCGGCCCCGCCCCCGAGAACACACCAGACCCGGCTGCCCCGCCCCACGACACCCGGAGCGCGTCATGACCACACCGTCGGCGCCCCTGCTCAGCGCGCAAGGGCTGCACGTGGCCTTCCCGGGGCGGCGGGGTGGTGCGCCCGCCCGGGCCGTGGACGGGGTCGACCTCGACATCCGAGCGGGGGAGGTCGTCGCCCTCGTCGGGGAGTCCGGGTGTGGGAAGACGACGTTGGCGCGGTCGCTGCTGGGGCTGGTGGCGCCGACCGGGGGGCGGGTCACCTTCGACGGCAAGCCGTTGCAGTACTCCTCGCGGGCCCTCAAGGCCTATCGCCGACGCGTTCAGCTCGTCCTCCAGGACCCGAGCGGGTCGCTCAACCCCCGGCACACGGTGTACGACGCCGTGGCCGAGGGGCTGCGGATCCATGGAGGTGTCGGTGACGAACAGGCCGTCGTCGCGCGGGCGTTGAGCCGCGCGGGACTCCGGCCGCCCGAGCGGTTCTTTCTGCGGTATCCGCACGAACTGTCCGGCGGGCAGCGGCAGCGCGTGGTGATCGCCGGCGCGCTCGTCCTGGAACCCGAACTCCTCGTCGCCGACGAGCCGGTGGCCTCGCTGGACGCCTCCGTGCGCGGTGAGATCCTCGCCCTCCTGCTGCGGCTGCGCACCGAACTCGGCCTGGCCGCCCTGGTGGTGACCCACGATCTGGGCCTGGCGTGGAACATCGCCGACCGGGTCGCGGTGATGTACCTGGGGCGGATCGTGGAGACGGGGGACGCGGAGAAGGTCCTGACGGACCCTCAACATCCTTACATCCAGGCTTTGTTGTCGGTGCTGCCGGAGGCGCCAGGCGATCCCGTGGTGCTGTCCGGCGAACCCCCGGACCCGTCCCGTATCCCGAGCGGCTGCCGGTTCCGGGCGCGCTGCCAGGTGCTGGCGAGCGGGGAGGCGGAACGCGCGGGCGTCGCCCACCGGTGCCGGACCGAGGACCTGGAGGTGCTGGGCGGCGGCGGGGAGGCGCAGGTGGCCTGTCATTGGGCGCGGGTGCGGGACCCCGCGGTCTGAGAACGCCGGGTCGCCGCAGCGTCGCGGGTCCTGGAACACCGAGCCCCGCCAGCGTCCCGGGTCCTGGAACACCGGGTCCCGGCACTGTCGCAAGTCCGGAAACGCCGATTCCCGGCACCGTCGTACGGTGCCGGGAACCAGTGGTGGCCGTAGTGATCAGGCCGCGTGCACGACGTCCTTGACCTCGGCGAAGTGGCACGCCGACTCGTGGGCCGCCGGGGTGTCCACCCCGCGGAAGCGCTCGGGCACCGCCAGCAGCGGGACCTCTGTCGAGCACTTGTCCTGCGCCTTCCAGCAACGGGTGCGGAAGCGGCAGCCGGACGGCGGGTTCGCCGGCGACGGGACGTCACCGGTGAGGATGATCCGCTCACGCCCCTCACGGGCGTCCGGGTCGGGCACCGGGACCGCCGACAGCAGCGCCTGGGTGTAGGGGTGCGTCGGGTGGTCGTAGATCTGCTCGTCGCTGCCGATCTCGGCGATCTTGCCGAGGTACATGACCCCGACCCGGTCCGAGATGTGGCGGACGATCGACAGGTCGTGCGCGATGAAGATGTAGGAGAGGTTGAACTCGTCCTGCAGACGCTCCATCAGGTTGATGACCTGGGCCTGCACCGACACGTCGAGCGCGGAGACCGGCTCGTCGCAGATGATGATCTCGGGGTTGAGCGCGAGGCCGCGGGCGATGCCGATGCGCTGGCGCTGGCCGCCCGAGAACTGGTGCGGGTAGCGGTTGATGTACTCGGGGTTGAGCCCGACGACGTCGAGGAGTTCCTGCACCTTGCGGCGCCGGTCGCCCTTGGGGGCCACCTCGGGGTGGATGTCGAAGGGCTCGCCGATGATGTCGCCGACCGTCATCCGGGGGTTCAGGGAGGTGTACGGGTCCTGGAACACCATCTGGATGTTGCGGCGGACGGCCTTCTGCGCGCGGCCGGACAGCTTGGTGATGTCCTGGCCCTTGTAGAAGATCTCGCCCGCGGTGACCTGCTCCAGGTTCATCAGGAGCTTGGCGACCGTGGACTTGCCGCAGCCGGACTCGCCCACGATGCCGAGGGTCTCGCCCTGGTAGAGGTCGAAGGAGACTCCGTCGACGGCCTTGACCGCGCCGATCTGTTTCCGGAACAGGATGCCCTGGGTCAGCGGGAAGTGCTTCACCAGGTTCCGCACCTGGAGGATCGGCTCGCCGCGGTCGACCGGCGCCTCGATGGCGCCGACCGCCTCCGTCTCGGAGTGGACCTCGGCGACCTCCACGTCGGAGACGTTCGGCGTGGCCTCCTGCTGCTCGTCGTTCTTGCTGAGCTCAGCCATGGATCGTCTCCTTCCAGAAGTGGCAGGCCGAACCCCGGCCGACCAGATCGGTGCCGTCCTGCTCGGTCACCGGAACCAGCGCGGGGACCTCCGTACGGCAGATGTCCTGCGCCTTGGGGCAGCGCGGGTTGAAGGCACAACCGGCCGGGATCTTCAGCAGGTTGGGCGGCAGGCCCTTGATCGCGTAGAGCTCCTGGCCCTTCTGGTCCAGGCGCGGGATGGAGTCGAGCAGCCCCCGGGTGTAGGGGTGCGCCGGGCGCTTGTACAGCTCGTGCACCGGCGCCGTCTCCACGATGCGGCCCGCGTACATCACCGCGATCTTGTCGGCGACGTCCGCGACCACGCCGAGGTCGTGGGTGATGAGGATGAGCCCCATCTGGTACTCGCGCTGCAACTCCGCGAGCAGGTCCATGACCTGGGCCTGGACGGTCACGTCGAGGGCCGTGGTGGGCTCGTCGGCGATGATCAGGTCCGGCTCCAGGGCCAGCGCCATGGCGATCATGATGCGCTGGCGCATACCGCCGGAGAACTGGTGCGGGTAGTCGTTCACCCGCGCCGCGGCGGCCGGGATCTTCACCCGGTCCATCAGCTCGATGGACTTGGCCCTGGCCTCCTTCTTGGAGAGGCCCTGGTGGACGCGGAACAACTCGCCGATCTGGTAGCCCACGGAGAGCACCGGGTTCAGCGAGCTGAGCGCGTCCTGGAAGATCATGGCGATGCGCCGACCGCGGATCTTGCGGCGCTCCTCGGTGGACATGGTGAGCATGTCCTGGCCGCGGAACCGGATCTCGCCCTGCGGGATCCGGGCCGGCGGCATGTCGAGGATGCCCATGATCGCCTGCGCGGTCACGGACTTGCCGGAGCCGGACTCGCCGAGCACGGCGAGGGTCTCGCCGGCGTGGACGTTGTAGTTGACGCCGTTGACGGCCCGTACGACACCCTCGCGGGTGACGAACTCGACGTGCAGGTCACGCACGTCGAGGAGGGGTGCGTCCTCGCCGTCGCGGGGCGCCGGTACCGGCGCTGCTTCTTCGATGATGGTCACGTACGCCTCCCTCAGCGCGTCTTCGGGTCAAGGGCGTTGCGGACCGCCTCGCCGAGCATGATGAATGCCAGCACCGTGATGGTGAGCATGATCGACGGGTAGAGCATGATCCACTGGGCGATACGGATCGAACTGCCGCCGTCGGAGATGTCGTTGCCCCAGGAGACGCCGTTCAGGCCGAGCCCCAGGAAGGACAGCGTGGCCTCGGAGCCGATGTAGACACCGAGCGAGATGGTGGCGACGACGATCACGGGCGCCAGGGTGTTCGGCAGGATGTGCCGGAACAGGATGCGCGGGGTGCTCGCGCCCAGTGCCTTGGCGGCCTGGACGTAGTCGGACTGCTTGGTGGTGATCACCGCGCCGCGCATCACACGGGCCAGCTGGGTCCAGCCGAAGAAGGCCAGGGCGCCGATGACGACCCAGGCGGTGCGCTCCGGGAAGGAGTTGAGGACGACCATGGTGCCCAGCAGGAACGGGATGCCGAAGAACACGTCCACGAGCCGCGACAGGATCGAGTCGACGATCCCGCCGAAGTAACCGGCGATCATGCCGACCAGACCGCCCACGACGGTCACGGAGATCGTGGTGCCGAAGCCGACGGCTATCGAGGCCCGGGCGCCGTAGATGAGCCGGGCGTAGACGCTGCGGCCCTGCTGGTCGTAGCCGAGCCACTCGGTCGAGAAGACCTTTCCGAGCTGCGGCTTCTGCAGGTAGTGCTTGGACAGGTCGCCGTAGGTCGGGTTGCCGCTGGTGAACCAGCCGGGGAAGAACGTGATCAGCAGGAGCAGCAGGATCAGCACCGAGGAGATGACGAAGATCTTGTTGCGCCGCAGGTCCTGCCAGGCGTCGCCCCACAGGCTGCGGGTCTTCTCGGACTTCGGCGGCTGGGGGGCCGGCGTGGTGGCGTCCGAGGTGTCCGGCGCGGCGGTGGCGGTGTCGGATTTGGTCATGTCAGGCATAGCGAATCCTCGGGTCAAGGACCGCGTAGAGCAGGTCGACAAGGAGGCTGGCGACGAGATAGACGAGGACGAGGATGGTCACCAGGCCCACCAGGGTGGTGCCTTCGCGGCGGATGATCGACTGGTAGATCGTGCCGCCGATGCCCTGGATGTTGAAGATGCCCTCGGTGACGACGGCACCGCCGAGCAGGCCGCCGATGTCCGTGCCGAGGTAGGTGACCACGGGGATCATCGAGTTGCGCATGAGGTGGACGGTCACCACCCGGCGCCGGGGCAGTCCCTTGGCGATGGCCGTACGGACGTAGTCGGCGCGCATGTTCTCCGCGATCGACGTACGGGTCAGCCGGGACACATAGGCGAGTGACGCCGTGGCCAGCACAATCGCCGGCATCAGCAACTGACCGTAATTCGATGCGTCGTTGACGTTCGGTTCCAGCCACTTGAGTTCGTCGGCGAAGACCCACTGGAGGATGAAGCCGAGGACGAAGACCGGGATCGAGATCAGCAGCAGGGTGATGAGCAGCACCACGGTGTCGGCGGCGCGTCCGGCGCGCAGACCGGCGTAGACGCCGAGGCCGACACCGAGGACGATCTCGATGACGAAGGCGAAGCCGCCGAGGCGAAGGGTCACGGGGAAGGCGTCGCCGAGCACGTCGGTGACGGGCCGTCCGCTGGCTATCTGCGTGCCGAAGTCGGCATGCAGAACGATGCCCTTTATGTAGTGGTAGTACTGCACAAAGATGTTCTGATCCAGGCCGTACTCGTGCCGAAGCGCGGCGATGACCTGTGGGCTGCCGCCCTTGTCGCCGAACAGCCCGCGGACGGGGTCACCGGGCAGGGCGTAGACCATCAGGAAGATGAGCAGGGTGGTCCCGAAGAAGACCGGGATCATCTGGAGCAGTCGTCGTGCGACATAGCGCCCCATCGTGCCTCCATAAAAAAGTCGCGGCGGCAACAGGCGGGCCCCTTCCGCGCGCACCGCTCGGCGGTACGTGTGGAAAGGGCCCCCCGGCCGCTCCCGCCGAACCGGGGCGCGCTCTGCGCGCCCCGGGCGACGGATTGCCTGCGGTTACTTTTTGACCTGAACGCCGGTCAGGATCGGGTCTCCGTCCTGGGCGAACTTGACGCCCGAGACCTTCTCCGAGTAGCCCGCGTTGACCTTGTAGTACCAGAGCGGAATGCTCGGCATGTAGTTCGCGAGCTGCTTCTCGATCTCCTGGTACTTCTTCACCGAGTCGTCCAGCGTGGCGGCGCCGTCGGCAGCGGCGATCTCGCTGTCGATCGTCTTGTTGGAGAAGCCGCTCTGGTTGCCGTCCGACTTGGTGCCGTAGAGGTCACGGATGAAGTTGGCGTTCATCGGGAAGTCCAGCACCCAGCCGGAGCGGTACAGGGACTTGACCTCGTGCGCCTGACGGGCGTCGAGGTCGGCCTGGAAGTCGGCCTTCGGGTCGGTACCGCACTTCACACCGGTGGCGTTGGTGATGGAGTTGCAGACGGCCTCCACCCACTCCTTGTGACCACCGTCGGTGTTGTACTGGATGGTGATGGAGTTGCCGGGAACGCCGCCACCCTCCTTGATGAGCGCCTTGGCCTTCGCCGGGTCGTACTTGGTGACGTCGCCCGCGGCGTCCGGCTGGTAGCCGAGGACGCCCTTGGCGACCCAGCCGGTGGCCGGCTCACGGGTGCCCTGGAGGACGGTCTTGGTGATCGTGTCGCGGTCGATCGCCATCGACAGACCCTGGATGACCTTCGGGTTGATGTCCTTCCACTGCTTGGAGTAGAAGGCCGGCGCGATGGTCTGGATCGCCGAGTACGCCTGGTCGACCGCGCGGGAACCGAGGTCCTGCTTGTAGACCGGGAGGTCCTTCGGGGCGACCTGGGTGATGACGTCGAGGTTGCCGGACTTCAGGTCCGCGTACGCCGTCTCCGGGGTGGAGTAGTTCTTGAAGACCACACCACCGTTCTTGGCGGCGTTCGGGCCCTTGTAGTCGGCGTTCTTGGCGACCGTGATCGCCTTCTTGTGCTCCCAGCTGACGAACTTGTACGGGCCGTTGCCGACCGGCTTCTGACCTGCGGCGGCCGGGTCCTTGTAGAAGGACTCGGGCAGCGGCGAGAAGACCTCGTAGCCGAGCTTGTAGATGAAGTAGGGAATCGCCTTCGACAACGTGATGGTGAAGGTGTTGTCGTCCACGACCTTCAGGCCGGAGAGCTCGGTGGCCTTGGCCTTGCCCTTGGCGGGGGCGACGTCGTCGTAGCCAGCGATGTCCGAGAACCAGAAGCTGTTGGTCTGCTTGTTGGTCGGATTCGCGGCCCAGTTCCAGGCCTTGACGTACGAGTTGGCGGTGACCGGGGTGCCGTCGGTGAACTTCCAGCCGGCCTTCAGCTTGACCGTGTAGGTCTTGCTGTCGGTGGTGTCGACGGACGAGGCGTTCATCATGACGATCTTGCCGCTGCTGTCGTAGTCCACCAGACCGGTGAACAGCGACTTGATCACGATGCTGCCGTAGGACTCCATGGTGTTGGCCGGCTGCAGCGGGTTCTGCGGCTCGCCCGACTCGACCGTGAACGTGCCGTTCGGGTTGATCGCGGCCTTGCTGTCGCTCTTGCCGTCATCACTGGAACCACCGCAGGCGGTTGCCCCCAGTGCCACAACCGCGGCTATCGCGACCCACTTGGCACTCTTCGCACCGCGCATGGGCTCCTCCTTCAAGAATCCATAAGGTTCACTGCACGGGACAGCACACGTCACAACACCGTCACCGGTGCCTGAAAATGTGTCGGTGCCCCCAGCGCTCGCGAGCCTGCGCCTCTCTGTCGGCGCCCGACCCGTCGTACCCGAGCTCTACGCGCCTAACTATCTGCCATGAGCGAAGGCCGAACCACACCGTCAAGGTCTCGGTTCGATCACACCTGACGCGTACATCTTCCAAAATCCGGACAAAGGGTTTGGTGAAAGACCCCTGCGAAACGGACTTGTTACACACCTATCGGTCCTGAATGTCCGCATGCCGAACGCGGGCCGAGTGAAAATCCAGTTGCGGTTCCGCGAACGTTGTGCAATCAACAGGTCCGCGCGCCAACGGCATCCAACCGGAGCCGCGGAGGGCGTCCGGGGAACACACAGCGTGCATGGACAGGATCACGCCATCCGCAGACTAGTGCGGATGAACCGGCCTGTGCGGATTCCGGGCGAGGACAAGGGTTATCCCTGTATTCAGCCAACCTCGCCCCGCGGGAATCCCTCCACCACCAACTCGACCTCGAAGCCCTCCTCGTTCTCCAGGTAGGCGGCGCAGTGCTCCGGACCGCCCGCGTGCGGATACCGGTCGGTGAACATCGGGGTCCAGCCGTGCGCGGGTGCCGCCTCGACCAACGCGTCCAGTGCGGCACGGCCGCCGGATCCGCCAGGGACACGGAAGGCCAGGTGGTTCAGCCCCGGCCGCATGCGGTCGTGGCCGGTGTCCGGGCGCAGCGCCGGTGACCGCTCGATCACGACGTACGTCTCCCCCATCCGCCAGCTCCGCCCCACCGGCCAGTTCTGGTACGGCTCGCAGCCGAGGCGCTCCAGGAGCCACCCCCACGACGACTCCGCCCGCTCCAGGTCCGCGACCCACAGCTCGACATGGTGCAACAGCACCTGGCACCTCCACAGTTGGGAACCGTCTCCGCGGTCGAGACCCGTCTCTGCGGTCGAGACCCGTCTCCGCAGTTGAGAACCGTCTCCGCGGTTGAGAACCGTCTCCGCGGTTGAGAACCCGTCAAGAATGCGCCCGGCCCCGTCGTGCCGTGGCACCGGGTGTGCCAGGCTGCCGTGGTGGTGGATCGCTCGTTCGCGGACCTGTCCCTCGCCGCGTGGTACGACCGGCTCAATCCATGGGGCCCGGGGGACGACTTCTACCTCGACCTGGTGATGTCGGCCCGTGCCGTGCTCGATGTCGGCTGCGGTACCGGGCGCCTGCTGAGCGGGGCCCGGCGCGCGGGGCACACCGGGCGGCTCATGGGGATCGACCCCGCCGCCGCGATGCTCGTCCAGGCCCGGCGGCGGGAGCCCGGTGTCGAGTGGGCGCTCGGAGATCTGCGGACCGTGCGGTGGCGCGCCGAGTTCGACCTCGTGGTGATGACCGGGCACGCCTTCCAAGTCCTCGTCCACGACGAGGAGTTGAGCCTGGCGCTGGCCGCGGTGCGAGCCGCGCTCGCGGCCGACGGGCGGTTCGTCTTCGAGACGCGGAACCCGGCGGCCCGCGCCTGGGAGACCTGGACACCCGACCGGGAGCGCCGTCTCGCCGACCCGGACGGCGGTGTCGTACGGGTGTGGCACGAGGTCGAGAGCGCGCCGGCCACGGACCGGGTGACGTTCACCGAGACCTTCGAGGGCGGGCGCTGGCCGCACCCTCAGGTCAGCCGGTCGACCCTGCGGTTCCTGGACGAGGACGCCCTGACCGGATTCCTCACCGGGGCCGGGCTGACGGTCGTCGAGCGGTACGGCGACTGGGACCGGAGTCCGCTCACCGCCGCGAGCCCCGAGATCATCACAGTGGCCCGGCCGACAGGCTGGGCCCGGCCGACGCACTGAGCCCGGGTACCCCCAACTCGGGGGCGCCCGGGCTCAGTTGAGCTGTAGCGGTGCCTCAGCCGTGCTTGGCGCGGCTCGCGGAGCGGCCGCGCTCCTTCTGGTCGAGGACGAGCTTGCGGATACGGACGGACTCCGGGGTCACCTCGACGCACTCGTCGTCGCGGCAGAACTCCAGGGACTGCTCCAGGGAGAGCTTGCGCGGCGGCACGATCGCCTCGAACGAGTCGGCGGCGGCCGAGCGCATGTTGGTGAGCTTCTTCTCCTTGGTGATGTTCACGTCCATGTCGTCGGCGCGCGAGTTCTCGCCGACGATCATGCCCTCGTACACCTCGGTGCCGGGGTCGGTGAACAGCACACCGCGCTCCTGGAGGTTCGTCATCGCGAACGCGGTGACGGCACCGGCGCGGTCGGCGACCAGCGAACCGTTGTTACGGGTCGTCAGCACACCGAACCACGGCTCGTGGCCCTCGTGGATGGAGTGGGCGATGCCCGTGCCGCGCGTCCCGGTGAGGAACTCGGTACGGAAGCCGATGAGACCGCGGGAGGGGACGACGAACTCCAGGCGGACCCAGCCCGAGCCGTGGTTGGACATGTTGTCCATCCGGCCCTTGCGGACGCCCATGAGCTGCGTGACCGCGCCCATGTGCTCCTCGGGCACGTCGATCGTCATGCGCTCGACCGGCTCGTGCACCTTGCCGTCGATGATCTGCGTGACGACCTGCGGCTTGCCGATGGTCAGCTCGAAGCCCTCGCGGCGCATCTGCTCGACCAGGATGGCCAGCGCCAGCTCACCGCGGCCCTGCACCTCCCAGGCGTCGGGGCGCTCGGTGTCGAGCACGCGCAGCGAGACGTTACCGATCAGCTCGCGGTCCAGGCGGTCCTTGACCTGACGGGCGGTGACCTTGCGGTCCTTGACCGCGGCCTTCGCGGAGGCGCCCTTGCCGGTGCCGCCGCGGCCGACCAGCGGCGAGGTGTTCGTACCGATGGTCATGGAGATCGCCGGCTCGTCGACCGTGATGAGCGGCAGCGCGATCGGGTTCTCGGGGTCGGCGAGGGTCTCGCCGATCATGATGTCCGGGATACCGGCCACGGCACAGATGTCACCGGGGCCCGCCATCTCGGCCGGCTTGCGGGTGAGCGCCTCGGTCATCAGCAGCTCGGTGATGCGCACGTTGGACATCGTGCCGTCGCGCTTGATCCACGTGACGGTCTGGCCCTTGCGCAGCTCGCCCTGCTCGACGCGGAGCAGCGCGATACGGCCGAGGAAGTTGTCGGCGTCCAGGTTGGTGACGTGCGCCTGGAGCGGGGCGGCCTCGTCGAACTGCGGGGCCGGGACGTGCGACAGGATCGTGGAGAAGAAGGGCTCCAGGTTGTCGCTGTCCTGCGGGACCGTGCCGTTCTCGGGCTTGGTCAGCGAGGCGACGCCGTCACGCGCACACGCGTAGACGATGGGGAACTCGATCTGCTCCTCGTCCGCGTCCAGGTCCAGGAACAGGTCGTACGTCTCGTTGACGACCTCGTCGATCCGGGAGTCGGGGCGGTCCGTCTTGTTGATGCAGAGGATGACGGGCAGCCGCTGCTGGAGCGCCTTGCGGAGCACGAAGCGGGTCTGGGGCAGCGGGCCCTCGGAGGCGTCGACGAGCAGCACCACCGCGTCCACCATCGACAGACCGCGCTCGACCTCGCCACCGAAGTCGGCGTGGCCCGGGGTGTCGATGATGTTGATGGTGATGACGTCGCCGCCATCCTTCGGGTGGTACTTCACGGCCGTGTTCTTGGCCAGGATCGTGATGCCCTTCTCACGCTCCAGATCGTTCGAGTCCATCATTCGGTCGTCGAGCGATTCGGCGGCGTGCGCGGCGAAGGCACCGGCCTGCTTCAGCATGGCGTCGACGAGGGTCGTCTTCCCGTGGTCGACGTGGGCGACGATGGCGACGTTGCGGATGTCGTGGCGCGTGGCCATATTGCGGCGAACTCCCGGAGAGTGAGGAAGGCCTGCGCGTACATCTGTGTTACGCGGACCCTGCCGGGCTGGACACGCCACGGCCTTACCCCATCGTACGTGGCGTACGGGGACGGGGCCTCCGCAGGGCGTTGCGGGTGGGGACGGGACGGGTCAGGAGGGCTCGCCGGCCGCCGTTCCGGCCGGGCACAGCCGCAGCCCCGCGGTGCGCCCGGCGTCGTCGTCGGAGGGCTGGGAGCAGGGCAGGAACCCCTCGCCGACCGTCTCCCAGGTCAGCACATGGCCGCGCGCCGGCGCGTTGTACCCACAGGTGTAAGTGAAGTCGGCCTCAACCAGGCCGATCGATCCCCACGAGTAGTACGGACCCTCCAGATCCCCGGTGTCCAGGACGTACTGCGAGCGCTCGGGCCGCATCACCTCCGTCGGATCGGCCAGGGGCTCGTCCGTCTTCAGCCGGTCGCCCAGCGCCACGATCACACGGGCCGCGCCGACACCTCTGGGCACGTGGGACACGGTGACCCGGTGGACGGTGTCGTCGACGGGCTCGAGGCTCGACTCGTAGTGCCCGGTCCCCTTGGGGAGGGTGACCGGGTCCCCGAGCGCGGTCAGCTTCTGCCGCTGCTGGATCCCGGACCACTGGTACGTCCCGTGCGCGCAGATCATGGCCGCCCCGGCGGCTGCCAGCCCGTCATCGCCGGCTACGGCTCCGCAGCCGGCCGTCGTCATGACCGCCACCGCGGCCGCCACCGCGCCCCAACCCCGCACGACCCACCCCCGTACGACAACCGCCGTCCCGCAAGTACCTGCGGGACGGCGGCCGTGCTCGTCATCTGCGGTGATGCTAGCCCTTGGTCGGGCTCGCCGAGGGGTGGGCCCCCTTCTTCAGGAAGCCCATGTCCTCGTAGACCGGGGTCTGGAAGCCGAAGGAGCCGGCGTTGACGATCGTCTTGCGGGCGGCCGTGAGCTGGGGGCGCTGGTAGAGGGGGATGGAGCCGGCCGCCGCCCAGATGCGGGCGTCGGCCTTGCGGACCAGGGCGGCGGACTCGTCCTCGTCGAGGGTCGAGGCGGCCTGGTCGAAGAGCTGGTCGACCTGGTCGGTGCCGACGCGGGTGTAGTTCTGCTCGACGTTCAGGGAACCGTCCGCGGCCGGGACCGGCTTCGCGAAGATCGGGCGGCCGTCGGTGGCGGGGTAGGCGGACGCGGGCCAGGAGTAGAGGGCGAGGTCGTACTGGCCGGACGCGATGTGGTCCTTGAAGTAGCTGTCGTCGGAGACCTTGGTGATCTCCGTGCGGATGCCGACCTTCTCCAGCATCCGGGAGATGCCGTCGGCGACCGCGCTCAGCGACTCCGAGCCGGTCCCGGAGGGGAGCACGAAACGGAGGGTGAGCGGCTTGCCGTCCTTGGCGAGCGTGCCGGACTTCGCGCCGGCGGGGGCGGCCGTGCCCTTGGGGGCGTACGCGCCGGGCGCCCCGCCCTGCTTCACCTTGCGGCCGTCGTACTGCTTGCCGTCGGCGAGGTGCCTGGAGCCCTCCTCGCCACCGTGCCCGTGCTTCTTGGTGTGGTCCTGCGGGTCCTTGTTGTCCTCGCCGACGATGTACTGCCCGTCGGAGCCGCCCTCCGACTCGTCGTTGGTCTTCTTGCCCTTCTTGCCCTCGGCGCCGGCGGCCTTCTCCCCCTTCTCCTTCACCGGTCCGCCGGCCACCCAGCCGGCGTCGGTGAGCAGGGCCTGCGCCTCCGCGGTGTCGTGGTCGCCGAGCGCGCCGCTGTTGTCGGCGTACGCGGCCTGGCCGGAGAGCGCGAGGTGGCTGCCGACCGGAACGGCGGGCAGACCCAGCGGGGTGAGGACGACCTTGGCGAGCGCCTGCCGGTCGAGCGCGCGGGCCACGGCACGCCGGACGCGCTCGTCGGCGAGGGGGCCTTCGGAGCCGTTGAGAGCGAGCTGCGTGTAGGCGGGCTCGAAGGAGCGGCGGACGGTGAAGGCCCTCAACTCGTCCTGCTGGCGCAGGTACTTGGCGAGCGCCTTGCGCTGCTTCTTGCTGAGCTTCTTCTTCTCCTTGGGGCTCTCGCCCTTGCTCTCGTCCTCGTCCGTGGGGCTCGCGCTCGCGCCCTGGAGCGGGGTGCCGGTGCCCTTGGCGCGGCCCGCGAGGGCGATCCGGCTCGCGTCGACGGGGTCGATCGCGGCGAGGTCGACCGTGCCGTCGGCGAGCGCGGCGGCCCGCTTGTCCAGCGGTACGGCGGCCAGCACGAGCTGCGAGAGCTTCGCGGGCCGGCCCCACCAGTGCGGGTTGCGGCCGAGGACGATCTCCTTGTCCTTGCGGTCGACCTTCTGCACCGCGAACGCGCCGGCGGTGACCTTCAGATTGCGGCGCGCGCCGTCGTTGAAGGCGTCCGGGGTGCCCATGACGTCCTTGGGGTACAGCGGCGAGAACAGCGCCTTCCAGTCGGCGTACGGCCTGCTGAAGGTGACCTTGACCTCGAGGTTGTTGGCGCCGCGCTCGATCTTCTCGATGCGGTCGTAACCGGCGTTGCGCGCGGTCCAGTACGCGGAGTCCTTGCCGGACAGGGCGCGCCACTGGGCGGCGAAGTCGGCGGCGCCGATCTCGCGGCCGTCGCTCCACACGGCCTGCTGGTCGAGCTTGTAGAGGACGACCAGCTTGGGCGAGGTGTCGACGACCTTCGCGGACTCCAGATAGTCGGCGTCGCGCTGCGGGCGGCCCTGCGCGTCGAGCCGGAACATGGCGGGCAGCACGGCCTGGGCGACGCGGGTGGTGGCGTCGTCGGCGTCCGACTGGAAGGTGTTGAGGGTCTCGGGTACGTCGTCCACGGCCCAGCGCAGGGTGCCGCCGTCGGCGACCAGGTCACGGCCGACGGGCGCGATGTCCTGCCCGGCCAGCGGCTTGCCCGACTCGTCGTCGGAGCTGCACGCCGCGAGGGTGGGCACCGCGAGCGCGCCCGCGGTGAGGAAGACGACCGAGCGCATGACCGCGCGCAGTCTGACGTCGTCGTGGGACATCACTGCTACCTCCGGTGGACCGCGGGGCTTCTGATCGTTTTTGGTGCTATATGGAGCTGATCAGATCTATGCGGCCACTGAAGAGGAAACGGTTCGGCCCCAGGCGGCGACACGGCGAGGGGCGCCGGCAAGCCCACCCGTGCGGCGCAATGTTCGAATCTGCCCCCGTACACACCAACGCACCCCGGCCAATCCGTGCACACCGCTTCCCACCGGTAGGTGTGGCGCGCAACACTCGCAGGCGCATGAACGTTGCCGTCCAGGGCCGAGGCCCACGGAAGCGAGGTCACGTCATGTCCGTGCACGACGAGCTGACATCAGTCCAGCGCTGTCTCGACGACCTGTTCAGGTCGGTGGGACGGCTGGAGAACCAATTCGGCAGCGGCGGCCTGGAAATGCGCAGGGTCAAGGCCGACGCCGACCGGTTGCGCGAGAGCGTCGCGCTGCTGCGCGACGCCGCACCAGGGATCGAGCGCCCCCGGCGCCCCGATCTCGTCTCCATCCCCGACACCCCCTACGACAACACGCTGTGGACGGACTCGGACGACGAGGGACTCGGCGCCCACGACCGCCACGCACCCTGAACCGACCGGAGTCCTGACTTGGCCACTGGTACGGAACCTCATCTGAACAGCGGCGGCGTACACACCGGTACGCGCGCCGCGATCGACGCCCCGCATCTGCGGACCGACCGCTGGTGGCTGGCCCCGGCCGGCACCGCCGCCGGACTGCTCGCCTTCGTCGTCTACTCGACCTGGCGGGCCTTCGCGGACTCGAACTACTACTCGGCGCCCTATGTCTCGCCGTTCTACTCGCCCTGTCTGGCCGATCGGTGCAGAACCATGCACGCGGGCCCGAACGCCGATCTCTTCGGGAGCTGGTGGGGCATCTCGCCCGCCATCATCATCCTGATCTTCCCGCTCGGCTTCCGCCTGACCTGCTACTACTACCGCAAGGCCTACTACCGCGGCTTCTGGGCCTCGCCCCCGGCCTGCGCGGTGGCCGAGCCGCACAAGAAGTACAGCGGCGAGACCCGCTTCCCGCTGATCCTGCAAAACATGCACCGGTACTTCTTCTACGCGGCGATCCTGGTGGCGGGCACGCTGACGTACGACACCGTGCTGGCCTTCCGCGACGAGCACTACCACTGGGGCCACATGGGCCTGGGCACCCTCGTCTTCGTGGCCAACATCGTGCTGATCTGGGCGTACACCCTCTCCTGCCACTCCTGCCGGCACATCGTCGGCGGCAAGCTCAAGCACTTCTCCAAGCATCCCGTGCGCTACAAGGCGTGGAAGTTCGTGGGACAGCTGAACAACCGTCACATGCAGCTGGCCTGGGCGTCGTTGATCAGCGTGGCGGCCGCCGACTTCTACGTGTACCTGGTCGCCTCCGGCGCTTTCAACGATCCGAGGTTCTTCTGATGTCCGTGGTCGAGCGACAGGAGTGGGACGTCGTCGTGGTCGGTGCCGGTGGCGCGGGCCTCCGGGCCGCCATCGAGGCGCGCGAGCGCGGTGCCCGTACGGCGGTGATCTGCAAGTCGCTGTTCGGCAAGGCCCATACGGTGATGGCCGAGGGCGGCATCGCGGCGGCGATGGGCAACGTCAACTCCGGCGACAACTGGCAGGTCCACTTCCGCGACACCCTGCGCGGCGGCAAGTTCCTCAACCAGTGGCGCATGTCCGAGCTGCACGCGAAGGAAGCCCCGGACCGGGTCTGGGAGTTGGAGACCTGGGGCGCCCTCTTCGACCGTACGCAGGACGGCCGGATCTCGCAGCGCAACTTCGGCGGCCACGAGTACCCGCGCCTCGCCCACGTCGGCGACCGTACGGGACTCGAGCTGATCCGCACGCTCCAGCAGAAGATCGTGTCGCTCCAGCAGGAGGACAAGAAGGAGACCGGCGACTACGAGTCGCGCCTGAAGGTCTATCAGGAGTGCACGGTCACAAGGGTGTTGAAGGACGGCAGCCGGGTCTCCGGGGTCTTCGCCTACGAACGCGAGACCGGCCGCTTCATGGTCCTCGAAGCGCCCTCCGTGGTGATCGCGACGGGCGGCATCGGCAAGTCCTTCAAGGTGACGTCGAACTCGTGGGAGTACACGGGCGACGGCCACGCGCTGGCGCTGCTGGCGGGCGCGCCCCTGCTGAACATGGAGTTCGTGCAGTTCCACCCGACGGGCATGGTCTGGCCGCCGTCCGTGAAGGGCATCCTCGTCACCGAGTCGGTGCGCGGGGACGGCGGAGTGCTGCGCAACTCCGAGAACAAGCGGTTCATGTTCGACTACATCCCCGACGTCTTCAAGGAGAAGTACGCCGAGTCGGAGGCGGAGGGCGACCGCTGGTACGAGGACCCCGACAACAACCGGCGTCCCCCCGAACTGCTCCCCCGCGACGAGGTCGCCCGCGCCATCAACTCCGAGGTGAAGGCGGGCCGCGGCTCACCGCACGGCGGGGTCTTCCTGGACGTGTCGACACGTATGCCGGCGGAGGTGATCCGGCGCCGACTCCCGTCCATGTACCACCAGTTCAAGGAGCTGGCCGACGTCGACATCACCGCGGAGGCGATGGAGGTCGGGCCGACCTGCCACTACGTGATGGGCGGCATCGCGGTCGAGTCGGACACGGCGGCGGCGCGCGGGGTACCGGGGCTGTTCGCGGCCGGTGAGGTGGCCGGCGGCATGCACGGCTCCAACCGGCTGGGCGGCAACTCCCTGTCCGACCTGCTGGTGTTCGGCCGCAGGGCGGGCTGGCACGCGGCGGACCACGCGGCCGATCTGGCGGACAGCCGTCCCCTGATCGACGACACCGAGGTGGACCTGGCGGCGGCGGAGGCACTGCGCCCCTTCTCGGCGGAGGGCCCCGAACCGGGGAAGGAGAACGGCCGCACCCCGGAGAACCCGTACACCCTCCACCAGGAACTCCAGCAGACCATGAACGACCTCGTCGGCATCATCCGCCGCGAGGGCGAGATGGAACGGGCGCTGGAGAAGCTGGCCGACCTGCGCGTACGAGCCCGCCGGGCCGGGGTCGAGGGCCACCGGCAGTTCAACCCCGGCTGGCATCTCGCCCTGGACCTGCGGAACATGCTGCTGGTCAGCGAGTGCGTGGCCCGGGCCGCCCTGGAGCGCACCGAGTCGCGTGGCGGGCACACGCGCGAGGACCACCCGGGCATGAACCGTGACTGGCGCCGCATCAACCTGATCTGCCAACTCACCGATCCCACGGGCGGGTTGGGGGCGGCGGACCCGGTGTCCGCCCAGATCGGCCTGACCCGCGAGACGACCGACCCCATCCGCGCCGACCTGCTCGCCCTCTTCGAGAAGGAAGAGCTGGTCAAGTACCTCGCCGAAGAGGAGCTGTACGAGTGAGCAGCTACGAGGCCCGTTTCAAGGTGTGGCGGGGGGACGTCAAGGGCGGCGGCCTGGAGGACTTCAAGGTCGAGGTCAACGACGGTGAGGTGGTGCTCGACATCATCCACCGCCTCCAGGCGACCCAGGTGTCCGACCTCGCCGTGCGCTGGAACTGCAAGGCGGGCAAGTGCGGTTCGTGCTCGGCGGAGGTCAACGGGCGGCCCCGGCTGATGTGCATGACCCGCATGTCGGTGTTCACCCGCGAGGAGACGATCACGGTCACCCCGCTGCGCGCCTTCCCCGTGGTCCGCGACCTGGTCACGGACGTGGGCTTCAACTACCAGAAGGCCAGGGAGATTCCGTCCTTCGTACCGCCGGAGGGGGTGGCGGCCGGCGAGTACCGGATGATGCAGGAGGACGTGGACCGCTCACAGGAGTTCCGCAAGTGCATCGAGTGCTTCCTGTGCCAGGACACCTGCCATGTCGTCCGCGACCACGAGGAGAACAAGACGGCCTTCGCGGGCCCCCGATTCCTCATGCGGGTCGCGGAGTTGGACATGCACCCGCTGGACTCGGCCTCCGAGAGCGGCCTCGACCGCAAGAAGACCGCCCAGGACGAACACGGCCTCGGCTACTGCAACATCACCAAGTGCTGCTCCGAGGTCTGCCCCGAGGGCATCCACATCACGGACAACGCGCTGATTCCCTTGAAGGAAAGGGCGGTTGACCGCAAGTACGACCCGCTGGTGTGGCTGGGGTCGAAGATCAGGAGGCGGTCCTCGCAGGATTCGTAGGCTTGGGCGGCTTCGCGGGGCGGACGGCGGCCCGCTGGACGAGGACACCGGCGAACGTCACGAGCGTGCAGACCAGCATGAGGGGTCCGTGCGCCGGTGGGCCGGCGAGGACGATCAGCAGGGCGGCCACGGGCAGTTCGGCGCCGCTCATGTCCGCTGCACGCTCCGTTCCACGATGGACAGGGCCTGTCGGAGGTTGTGTTCGGCGATGCCCCGCATGAACTCCGGGTCGTGGAAGTCCCCCACGTCGAGCAGCCGCAGGGGGCCCGCCACGAGGGAGAGGTGCGTCGCCAGTCGGTAGAGGCGCAGGCGGTCCTCGTCCAGGCCATCGGTGCGCAGGGCGTCGTAGTGGTGGCCGAAGCGCAGGTTGAGGAAGACGTGCTCCCATTCGGGGTCGAAGTACATCAGGCCTTCGATGTCGATGAGGGCGAGGTCGCCGTCGGGGGTCACGCGGACGTGGTCGGGGCCGAGTTCGCCGTGGATGAGGGTGGCGGGTCCGGGGCGGGGCTGGACCCGGGCGGCCAACGTGCTTATCGCAGCGGTCAGTTGGGGGTGTGCGGCGGCGGCACGTGGGTCGCGGGCGGGGAGTTCGTCGAGGTCGCTCAGGGCGCGTTCGACGACGAGCTGCTCGCATGAACTCCCGTACGAGGAGCCGCCGTTGTCGACCACCGCGACCTTGCCGAAGCGCGGGCCCGTGCAGGTGTGCAGGGTGGCGAGGAGAGCCGCCATCCGGTCCAGCGCCTCCGGTGCCGCGGCCGGGTCGCCGTCCAGCAGGTCCTCCAGGGTGCCGCCGGGGAGGTCCTCGACGAGCGCCACGTCCGCCGGGAGGTGGGTGTGCGTGGGGTCGGCGTGGAGGAGCCGGGGCGCGCGGACGCCGGCCGCGGCGAGACGGTCGGCCGCCGCCGTGAAGAGGGTGAGGCCGGAGGCGTGGGAGAAGGGGTCCCGGGGGTCGCCGGGACCGGCGTCCCAGAGGTCCTCTTCGGGCGACCAGACGTAGGCCACGGCGGTCGGCACAGGACCGTCGTCGAAGGTGAGGCGGTAGACGCCCTTCTTCGAACCGCCCCGGATGCGGGTGACGGTCGTCGGGGTGCGGGCGAGGGCGGCGCGGGACAGAGGGGTCAGGTCGGCGCGGGTGAGTTCCCTGCGGGTGACGGTCACAGAGTCCCGGGGCGCTGTGCGCGCCACTGCAGCACACCGCCGAGGATGATCAGTGCGAACGCCGTCGCGCCGCCCAGGTTGTCCATCGTCAGCGAGTCCGCCCACCAGTGCAGGGACAGGCCCGTCCCCATGCCCAGCGCCGAGGTCAGCGCGCCGAGTCCCCACAACTCGGGCCGTACGACCCGGCCTCGCGCCGGCGACGGCATCCAGCCGGTCGCCGCCGTGAAGACTCCGAGTGCCGCCAGCAGCAGCAAGGCCCCCGCGGCCAGCCATGTCAACACCATCGCCCACCATCCCCCATCAGACATGACGGATCATCGCACCCGCGGCTGTGAACAGCGCCGTATTTTCAGCGCACTTGACCTCGCGCTCAGTGCACCCAGTCCTCCCCGTACGCCGTCCAGTCCGCCTCCGTCGCCGCGAAGTCGACGTACAGGGCGACACCGAAGTTCGCGCGGTCCGCGTCCGTGCGGGACAGGCCGAGGCGTACGCCGCGGACGGCGGCCGGGACGGTCTCGGCGGCGCCCCGGTGGCCGAAGCGGTTCTCGTGGTAGAAGGGCAGGCCCATGAGGAGGTCGGTGGAGTCCGGGGTGACCTCCAGGGCGAGCGAGGTCTGCTGGGCGACGTACCCGCCGTAGAGACTCTGTAGTGGCTGCATGGTGTCGTACGACATGACGGCGATCTGGTCGACGCGGCGGGCGACCTGGCCGAAGTACGCCTGGGACCACCACTTGGGGTGGTTGGTGACGGTGTCCCAGAAGGAGTGGAAGGCGGGGAGCGGGTCGATCTGGTGGGCGGCGACGGAGAGTAGGGCGTGGTGCGCCTCGGTGACGTCGTGCAGCCGGTCGAGGAGGTCGAGGTAGTTCGCGTCGCCGGAGTGCAGGGGTTCCAGGTCGAAGTGGGCGCCCTCGAAGCCGGCGGCGAGGATCTGGCGGGTGGAGGCGACGATCGCGGTACGGGTCGCCGCGCGCTGCAGGCGCAGACCGTCGGGGCTCTCGGTGGCGAGCTTGTCGCCCAGCCAGGCCTGGACGCGGACGCCGGGCAGTTCCCTGTGTACCGACTCGATCAGCCAGGCCGCCTTGGGGTAGTCCGACTCCGGGAGGGTGCCGTCGTGCTCCAGGGGGCCCGAATGGACGTACAGGTCGCGGATACCGGTGCCTTTCAGCCGCCCGGCGAGCGCCGCGAGGTCCGCGTCGGTCTTACGACCGTCCACCCACGCGTGGCCGAGCCAGATCGCGTCCTTGTCCCTGGTGTACGTGCCGTCGGACGGTTCACCGGCGTAGTTCACACGCAGGGCGATCTCGGCACCGAGAAGCGGAACCACCAGGGCGAGCACGAGTCCGAGCACGCCCCGCCGAACCCACTTGGCTCTGCCGCCCCGCCCACCCGTACTGCTTTCGCCGTCGGCCGCGGGCGGCCCCGGTGGGGGTACGACGCCGTCGGCGACCTCGGGTGAATCGATCTCCGCAGTCCCGCCGCCCGTGTCCTCTATGTGCACCATCCCCGCGCCACCCTCCCCATAGCCGTACCTCCGACCTCACACACCCCCCGCGTCCCACCCCGAGCTCACCCCGGTCGCGCGCCCGCATTCCTGCTCATACGCTCCGAAATGTGACGTCATCCTTGATACGGGGCCGACCTCGGCGCGGAACCTCCCACATATCCGTGCGGGTGGCGCATGCCGTGCTGGGTGGGGCGGCCGGGGTCGTGTGGTTGGTGTTGCCTGTGATGACGATCAACGCGGAGGTTCCGGTTGCGGCCGCCCGGGGTGGGCCCGTCGCCGGCGCGGGTGAACAGGGGCGGCAGGACGCCGAGGGGGGCACCTCCGCCGCCGACCTCGTGCTGCCCCTCGTCGCCGTGGGCGGTGTCGGCGTCCTCGCGGGGTACGGGTATGTGCGCCGTACCCGTAGGGCCCGTACCCGTACCACTCCCGGGGTCGTGTCACCCCAACCGCCCGTCACCCCACTCCCCGTACTGGAACGCCAGGCCGCTGCCGCCCTCGTCCAGGCCGACGACTGCCTGCGCACGAGCCGCGAGGAACTCGCCTTCGCCGAGGCCCGGTTCGGGACGGACGCCGGAAGCGGGGCCACCGTCGTCGAACCGTTCGTCCGCGCCCTGCGCGAGGCCGAGCGTGAGCTCTCCGCCGCCTTCGCGATACGCCTGCGCTACGACCGTGGGGTGCCGGAAGAAGACGCCGCCCGGCGGCACGCCCTCGCCGGCATCGTCGGACGGTGCGCCGAAGCCGGACGGCGGCTGGACGCGGAAACGCCCGCGTTCGATCAACTCCGTTCGCTGGAGACGGAGTTGGACAGTGCACTCGGTATCGCGGAGGGCCGTTTCCGGGACCTGGCCGGCCGCGCGGGGGGTGTGGACGCCACCCTCGCCGACCTGAACACCCGCTACACCCCGGCAGCCGTCTCCGTCACCGGGTACGTCGAACAGGCCAAGGACCGGCTCGTGTTCGCCACCACCCATCTCAACCAGGCCCGCCAGGCAGCCGACTTGGACGACACCGGCACCGCGATACGCCACCTCCGCTCCGCCGAGGGAGCCATCAGCCAGGCCGACGTCTTCCTGAACGACGTCGACCAACTCGCCAACGCCCTGGCCGCCGCAGCCGAGTTGGTCCCCGCCGCACTCACTGGCGCGGAAGCCGAGCTCGCCAGGGCGACGACCGAGCCTCCGTCCCGCCGGCTCCACGCCGACACCACCCTCGCCGCCGTACGAGAGGAACTGACCGGCGACAGCCCCTACGACCCCCTCGACGCCCTGCGCCGCGTCGTCCGGGCCGTGTTGCCGCCGGGTGCCGGGCGGGACGGGGTGCTCGGTGTCGCCGCGTGGCTCGTCGGGCGGAGTGACGTGGGCTCGGCGGACGGGTTCGTGGCGACACATCGGGGTGCCGTGGGGGTAGGGGCCAGGACCCGGCTGGCCGAGGCGAGGCCGCTGCTCACCAGCGACCCCGCTGCCGCCGACGTACCCGCGCTGGAGGCCCGGGAGGCGGCCGAGCAGGACGTCCGTATGCACGGGAACCCGTACGCCGGTGCCGCCGACGACCGCACGGGCGGGGTCGGCGGGGCGGTCCTCGGCGGCATCCTCCTGGGCGAGGACCCGGACGGCGGCCCGCCCCTCGCCTTCGGCGGACCGGCCACCCGGAGACGCAGGGGCCTTCCGTCGACGTAGGACACCGCGGTCGCCGTCGGTCAGGAACCGTCAGAACAGGCTGAGCAGTGCCTCCGCCGGGTCCACCATGCCGTTCTCGCCGTCCGGCAGCGGGAGTTCGAACCACACCGTCTTGCCGCGAGGGGTCCGGCGGGAGCCCCAGGCCGCCGACAGGAGGCCGACCAGCTGGAGCCCCCGGCCGCCCTCGTCCGTGTCGCGGGCACGGCGGCGGCGCGGCTGGACCAGGCCCGCGTCCCACACCTCGCACACCAGCGTGCGGTCCAGCAGCAGCCGTAGCCTGATGTCGCCCTCGCCGTACCGCAGCGCGTTCGTGACGAGTTCGCTGACCAGCAACTCCGTTGTGTCGATGAGGGGTTCGAGGTCCCAGGACTGGAGGCGGGTGCGGGCGTGCTCGCGGGCGCGGCCCACGCTGCGGGGTTCACGCGGCAGCGTCCAGTCGCCGACCGAGTCCTCGGGCAGGCCCTGGACGCGCGCCATGAGCAGCGCGATGTCGTCCTCGCCGTGGTGGGTGTCGAGGGTGCTGAGGACGTGGTCGCAGACGTCCTCCAGGTCGCGGTGGGTCTCGGCGTTGAGTGCGGCGGCCGTGGCCGGATGACCGTCGTGCGGTGGGCGGTTGGGGTCGGTCAGCGCGCCCACGAAGGCCTGGAGGCCCTCGTCGAGAGGGTGGTCGCGGGACTCGACCAGGCCGTCCGTGTAGAGGGCCAGCAGCGCGCCTTCGGGGAGTTCGACCTCCACCTCCTCGAAGGGTTCGCCGCCGACGCCGAGCGGCATGCCGGGCGGGACGTCGAGCATCAGCGCCGCCTCGCCCGGTTCCACCAGGACCGGCGGGAGATGGCCCGCGTTGGCGAAGGTGCAGCGCCTGGTCACCGAGTCGTAGACCGCGTAGATGCAGGTGGCCAGATACACCTCGGCGAGGTCGGCCTCGCGGGGGCGGCGGGCGGCCCGGGTGGCCTGCTGGACTCCGCCCGGTGTGCCGAGCCCGCGCGCGATCTCGTCCAACGCGGAGAGGACTTCGGCCGGTTCGAGGTCCAGGAGGGCCAAGGTGCGGACGGCGGTGCGGAGTTCGCCCATGGCCACCGCCGCGCGCAGCCCGCGTCCCATCACGTCTCCGACCACCAACGCCGTGCGGTGGCCGGGGAGTTCGATGACGTCGAACCAGTCGCCGCCGACCTCCGTCGCCGCGTTCCCGGGCAGGTATCGGCACGCGATGTCGAGTCCGGAGGCCTCCGGGTCGCCGGGCGGGAGGAGGGACCGCTGCAGTATCAGCGCCCGTTCGTGCTCGCGCCGGTACAGCCGCGCGTTGTCGATACAGACGGCGGCCCGCGCCGCCAGCTCCACCGCGAGATCCCGGTCCCGGTCGCCGAACGGCTCGCTGCCCTTCGTCCGGGCGAACTGCACGAGTCCTACGACGGTGTCGTGGGCGACCATCGGGACGGCCAGCGTGGACTGGACCGGGCCGTTCTCCTCGGCGGGGACGTACTGCGGGCGGGCGGTGCGCAGGGCGTCCGCGCAGGGCGAGTTGAAGGGGTAGTGGTGGACCGCGTTCACGGACACCGGGGCACCGCCGCCGACGAAGGGGGCGTCGGAGACCGCGCTGGCGAAGGCCACCCGGCGCAGTTCCGCGCTGCCGTCGGCACGCCCTGGCGGGGTCTCGTCGCCGGCCAGGAGGCCCTGGTAGAGGTCGACGGTCGCCAGGTCGCAGAAGCCGGGGACGACGACGTCGAGGAGTTCGCGGGCCGTGGTCTCCAGGTCGAGGGAGTTCCCGATCCGGGCGCCGGCCTCGTTCAGAAGGGCGAGATTGCGCCGCGCGGAGGCGGCCTCGCGGGCGGCCGCGCGGCGGGCGGTGACATCGGTGCCGAGCCAGGCGATGCCGATGGGACGGCCGCTGCCGCTGTGTACGCGATAGAGGTTGATGGACCAGTGGCGGCGCTCCTCGGAGCCCGGCACGAGACCGGTGACCTGCATGTCGGTGATGGAGTTGCCGGTCTCCAGCACCCGGCGCAGGGTCGCGGTGACCCGCTCGGCCTCGGGGCTCTGCAGATAGTCGTGGACGCCCCGGCCGCGGTGGTCGTCGGGGGTGCCGCCGAAGGTGTTGGCGATCTGCTGGTTGGCCCGCCGGACCCGCAGGTCGGGGTCGATCAGGAGGAACCCGAACGGAGATTGACCGAATATCGACTGCGAGGCGGCGAGGTCGGTCTCGATGCGGCGCAGGATGCGGACGTCGACGACGATGCAGACGGCGGCCCGCTCGCCCTCCTCGGTCCGGGTCGGCATCACATAGACCTCGGCGAGACCCTCCTTGGCGGGCTCGCCCTCGGCGGTCTCCGGCACCCGGAAGGGGACCACCCCGGTCCACTCGCGGCCGTCCAGGATCTCGGCCATCTTCCGCTGCCCGCGCTCGTGCAGTTCGGGGTCGACGAACGCCTCGATGGGGTCCATGCCCACCGCGCGCTCGGTGGGGATGCCGAAGAGCTGCTCGGCCCGCAGGCTCCACTGGTCGACGAGCCCGTCGGGGCCTATGGAGAAGGAGGCGACCTTGATGTAGTCGTAGATCGAGCCGGGTGGACTGCTCTGCCACATGGCGTCGCCGACGGACAACGCGTCGCCCTCGGACAGTCCGTCGCCCATGCCGCCGACGACCCGCGCGGTGTCGGCGGGCACGTCGACGGAGCCCGCGGCCTCAGCCCTCGCGCGGTCCGACGGGTCCTCGGACTCCGTGGCCTTCGCTGGTATCTCGCTCACGCGAACCGTCCCCTCCAGCTCACCGCGTCCGGCACCGGTCACCGGGGGCGGCTGCCCGCAGTATCCAGCACTACGGCGCCGCACAACACGGTGTTCACGATCACAGGACAATCCCGATGCATTTCGGACCTGCCTGCGACAACACTCCCAGTCTTCTAACCAGCGGACACGCAGTCGAACCACACCGATCGACAACCGTCACAGGCCTGGACCACTCCGTGGACACCGGTGTCCGGTCCGTACAGCTTCGGCCCCCTGGATTCACCCCGGTACGGCCAGCTCGAACCACACCGTCTTGCCGGTCTCCCCGGGCCGGGTGCCCCAGCGGACACAGGCGCCGGCGACCAGTTGGAGACCCCGGCCGCTCTCGTCCTCGGGGCGGGCGACGCGCTCGCGGGGCAGGTCGGGCAGCGGGTCGGAGACCTCGACCAGCAGCACACCGCGCGGTCCGACGGGGCGGACCAGGCGGACGCCGATGGGCCCGGTGGCGTGCCGCAGCGCGTTGGTCACCAGCTCGCTGACCAGCAGCGCCGCGATGTCGGCGAGGGCGTCGAGGTCCCAGTCGCGCAACTGGCCGCGGACGGCGGAGCGCGCGGTGCGGACGGCTCCGGGGTCCGCGGGAAAGGTCCACTCGGCGCAGTCGCCTTCGGTGTCGATCAAGCCGATCACATCCCGGGCCAGCCAGCTCACCCATGTCCGATTTCATGGGGTTAATGGGCACATACCCGATATTCCAGGACGGGTACCGCCCTGGAGGGCGCACTGTGGCACGAACGGCGTACGCCGGGTCCGGCGCGCGCCGCCATCTCGCCCTACGACGGGTTCAGCGCGCCCCTGCTTCAAGAAGCGCGAGCGTCTCCCGTACGGCGGGCACGTCCTGGTCGAGCCAGTCGACGGTCCAGATGTCGGCGGGGGCGAGCCAGCGCAGCTCGTCGTGGTCCTCGAGGGGCTCGGGCGCCGCCGAGCCGGGCAGCAGCCGGGCCGTCCAGACCTGGATGACGTACGGCGGCTTCAGCGGCCACTGCCCCGGGACGCGCTCGACGGTCTCGGCGTCGACACCGAGCTCCTCGCGCAACTCGCGCACCAGCGCGGAGTCGGGGCGCTCGCCGGGCTCGACCTTGCCGCCGGGGAGTTCCCAGCGTCCGGCCAGTTCGGGGGGTGCGCTGCGGCGCGCGGCGAGCAGGCGGCCGCCGTCGAACAGGGCGGCCCCGACCACCACGATCCGTGTCGTCATGCGCCGGAGCCTACGGGGTGTACGGGTGCGGTCAGTTGCGGGTGGCGTCCTCGCTCTGCCCGATCCGCTCGACCCAGTAGAGCTGCTTGTGTCCGCGGTCGTCGAGGCTGTCGGCGATCTTCTGGGCCTCGGCGCGGGTCGCGTACCGGCCCACGCGGTAGCGATTGCCGTTGTCGTCCTGCCGTATCACGAGCCAGGGCAGGGTGATCGTGTTGTCGTTCATCGCGCCCCTCCGCTTCCCGCTCGCGGTTCGTGCCGTGCCCCACCCCATAAGGAAACCGCAATCCGCATATGCCGGAGCCTACGCCTAACCTTCACGCAGCGAATACGGGTTTTCACAAAGAGGTACGCAACCAGCCAAGACGGAGGGGGCGCACGATGACGAACGCGCCGTTGGCGCACCTCGATGCATCCGGTGAGAGGCACGCTACAGGTGCCGTGAACGGCCTGCGAGAAAGACCGGAATCCAACTGCGGTCAGGGCAGGGCGGATTGGCGGGTTCCGGCGACAAATGCCTTAAGGGGTGCGCTAGTTCACCGACAAGCGGTACGTGCCCGCTTCACCTGCCGGTGCCCCGCGCTCACTTCACCGGCAGGTGGTACGCGATCCGGTAGCGGTCGGCCGGGACGACCACGTCGGCCGTCTCCACCGGGCGGCCCGAGGCGTAGTACGTGCGCTGGATGACGAGGACCACATGCCCGGGGACCCCCCCGAGCGCGAGCAGTTCCTCGGCGAGGCCCGGGCGGGCGCCGACCTCCTCGGTGACGTTGTCCACGACGACGTCGATGGCGCGCATCCGCTCGACGACGCCCATGCCGCCGAGCGGACCCTCCTCGGGCAGCATCACGGGCGTCCGGCCGGTCACCGCGAGCGGCTCCCAGGACGTGGACAGCATCATCGTCTCGCCCGCGTCCCGGAACACGTACTTCGTGCACATCACGCGCTCACCGGGCTGGAGGGCGAGCCGCTCGGCGATGGCACCGGCGGCCTCGGCCTGTTCGCTGCTGGACTCCCAGGTGCCACGCGCCTCCCCCTCGGCCTGCTCCTGCCGGAACGGGGTCGCGCCGGCCGGCGGCCGGAACCCGGAGCGGGAGACGCGCCGCGGCACGGGACGCTCGCGCACATACGTCCCCGACCCGGAACGGCCCTCGACCAGCCCCTCGGCCATCAGCACCTTGCGCGCCTCCAGGGCGACCGTGTCGGACACCCCGTACTCCTCGCGGATCCTGGCCTGCGAGGGCAGCCGGGTGTGCGGGGGCAGCTGGCCGTCGACGATCTTCTTGCGGAGATCACCCGCGACGCGCAGATACGCCGGCTGCTCACCGAATGTCACTGGCCGCTCCCATCAGGTTGTACAGACAGCAACAGCCTGGCAACCGTGGGTTGTGCCATGCAAGCAAAGGCCAGAGAATCACTCGATGTGATGACTTATGCCCGGCGTGGGCTTTACCCAGGCACTTTCTCCCCGCTATAGGAGCCCTCACACCTCCATGCCGCCACCGTCTCCCCCGCCGTCCCCGCCGCCCCCGTTCCCGTCGTACGACGGAGGGGTCGTGGCGAGCCCCAGAGCCTTGCGGGCGGTGACCGACTTCCGGGGGTCGATCAGGTCGGCGCCCTTGTCGTAGTACCGGTAGAACTCGTCGGCGTCCGCGGCCCTGGCCGCCTTCGCCCAGTCCTTCTGCGCGGCCCGCAGGTCCTTGACCAGGGCCGCGACCGGCTTCTGCGAGGCGGCGGGCCACTGGTGGCCGTCCAGCAGGTCGGCCTGCTGGGTCAGCGCGGCCGAGACCCGGCCCGCCCAGGCCCTGTGCCCCGGCAGGTCGTCCTCGACGTACTCCGCGTCGGGCGCCGAGTCCAGCGCCGCGTTGAGGACGTGGGCCGCCTTCAGATACGCGACCTGGTCGGAGTCGAGGGTCGTGGCGTCGTTGCGCAGCGAACCGCCGGGCAGGCTCGCCTCCTCGTCCGTGTTGCCGAACACGCAGGTGATCTCGCGGTCGCCCTGGTCCCAGCTGTCCGAGGTCGGGGTGACGTAGTAGATGTCCACGTCGTCGGGCACGGCCCAGCCGTCCATGGCGTAGGCGTCCTGGAGCGCGTAGCACTTGTCGTCGGCGGTGGCGCTGACCTTCTTGTCCCCGGGGTACGAGCCGCCGCTCATCCGTACGACGGCGAACACCTCGAGTTGGTCCGCACGTCGTCCTTGACATCGTCCCAGAAGCCGGTCGCCGCGCCGGTCGCCCCGAGCATCCACACCACCAGCCCGAACGCCGACAGCACCAGGCCGGCCGCCGCCATGCTCCGGCCGCGCTCGCCCCGCTTCTTGATCTGGCTGAGCGCGATCAGCCCGAGGACCAGTCCGACGCCGGGGAGGCAGCACAGGATGCCGGACACGAGGGCGGCGATGGCCATGCCGTTGTGGGGCGCCGGGTTGTTGTACGGGGTGTAGCCCTGCGACCAGGTCTGGTAGGGCTGGGGCCCGTAGGGGCTCGGGGGCCCCGGAGGGGTGTGCGG
>NZ_JAENRY010000194.1 GCF_016612545.1 Streptomyces sp. MBT65 | reverse complement strand
TCGCCGCCGTGATGCCCGCCCCCGCCAACGCCGCGAACGCGATCGGGACCAGGAGTGCGTGGCGGCGGTGGGCCAGCAAGGCCAGTGCCGGGACCAGTAGGGCGAGCCAGCCCGCTGTCACCACTCCGACCAGCGTCAGTGCCACCGTGCCCAGCCACAACCCGGGCAGGGGTGGAGGTGGTTGGTACTCGTCGGGGTTGGGCTCTCGGCGGCGCCAGATCACCAGGGCCAGGAGGGCGGCTACGGCGACTCCGCTGCCGATGAGGCCGGCCTCGTACGTCGTCGCCGGGGTGTAGGACAGCTTGATCGTGCCGCCCGCGCCTGCTGGGACGCGCCAGCCCTGTTGCCAGCCGTCCAGGCGGACCGGGGACAGCTCCTTGCCGTTCAGGGTGGCTTTCCAGCCGTCGTTGTAGTTCTCGTACGTGGTGAGGTACGAGGCCGCGCCCGAGCCCGCCGTCACCTCCCGGCGGTCGCCCAGCCAGTCCCGGATCGTCAACTCGCGGGTCTCGGCGGTGGGTTGGGTGACTGTTCCGTGGGTCAGGGTCACGTCGGTGAGTTCCAGGGGGCCGGTGTCCCCCGCCTCCACCCGGTGTGGGCCCGACGTCAGCTCCAATGCCGGGTCCGCGCGGCCCTCCTGACAGAGCGTCACCTCCACCGAACGCCGTTCCGTCAGGTCCCGTACCGTCCCCGTCACGCTCGTCCGGTACAACTCACCGTCCACCGCCACCACCGGACCCTTTCCGCAGGCCAGCGTGAAGGTGCGGGACGGGTCCGGCTGGGGGGTGCGGTACTGGTCCAGGGCCGGGATGTAGGCCTCGGTGAGGCCCACGGGGAGTTGGAGGTTCTCGTCGGCGAGGGGGTTGTGGAGGGTGAGCGGGGCCGTCTTCGTGATCGTGATGTCCAGGCGGTCCGTGGTGATCGGGTCGAAGCGGGCCACGCCGTTCTCGTCCACGCCGGCGATCGTCGAGCCGTCCGGTGAGGCGATGTCGACCTCGGTCGCACGGGTCGACAGACCGCCCGCGGGGGCCAACACCACTTCGCCCACGGCCTGTTTGCCGGTCCAGGTCAGATGGATCGTGGGGCGGTCGCCCGCGACCCAGCCCGTCGTCAGATCGCCGTCCGTCAGGTTGCGGGCGGAGAGGCCCGTGCCCAGCGCCGCCGTGGAGTCCGCCGTCGCCGTGATCCGGTGCTGCTGGGCGGGGGCCACCTCGTAGAGGAGCTTGTCCAACTCCTCGCCGGGGGTGGCCACCGCGCTCGCCTTCATCTCGTACGTCCCCGCCGCCGACGTCGAGAAGGCGCGGTGCAGGCCCGCCTCCGTGCCGGTCGGGGAGAGGCCCGTCGGGTCGGCCGCGCGGTGCAGGGAGATGATCTCGGCCGTCGCGTCGGAGGCGCTCACGTCCGTCGGGAGTTTCAGGAGCCGGGTGACCTGGACGTGCGGCAGGGCGATCTCGGAGAAGCCCGCGCCGGTGAGGCCGGTACGGCGCGCCACCGAGTCGACGATCGTCAGCTTCATCCAACTCGTCGTACCGGAGGGCGACTTGATCGTCTGGGGCATGCCGTTCGGCTGGAGATAGCTGGTCACCTTGCCCTTCGCCGTCTCCACCCGCACCTCGGTCGGCGCCGCCCGCACGCCCTCCTGCGGAAGCGGCGTGACCTTGAACGAACCGGGCATGTCGTACGACCCGCCCGCGAAGCCGATACGCAGCCACTGCCCGTTCGGGGAGCCCGCCGCGCCCTCCGCCCACGCGGTGTCCGGGTTGCCGTCGAAGGCGTTCACCGGGTCGAACTGGGGAAGGTGGAAAAGCCAGTTGCCGCTGGAGGACGCCGTCACCGAGCGGGCGCCGCGCAGCTCGGCCACCGTCTGGTGGGCGATGCCCTTGGTCGGGAGGATCTGTTTCGGTTTCTTGCCCGCGTCCTGGACGGCGTCCGGCGCGTTGCGTTCGTCGGGGGTGTACGTGTACGAGGTGTTGGCGTCGACCAGGCCGAACCGGGTGTCCGCGCGGCGCAGTCCGTCGCCGAGGATCTGGAGCGGCGGGGAGCCCAGCCCCGGGTGGTTGTCGCCCGTCAACACCGTTGCCCTGCGCCGGAGTTCGGTCGCGAGGGGCAGCAGGGACTCCGGTCCGCCGGAGACCACCGCCGTGTCGGCCACCGGCGTCAGGCCCGCCTGCCCCGGCCGCGTCACGTCCTTGCTCGTCGGCTCGTAGATCTCCACCGCCCGCTGGCGCGGGTACAGGCCCTCGACCTGGAGCGGGGTGTCGTCGGCGATCCGGCCGCCGGTCATGACCGGGCCGAGGCCGGTCACCCGCTGGTAGCCGGACTGTTCGAGGGCGCGCTTGACGGTGGTCGTAGGGACATAGCCGATCTGGTCGGGGTCCAGGTCGTTGCGGACGACGACGTAGTAGACCCCCGCTCGGCTCAAGTAGTCGGCCAGGCCCGGGACTTCGCCGCCACTGGCCAGCGCCTGCTCGACCGCGTCCATCGCGCGCCGGTTGCCGGGGGTGCCCATCGGCACGTACTCCCGTTCCGCCCAGCGGGAGTCGGCGAGGACGTCGAGGGGCTCGTCGATGGGGGAGCCCCAGGTGTAGATGCCGTGCGCGGTCGCCGGGACGACCAGGGCACGGGAGTCGGGGGAGTACTTGTGCAGCCAATCGGCCGTGGCCTGCCAGTACTTGGGGAGCTGCTGGAACGAACCCGGGTTCAGGATCGACCCGTTGAGATACGGCCAGGCCAGCCCCGGCAGGACGAGGACCACTGCGATCAGCGGCACGAACCGACGGCCCCGGACCGGACGGGCGCCCCGCGACTCGGAGGCCACGCCCACCAGATGGGCCAGGCCCAGGACGAGCGCGAGGGCCAGGCCCGCCTGGAACTTGTAGATGTTGCGGAAGGGGACGAGCGGGCCGTTCAGCCAGCCCTGCACCACCCCGTGGAAGGGCGCCCCGAACGCGCCGCCGTACCCGGCGAACAGGATCAGCGCGACCGACACCGCGATCAGCACCAGCCAGCGCCGCTCCGGCATGTCCCGTCTGGCCAGCCCGGCGAGACCCAGCCCCGCCGCGAGTGCCGAGCAGACGATCACGATCACCGACGAGGCGACCGTCCAGCCGGCCGGTATCCAGGCCTCCCCGAGATGCAGATAGGCGACCCAGTCACCGGCTCCGCGCAGGCCCTCCGTCGCCGCCATGGTGTCCGTCGTGGTCTGCGAAGTCTCCACGTAGGGAAGGAAGTTCTCGCCATAGACACCGAGCATGAGGAGGGGGATCCACCACCATGCCGTGGCAAGGATCACCCCCGGCACCCACCAGGCGAGCAGCTTGCGCTGCCGTGGTCCGGGCGGGCGGGAGAGCAGATACAGGCCCACCGGGAGCAGGGACGCGAGGGTCGCCGCCGCGTTGACTCCGCCCATGAAGGGGACGATCAGCGCCGAACGCAGGGCGGCCACGCGGGCCGTGTACCGCTCGTTGGTCAGCGGCAGCAGCACCCAGGGGAGAAAGGCGCCGGGCAGCGCGGCGGCGGACGTGGACCCTATGACGATCGTGAACACCGGCCACAACGCGTACGTCACGGCGGCGAGCAGCCGGGACGCGGAACTCCCGACCCGCAGCCGCTCGGCCAGCCGCAGCGCGCCCCAGAAGGCGACCGAGACGACGAGCGACAGCCACAGCCGCTCCGCCAACCACACCGGCAGATGCACGGCGTGGGCCGGCCAGTAGAACGGCAGCATCGGCCAGAGGTAGCCCGCGTACTGGTCCTGGATACCCCCGAACGAACCCCGGTCGTGCCACAACTGACCCAGATCGGACAGGAATTGACCGGGATCCACGGTGACGCCGAGCTTGGTGTCGAAGGTCTGCCGCCCCGGATGCACGGCCAGCAGCAACACCAGCACCACGACCCAGAACCCCAGCAGCCAACGCCATGACCGCGGCCCCTCCGGGGGACCGGCAAGGGTCGTACGGGTCGGATCGGCCGCCGGAGGCGGAACCTGGACCGTGGTCGCCGTCATGGTGGACACCGCCGGAGAATGAGGAGGAGGTTCCAGGTGGCCAACTCCCTTATCCCGGGCGCCTTGACGACGGCGCGGTCGAGGAAGGGCCAGTAGCGGGACCGCGCCGCGACGACCGTCACGTCGTCACGGGCACGGACCTGCCGCAGGGTGGCGCCGATGTGCACGGCGAACAGGTTCTCGCCGAGGGTGTGCTTGGCCGGTCTGCCGGTACGTCGCTGGTAGCGGGCGCGGGCCCGCTCCGCGCCGAAGTAGTGCCAGGGCGCCCACTCATGACCGCCCCACGGGGACAGCCAGTTGGTGAACGACACATAGATCAGCCCACCGGGCCGGGTCACCCGAGCCAGCTCACTGAGAAACGTCTGCGGATCCGCCACGTGCTCAAGGACGTTGGACGAGAAGGTCACGTCCGCGACCCCGTCGGAGAGAGGGAGCAGATACCCGTCAGCGATGACGGTCCCGTCGGGTGGTTTCGACCCCAACTCCCGTACGTCCGGCTCAAAGAGATAAGCGTGGGCTCCCCGCCGCCGAAACTCCTCCGTGAAGTACCCGCTCCCCCCACCGACATCAACGACGGTACGACCGGCAACGGGCCCGTAGTAGGCCTCGACTTGATCACCGGCGTCGAGGGCGAGGAGCGCATAACAGGATTCCGGATCCTCCTGCTCACGAAGGAAGCCACGAAAGAGAGCAAGCGACCGCCGAAGAGACGGATCCTTGAAACCCCGGCGAGGTTCGAAAGGGCGCGGGGCTGTATCGATATGCGGCTCCGCCGCGGGGCGCGGCCAGCCACAACGAACCCGCACCCAGTTCACAGCGCCCCCCAACCCCTCACCGCCTCCCCGGCCACCAACCGAAACCGTCTGACCGTCCGATCCCACCGATAGCGCGCGGCAAGATCACGCGCAGCCTTGCCCATCACTTCCCGGCGATGCGCGGACAGCGCTAGCGCACACCACGCCGCCGCGAAGGACGACTCCCCACGGGCCAGCACACCCGTCTCGCCGTCGACGACGGAGTCACGCAACCCGGGCACGTCGAACGCAATCGCCGGAGTCTCCCGGGCCGCAGCCTCCGTCACCACCAACCCCCACCCCTCCAACGCCGACGGGTGGAGCAACAGCCAAGCCGCGCAAAGAAGTTCATGCTTCCGAGCCTCAGAGACATGCCCGGTGAACTCGACCCCGGCCCCGGCAAGCCGCTCCAACCGCTCCCGCTCGGGCCCGTCCCCGACGATCACCAACCGCCCCCCGACAACCGGCCGCACCCGTTCCCACAACCGCAGCAGCAGATCGACCCGCTTGTACTCGACAAGCCGCCCCACCGCGACGAACAACGGCTCCGCCGACCGCGCGACAAGCGGCCCCGGCTCCTCGACCCCGTTGTGGACGACCCGGATCCGCGACCGCTCGACCCCGATCCCGCGCAACGCCCGCGCGGTGGAGGGAGAGACCGCGACCAGCAGGCCGCGTTGCTGCGCCCCGGTCAGCGCCCACTGCTCCAGCCGTCTGCCGATCCGCGCGGCCGGCGCCATCGGGCCGCCGAACCGCATCTTCCACAGATCCGTGTGGACATGGTTGACCAGACACATCGTCGGCCCGCGATGCCAGACAGGCGCGAAGTACGGCATCCCGTTGCACACCTCGACCAACAGATCGCAGTCGCCGACCTGTTGGGCGAACGCGGTGCGGGCCCGCAGAAAGTGGCCGTAGGCACCGCCGGCGGAGATCACGCGGTAGTCGCGGTACGCGGCCGGGCCCCCGCACAACAGGGTCACCTGGTGACCGAGCCGGGTCAGCCCGTCGGCGAGTCTGTCCACGAGGAGTTCGGAGCCGCCGGCCTGGGGATTGTCGAGGTCCCGGTGGGCGAGGAAGACGATCCGGCGCGGTTGCGGCACCGGCGCCGGGGGGTGCTGCGCGACCCGGGGAAACGTGGGGGGCAGCGAATGGGGCACGTGCTGGGGCATGGGTGCTCCAACTCGTCTCAGGGTGCGGAACTCGGGCGGAACTCTGCTGGGTTCTACGAGGTTCAGCGGGGTGGGGGCAGGAACGGGCGGGACACGGCACGGAGTTTCTGTGGGCGGGCTGTGCCCGGGGTGGGTTGGACAGTTTTCGCCCCGGCGTTCCCGACGGCTACTCACCCGCATGACAATTTCCGGGGTTATTAGAACTGACGTCACGTCACATCGTGGGCGGATACTCGGGTGAAGTGGTCGATTCCGGGTGCCGACGGCCGCGTAGCACCAAAACGCCACCCGCCATGGCGAGGACGAATCCGGCCACAGCGGCACCGATCGGCAACGACCACCCCACCAGGCGCAGTTGACCGCTCTCCCGCTTCGCCAGTTTCACCTGTTCCCGCTGCGTGGCCGTGGTGAAGGCGAGCTTGTCGGCGTCCAGGAGGAGGACCGCGTCGTAGGCGTGGTCGGGGGCGCGCAGGGTGCGCCGGGGGCCGGTCCGGGCGTAGATCACCCGGCCGGTGCGCTGGTCGACGATCAGCTCGATGCCGTGGTTGGAGTACCACTCCTCGGCCAGTATCTGGGGGGAGTTGGGCTGGTCGACGAGGCTGCCGGGGACCAGGCGGGTGCCGATCTTCGTGGGTGGGACGGTGCCCTTGAAGACGTAACCCGAGTAGCCCTGCACCTTCTTGGTCCCCGAGTAGCGCAGAGTCACCGTCGCGCCAAGGGAGTTGTCCCACCACTGGTACGGCTGTTTCCGCACGTCGAACGGGAACTTCAGGTAGGCGTCGCCCTCGAAGTACGGGTTCTCGTGGCAGCAGTGCACCGGCTTGTTGGTCCTGCGGTCCGTGACCCAGCGGTTGGGGAAGAACTCCAGCGCGTCGTGCGGATCGGCGGCCGGCAGGGACTTGTCGGTGTCGACGGTCGTCGTGACGTCCCAGACCGCGGCCCCGCTCTTCTCGCTGTCCGCGACCTCGCCGCGCACCTGCTGGGTCACGGTGATCCGCTGGTCGTCGACCGTCCGCAACTCGCCGGTGTCGAAGTAGCTTCCGGTGCCCCGGTAGACGGCGGTCGTGTCGATGTCGATCGGGGTGACGGCGGCCCGCGGCTCGACGTACCACGCCAGCAGCGGCGCCAGGACCAGCAGAAACGTGCCGAGTCCCAGCAGGATCAAGGAAAATGGAGAGGCTGTACGGCGCATCCGGACACTCCAGTGAGGGTTGGTTTCGGAGTTCGGGCCGCTCTTGGGCCGGGAACCGTAGGCGCCCCTTGACGGAGTGTCAATGTCTGCCGACACTGGGCCGACGGGCAGGGGCAGGGCGCACGGACCTCAGAACAGAGAGGCTGACCCCGCGATGCCCAGACTGCTCGCCGCCGCGCTCACCATCGCCCTGGCCGCCGCCCTCGCCGTCGGCGCAGCGCTCGGGATCGTCGCGCTGCTCGACGCCAGACCCGAGCAGTCGAACACGCCCCTGGTCACGTACGAGCAAGCGGGCCAAGGGAGTTGACCCCGTGGCCGCCCATCCGGCGACGGCCCGTCCGTCGACCGCCCGTCCGGCGACCGTGACGGCGCGCTCGGCGTGGCACGACGTACCGCGCCTCCAGGTACGGGAGTTCGCGGCGATCGCCATGGCCGAGGCGCCCGCGCTCGCCGAGGAGATCCTGCGCGAGATCCGCCGCGAGCACCCCCAACTGCCGCTGGTCGTGGACGAGTCGGGCGAACCCATGGCACTGGTCGGCATCCGGCGCGCCATCGAGGTGTTCGTCCAGCACCTGGAGACCGCCGAGGGCCGTCCGACCGTACCGCCGGGCGTCTTCCAGGAGTTCGGGCGCGGCGAGGGCCTGCACGGCCGTAGCCTCGACTCGCTCCAGGCGATCTACCGGATGGGCGTACGGCTCGCCTGGCGCCGGCTGGCCGAGATCGGGCAGCGGGTGGAGATCCCGCCGCCCGCGATGTACGAACTCGTCGACGCGGGCTACGAGTATCTGGACGGGCTTGTCGACCAGTCCGTGCGCGGCTACGCGGAGGCCGCCGCGCGGCAGGCGGGGGAGCGGCTGCGTCTCCAGCGGCGGCTCATGGAACTCCTCCTCGCCGAGCACCATCGCGGCGACCCGGCCGAGGCCCTCTCGGAGCGGGCCGCCCGGATCGGCTGGCCGCTGCCCGACAAGGTCTCCGTGGGTGTTCTACTGCGTCCGGCCCGCGAGGCGGTCGCCCCCGCCGTAGGACAGGAGGTGCTGCTCGACATGGAGTACGAGCAGCCCCGCATGGTCGTCCCCGAACCGGACGCCGCCGGGCGGCCCGAGCTGCTGCACCGGGCGCTGACCGGCTGGGCCGGCGCGATCGGGCCGCCGGTTCCGCTGGCCGACGCGGTGAAGTCGGCGCGCTGGGCCGAGGCCGCCGTAGGGCTGATGGAGCGGGGGCTGTTGCCGGGCGGGGGTGTTCTGTACTGCACCGAGCACACCGAGGCGCTGGTCCTGCTCCAGCCCGAGGAGCTGATCGACGATCTCGCGCTGCGGTGTCTGGCGCCGCTGGAGCACTGCGGGCCGACGCACCGGCGGCGGCTCGCGGAGACCCTGCTGGCGTGGCTGGAGACGCGGGGCGGGGCGCCGGAGGTGGCCGCGCGGCTCGGGGTGCATCCGCAGACCGTGCGGTATCGCCTGCGGCAGATCCGGGAACTGTGGGGGGACGAGATCGACCACCCGGACCGCCGGTTCGAGCTCGAACTCGTGCTGCGCGCCCAGCGGTTGCGTGGTGAACTGGGCGATCCCAGGGCCGGTCGGTAGTCGCGTGGTCACGCGACCATTGCCCGTGCAACCCTCTATGGCTAGCCTGTGTTCGTTATCCCGATCGTCAGTTGAAATTTCGAACACGTCAGTCGATTCGACTCTAAGAAGGGGGCCGGTGTGGGACGCCTCGTACCTGCCGTGACCCGGGCTCTCGACATTCTTGAGCTCTTCCTCGACGGGGACGGGACGCTCTCCGCCCCCGACATCGTGCGCAAGCTACAACTGCCGCGCACGACCGTGCACGAACTGGTCACCACGCTCTCCGCCCGGTCGTACATCGTGCCCGTGCCCGGTCAACCCGGACGCTACCGGCTCGGAGTCCGTCCGTACCAGCTCGGGAGCAGGTACGCCGAGCAGCTCGACCTCGCCGCCGAGGGGCAGCAGGTCGCCCGGGCCGTCGCCGAGACCTGCGACGAGACCGTGCACGTGGCCATCCTCGAAGGCACCGACGTGATCTACATCGCCAAGGTCGACTCCACGCACGCGGTGCGCATGGTGTCGGCGGCGGGGCGTCGGCTGCCCGCGCACTGCACCTCCGTGGGCAAGATGCTGCTGGCCTCGCTTCCCGAGGCGGAGCTGACCGCGCGTATCCCGGCCGGGGCGTCGCTGGTCGCGATGACGCCGAACAGCATCGTCGAGCCGGGCGCGCTGCGGGAGGCGCTCGCCGAGATCCGGGAGCGGGGGGTCGCGGTCGAGAGCCGGGAGTCGAATCCGGATGTGTCGTGCGTGGCCGCGCCGGTCCGGGACCGGGCCGGACAGGTCGTCGCCGCGCTGTCCATCTCCGTCCCCATGATCCGCTGGAGCGACGAGCGCCGGGACGAGTTGGAGCAGCTCGCGGTGAAGGGCGCGGCGGAACTGTCGGAACGGCTCGGACATCGGAGTGCGGCATGACGTACGAGGTGGCGGTACGGGCGGAGGCGACGCTCGGTGAGGGGCCGACGTGGGACGCGGCGGCCGGGCGGCTGATCTGGATCGACATCCTCGGGTCACGGGTGCATACGTACGACCCCGTGTCCGGCGTGCGTACGGTGCGGGTGACCGACCAGCACGTGGGCGCGGCCAAGCCCCGGGTCGGGGGAGGGCTGGTCCTCAATCTCCGGGACGGGGTCGGGCTGGTCGATCCCGACGGGGCGTTTCGGTGGTTGCACCATGAGCCGGTGGCCGGGCGGCGGGCCAATGACGCGGCCGTCGCGCCCGACGGGGCGTTGTGGGTGGGGACGATGCGGTACGACGAGGCGGCGTGCGGGGGGTCGTTGTCGCGGATTGCCGGGGACGGTTCTGTCCGGCTGATCCTCGATGACGTGGCGGTGAGCAACGGGACGGGGTGGAGTCCGGACGGCTCGCTCATGTACTACATCGACTCGCCCACGCGGCGGATCGATGTGTTCGAGTACGCGGACGGGCGGGTGTCCAAGCGGAGGCGCTTCGCGGAGGTCGAGGCGGGGGCGGGGTTTCCTGATGGGCTGACCGTCGACGCGGACGGGTGTGTGTGGGTGGCGTTGTGGGGTGGGAGTGCGGTGCGGAGGTACACGCCGGACGGTGAGCTGGAGCGGGTGGTGTCTTTGCCGACCTCGCTGATCACCGCGTGCGCTTTCGGCGGGGCGGATCTCACCGACCTGTACGTGACCACTGCCCGGGTGGGGCTTTCGTCGCCGCATCCTGTCGCCGGGTCGCTGTTGGTCGTGCCGGGGGCGGGGAAGGGTTTGGCGCAGCCTGCGTTCGGGGGCTGAGCGGTGACTTATGGGTGCGGGTGCGCTGCGGCTAGGTGCGCAGTTCCCCGCGCCCCTAAAAACACCGGTCCCGTACGGCCTGGCCGCGTCCGCGCGGCGGAGCCGCAGATCGATGCAGCCCCGTGCTCCTAAGAACACCGGTCCCGCAGATTGATACCGCCCTGTGCCCCTAAGGGAGTTCGGCCCCCCGCCCGCCCAAGGCCTCCAGTATTTCTCTCTCCGACGGCGTCAAAGGTGGGCCCGAAAGCGGAGGCAGGAAAGGGCCGTTGAGGGCTGAGAGGAGGGGGCCGGGGTGCATCAGGGTTGATGCGTCTGCCTCCATGCTGGTTACCGTTGCCAGCGCTGCCGCCGCGGGGTAGGAACCCGTCGCCGCCTTCAGTAGGCGGCGGGAGTAGCGGGTGATCAGGCGGTCGGCGGTCGTGGGGGCGGGGCCCTTTGTCGCGGGGTACCAGATGTCCTGGCCCACCGCCATGGCCCATGCGCCCTCCACGGGGGTGGCCACTCCGCGTTGGACCTTCGCGGCCAGGGCGGGGGCGGTGAAGCCCTCCTCGTCCAGTTCGCGGGAGAGCACCCGTGCGCCGAGGGCCGCCACCGACATGCCCTGTCCGTACGCCGGGTTGAAGGTGGCCAGGGCGTCGCCGAGGACGACCAGGCCCTGGGGCCAGTCCCGGATCTTCTCCAGGTAGCGGCGGGCGTTCTGCGTGCTGTGGCTGGTGTGGACGTCCGTGAGGGGTTCGGCGCCGGAGATCAGACGGGCGAGGATGGGGTCCGGGAGGTCGCGCATGTACTGGCGGAAGCCGTCCGGATCGGCGGGCGGTTCGGCGCCCCGGGTGCCGGCGAGGCTGACCATCCAGCGGTCGCCCTCGATGGGCAGGACCATGCCGGCGCGGCCGGGCCGGGACGCGTACGGGTTCGCCTGGAGGATCGTGAGGGGGAAGTGCTCGGCGCCCTCGGGTCGGCGGTAGACACGGGTCGCGTTGACCAGGCCGGAGTCGACCGTCCGTTCCTCGACGCCGGTCACGCCCAGCGCCTCCAGCCAGTGCGTGATCCGGGAGCCGCGGCCGCTCGCGTCCACCACGAAGTCGGCGTCGAGGTCCGTCTCCCCGGCCTCCGTCGAGATGCGGACACCGGTGATCCGCCGCGCGTCGCCGAGGAGTTGGAGGGCCTGCGCCCTGCGGATCTCCGTCTTCGTGCCGGCCAGGACCGCCTCGCGCACCACCCAGTCCAGCAGCGCCCGGCTACAGGTGAGCATGCGCGGACCCGGGTGCCGCCAGCGCCGCAGCCAGCCCTCCGGAGTCAGCGCGACCATGCCCGAGTTGAGGGATATCTCGTGGGCGCCCGCCGCCAGCAGCCGCTCGCGCACGCTCACCCCGGGGACGAGGTCCTCCATCGCGGCCAGGCCGCCGGACATCAGCAGATGCGCGTGGCGTCCCTGCGGGAGACCCTTGCGGTGCTCCGGTCCGTCGGGCAGCTCGTCCCGGTCCAGCACGATCACCTCGTCCGCGTGCGCGGACAACGCGGCCGCGGCCAGTACGCCGGCCAGTCCGGCACCGACGACGACAGCTCTGCGCGACATGGGGCTCCTCAAGTCGGCCGGGAAGTAAGGGTGTTGGGCCGGGCAGGGGGCAACAGGGGTCGGCTCAACGAGGGGTGGCCTTCACCGTACCGCGCGGTACGGCCGTGGCGAGCCGGGACCGGGACAGCGCCCGCGCCAACTCGACCAGACCGCAGGTGTCGGAGACCTCCGTGGCGTAGAGCCGGTAGGTGCTCGGGGTGGCGAAGGGCTCCTCGCGGGCGGCGGCGCGGCGGGCGGCGTCGGCCACCATCGCCGCCTCGGCGACCACCCGGGCCTCGTGCGCGGAGCGGCCCTCGTGCAGGGCGGCGTCACGGGTGCGCTCGCGCAGCCGGTCGTCGAAGTACGGGGCGAGGGCCAACAGGCCGTCGTGGATGGACACTTCACGCCAGTGCAGCCGCATCCGGGGCAGCTGCCAGAGCGCGCTGGGCGGCTTCGGCGCGATGGACGCGAAGCGGACCTCCGACCACAACGGGCCCAGCCCGCGCAGATCGTCGAGGTAGCGCCAGTGCGTGCGGGCCGTGGGCAGCAGCCTCGGCAGGGCGAAGCCCGCGGAACAGGTCAGGGCGGCCAGCGAGGCCATCTGCGGGGCGACACCGGTGGACAGGAAGTCGAGGTCGTGACCGGTCCAACGGGCCACCACCGCCGTGTACTTGGTGAGCTGGAAGCCGACCACGTCCAACAGCGTGCCGATCAGGATCAGTTGCAGCCCGGTCCGCAGCAGGCCGGTGACCTCCCGGGCCCAGGAGACGCACACCGCGCACATCGCGAGCGTGGCCGCGCTGTGCCCGAGCAGATAGAGCACGATCATCTCGCGCATGTAGGGCGTGTTGGCGTAGTACGTGTCGAGGTCGGTGAGCCGCTCGGTGCTCGGGTCGGCCAGCGCGAACAGCACGACGATGGCGACGATCAGCGCTCCGTAGGCGGCGATCCCGCGCAGCACCATGCGGCGGATGCGGGCGGGGGAGCCGCCCCGCCACTGGAACAGCAGGATCAGCAGGGAGCAGCTGTACGCGGAGATCATCCCGTAGGTGAGCGGGGCACCGAAGTTCGGGATGCCGGTCAGGCCGTTGACCGCGCGCAGGGTCGGCGGCGCGGCGCAGACCAGGCCCAGGGCGCCGAGGACGATCGCCGCGCAGGTGGACACGGTCAGCGGGTCGCGCGGGACGCGGGAGGGCCGGGCCAGCAGGGCGGTGCAGGACAGGCCGAAGACGGCGGCGGCGAGGTACACCATGAGGCTCATGCCCGTGAACTCCCTTCCGTCGTCCCGGTGCGGACCCGGGCGGCGGCGACGAGCGGGGACCGGGTCAGCGCGTCCGCGATGTACGGGAGCAGGGCGGTGCCGGGCGCCCGGTCGGGGAGCCGGCCAGGTCCGTCGGCGGGCGCGAGGCGCGGATCGCTCTCGGGTTCCCCGGTGTCACGGCTCCGCTCCTCGACCACGGCCGCGGCGACGACCGCCGCCCACGCGGTCGCCTCGGCCCGCTCCGGGTCGCCGGTGCCGCGCGCCGCGGCCTCCAGGGTCCGCTCGTACAGGCCCTGGTCGAAGAACGCGTCGAGGTGGCCGAGCGCGTTGTGGATGCTGGTCTGCCGCCACACCAGCCGGGTCGCGGGCGAGGACCAGCGCGGACGGGGCAGCCGTAGCGCACGGCGGTTGAGGAGCTCGTCCAGCTCGTGCTCCAGCGGCTCGAGCCGGGCATACGTCCGTCTCGCCTGCCACCAGTGGGTCAGCCGGGGGCCGCCCAGCGGGATCAGCACCCCGACGACGATCAGGACCGCGCCCAGTCCGGCGGCGGCCGGCGAGACCGTCGTACCGAGCTTCGTCCAGTCGCGTCCGCACCAACTGGCGATCACCGCCGCGAACTTGGTCAGGCTGTACCCGGCGCCGCACAGCGAGCCGACGCCCAGCGTGATCAGCCCCGCGCGCAGCCAGCCGCGCACCTGCCGGGCCCAGCGCAGCGCCGACACCGTGGTGACACTGACGGCCGCGAGGTGCCCGGACAGGTACAGCACGATCATCTCGGTGATGAACGGTGTCTTCGCGTAGTAGGTGTCCAGGTCCGTGCGGCGCTCCACCGGGGTGTGCCCGAGCGCGAACATCACGGCGATGCCGACCAGGATGAACGTGTACGCCACGATCCAGCGGCGGGCGGTCCGGTGGACGTGCGGTCCGCCCCGCCAGTAGACGATCAGGACCTGGGAGGAGGCGCTGTACGCGGTGATCGACGCGTACGTCAGCGGGGCGGCGAGGTTGGTGACGCCGCTGAAGTGGTTGATCGCGCCGACGGTGGGCGGTGCCCCGAGGAAGAAGCAGGCCCCGGCCAGGCCGAGGAGCACACAGATGACCCGGAGATAGGGGTCGCGCCAGTTGCGCAGGAGATCCGGGGCCTTCACGAGCAGGCCCAGCCACAGCAGGCCGCAGCTGAGGTAGTTGATCAGGCCGCTCATCTTCTGTTCCCGCGGTAGTTGAGGGCGGCTCCGATACGCCCGGCGAGCCCGTGCTCCGTACCGTCGTCCGCCACGGCGGGCTCGTGCGCGGAGTTCGCCGCGGCCTCCAACCAGGGGCGCAGCCGTCCGCTCATCAACATGCCGAATCTGTCCGCCTCTTGTTCGTCGGCGAGGCTGAAGTCGGTGCGGGCGGCGACGGGTCGGGGGCTGCCGTCGGCGGTCGGTTCGGGTGTGGGGG